>DATJEN010000317.1:0-16308 GCA_035496575.1 Pirellulales bacterium
CCATCCCAGCGAGCGCGCCATGGGAGACATCGCCAGCGCCGCCGACTACCTGGCCGCGCTCGACGCCGCGGGGTTCGAGAAAGCTACTGGCTTCAACTTCGATTGCTCGCACATGGAGTGGCAAGGGGTCTCGGGCGTCGACTTTATCCGTGCCTATGGTGACCGCATTCACTGCGCGCACATCAAGGGGGTGCAGGTCGCGCGCGGCTATACCCGCAACGGGCGTCTGGGCGGACACCGACCGATGGGCGACAAGCACAACGGCTGGAATTTCGTCACGGCCGGCACGGCGCGAGATGCCACCAGCACCGAGGAGCTGCTGGTGGAGCTCAATCGAGCTGGTTTCGACGGGGCCGTGTCGATCGAATGGGAAGACAACGACGTCGAGCAGCACGCCGGAGCCCGAACGGCGCTTGGCAATCTGCACCGGGCCGATCAACCGCCGAGCGCCATGCGGCATGACGAGCAGTTGAAGGCCTGAACCGCGTTTTCTTGAAGTTCAGCCAAGATCGACGATACTGGAGCGAATAGGGTCCAGTGGCACCCCTTGCGTTCCATGTACGCCCGGCTTTTTTGCGGGAGCTCCTATGAGCGACCTTGTTTCCAAAATCTCCAGCGAAGACTTGATTGCTATCTGCGGGATGATGGTCGGCGTGGTGGCCATCCTGGGCGGCATCACGGTGGCGATTACCAAGGTGATGGTCACCCATTATCGCCGCACGCAGCTCGACGAAATGGAAGCCACGCTCAAGCTGGAAATGGTGCAGCGCGGCATGTCGGCGGGCGAGATCAAGCAGGTGCTCGAAGCGCGCATGGCTTCGAACCGATCGTCGCTCAGCGAAATTCTGGGCGCGCTGCCGAAGGTGCCCTGCCCGACGCTGGGCAAGGAAGCGAAAACGAGCTAACTGCGAGGCCCCACCATGTTCGTACCCCTGCTGGCCAGCATCCCCGACGAGCTGTTGGTATTTCTCGCGGTCCCCATCGTGGGCGCGGTGATCATCGCCGTGACGGCCATCTTGGCGGGTACGTATCGCAAGATGCAGCGCGACGACATGAACGCGACCTTGAAAATGGAAATGATTCAGCGCGGCATGTCCGCCGACGAAATCGAGCGCGTGTTGCGGGCCAGAGCAAGCTCCGCGCCGCCGCGCAGCGCTCGCCGCGATTGGCAGTGGTGGCCCGACCACGAGAAATCAAAGTCGTAGGGCTGGCGAAGCGGACGTTCGGCACGCGCGCTCCTGAGGGCCGAAGGCCCTACACTGCCATAGCCAGGGGCAAGCGCAGCGTCGCCCCTGGTAAGATTTACCAGAAAACATTCTCAAAGCCCCAAAGGGGGCTCTGCTTTCGTTGATCGCGCGAGAAGGGCGCCCCTTCAGGGCTTCGCGATCAAAACCGTGCGGGTATGTCCAGGGGCGACGCTGCGCTTGCCCCTGGCTTTTGCAGGCTGGGCCGTTGGCCCACACGCATTCTCGTGACCAACTGCGCGCTTCCACTGACCTTTGGATCCCTGACCCCTGGCCTCTGACTCCTGGCCCCTGCTCCCCCTGCTCCTCACGGCCAATACTGCGCCATCTTGCGGCGCAAAAATTCGGCGCTTCGCTGGAGCTGGTCGATTCCGTCAACGCCATCTTCGATGCTGACCCAGCCATCGAAGCCGACGCCGGCCAGCTTGCCAAAGATGGCGTCATAGTCGTTCATGCCGCGTCCGATTTCTCCATGCCGCAGCCGCGAGGCATAGCCCACGCTGTCCTCTTCCTTGCGCAGGTCTTCGATCGTGCCTTCGGCCAGGTAGCGGTCGCTGGCGTGCATCGTGACCACGCGGCTCTTGACGCGCTCGAGCAGATCGAGCGGGTCCTCGCCGGCCAGGAACGTGTTGCTGGGATCGTAGTTCACGCCGAAGTGCGGCGAGTGAATGCGATCCACCAGGTCGCAGAACACGTCCATGTGCTGGGCGAACTCGGGGTATTGCCAGTAGTTGTCCTTGTAGTGATTCTCGATGATGAGCGTCACGCCGCCCGCCGCCGCGTGCGGGATGCATGCTTCAATGCACTGGGCGGCGTAGGCGATCCCATCCGCGCGAGACACCTCGGGCCGCCGCTGCCCCGACAACACGCGGCAATATTGCCCGCCCAACTCGATGGCCATGTCGATCCATCCTTTTTCCAGATCGATCTGCTGCTGGCGGAACTTGCGTTCGGGATGCGTGAAGTCCGGCGAACAGCACAACATGGGGATCGACAGCCCCTTGTCTTCCACCATCCGGCGAGACTCGCCCCACTTCGACCGATCCTTGAGCTCCAAGAACCCGCTGTAGAACTCCAATCCATCGATGTCGAGAGTTGAAGCCAAGTCGACCCACTGGCGGATGGTCATCGAACCATCAACGACCAGCGGATCCATGTAGGCTTTCGGGAACGCGGCCAGTTTGGGCATGGGAGTAGGGGTTGGGGGTTAGGAAAGAAAAAAAGAGACACGAGCACGAAGCTCGTCAAACTACTGTCTTGGGCGCGTTGCGACCAATCACGGGATGTTGCTCGAGCTCCAGCACCGTGCCGCTGATTGGCCGGCTTTCGTCTCCCATCCAGTACACCGCCGCCGCTGCAATCTGCTCGGGCTTCATCAGTCCGCCGGATGGCGCTTTGACGCGGTCGATTCGATCGGGCCAGTCGGGCGGCAGGCCATCGGCGATCTTCTGGCGGTATTCGTTGGGCGTGAGCACCCAGCCCACGTTGAAGTGGTTGACGCGCACGCCGTCGCGCGGCAAGGCATCGCCGAGGTTGCGCGAGAGCGTCATCAATCCGCCCTTTGAAATGGAATAGGCCAGCAGATTTGGCTCGCCGCAATAGCCATTGATCGATCCGATGTTGAGCACGCAGCCCTGTGTCTTGTGCAAATGCGGCAGCGCGGCCTGAATGAGCAACAACGGCGCGCGGACGTTGGTGGCGATGATGCGATCGAACAGCTCCACATCAGTGGTGTGGAGATTGCTGCGCTCGACGGTAGCCGCGTTGTTGACCAAAGTGTCCAGTTGGCCAAAAGCCGCGATCGCCGCCGCCACCATCCGCGCGGGCGCCGCCGGATCGGCGATTGGATCGATGTGAAAAGCGGCGCGCTCGCCGAGTTCGGTCGCCAGCGCGCGGGCACGACCTTCATCGCGGCCGTGGATCAGCACCTTGGCGCCTTCGGCGATGGCGCGGCGCGCGATGGCTTCGCCGATGCCGGTCGTGCTGCCGGTGACCAGGATGACTTTGTCTTTGAGGCGCATCGGCAAGCAGCGAGGAAAAGACTTTTGTCCCGCGTCCCCTTTTTCCAGCTAGTGGGGTTGCAGTACCGCTTTGACAATTTGGCCGGAGTGCATTTTTTCGAACGCTTCGTGCCACTCTTCGAGCGGCCAAATGCCGCCGATGATCTTTTGCACGTCGAGCGCGCCCGTGGCGAGCAGCCGGATCACGCGCTCCCAGATTGGCCAGTTGTGGCTATAGCTGCCCCGCAGCGTGACGTTTTTTTGCACAAGCGGGTCGAGCGAGTAGCCATACGGAAGTTTGCCCCAGCCAACCTTCGTCACCCATCCCGCCGGGCGCACGATATCGAGCGCCGTTTTGAGCGTGGCGGAAATGCCGGCCGCGTCGATGACTCCATCGACTCCCAGCCCATCCCCCTGCCGAACCCACGCCTCGAGATTGTCCACGATCGACACACACCCGAACTGCTCGCCGACGGCCAGCCGCGTGCGGTCGCGCTCCAAGCCAACCACGGCCACTTCGGCGCCTTGCAAACGGGCGATCGCCGCGCACAACAGGCCGATCGGGCCGGGCCCCAGCACCACCACGCGGTCACCCGGCTTCACGCTCGAGTTGACGGCCACCGCGTTATAAGCCACGCAACAAGGCTCGGTCAGCCCGGCTTTCTCGAACGGCAGTGAGTCGGGCAGATGATGCAGGCAACGCACCGGCACGCGCACGTAGCGCGTCATCGCGCCGTTCACGCCGTAGCCAAAGCCTTTCCGCGTGGGATCGAGGTTATACAAGCCCTGCTTCGTTAGCGGGCTGTCGAGATCGATGACGGCCGCGGTCTCGCTGACGCCGCGATCGCCCTCGCGCCAACCTTTCACGGCACTTCCAAGCTCGGCCACGTTGCCGGCGAATTCGTGCCCCAACACCACGGGATAGTTAACGGGCCAGCTATGTTCGGCCGTCCACTGATGCAGATCACTGCCGCACACCCCGACCGCCGCCACTTCCAACAGCACGTCGTCCGGGCCGATCGAGGGCCGCTCGATCTCGCGCAGCTCGACGTTGAAACGCTCGGGTCCGTAATTCACCACGCCTGGTTGCTTCATTTTTTCTTTCCCACGGGCACGTCCCCGTATGCGTGAACTTTTTCGCAGATCAGCCGCAGCGAGGCTTCGAGATCTCCGCTGGCCGTCTTGAACGCGTCGGCATCGATGGTCAGTGGAGCCCCCAACACCACCAAAGGCGCGCCATACTCGGGCGTGCGCACGGCCTGCTCCAAGCTCAACCCGCCGACGGCTTGCACCGGCACGCTGACCGCCTGCACGACGGCTCTAAGCTGGTCAAGCGGACTGGGCATGCGTTGGCCGCGCGCCGCAATCCCGCGACGCTCGTCATATCCGATATGATGAATCACGTAGTGGCAGCCCAAATCTTCCAGCCGTCGCGCGCCAGCGACCATGTCCTCGCAGACCATGTTGTCGCCCATCACCTGCACGCCGAAATCCTTGCCGGCCTTCACCACGCAACGAATGGTTTCTTCGTGAGCGCGGGCCATGACAACAACGTGGGTGGCGCCGGCCTTGGCCATCATTTCGGCTTCCAGATAGCCGCCATCCATGGTCTTCAGGTCGGCCACGATCGGCGTATCGGGAAAGCGCTCGCGCAGCGCTCGCACGCCGTGCATGCCTTCGGCGATAATGAGCGGCGTACCGGCCTCGAGCCAATCGACGCCTGCGCGCATGGCGAGCATGGCGGTTTCCAGCGCTTCGGCTTTGCTGGTGACATCCAACGATATTTGTACGACCGTGTTCATGGTTCGTGGAGCATAGGGGCGGGCGAAATTGCTTGTCAAACGAAGGCGCGGCGCTCGTTGGCTGCAAGAGTCAGGGAGCCGAAATGGCGCTCTTCATCGAGCCGGGAGTGGCCCCTATAATGACAGTTAGTGAAATCTTTCACAAGCGGCCCGTCAGCTCTGCGACTTGCTGACAAGCAGGAGCCGGCTGGCCACCGAGGAGACTATGGACGATCGCTCGCGGCTACGTGTGGGCGCCGTGCGCTACCTGAATACGAAGCCGCTCATTTATGCCTGGAGCAAGTTTGTTCCCCAAGCCGACCTGGTGCTGGATGTTCCCAGCCGCCTGGCCGATGATCTGGCCAGCTCGCAACTCGACGTGGCGCTCATCCCGTCGGTTGAGTTTTTTCACAACCCGGGCTATTCGATTGTCTCGGACGCGGCCATTGCGTGCCGCGGCCCGGTGCTCTCGGTGAAGCTTTTCAGCCGCACTCCGATCGAGGCGATTCGCACCTTGGCCCTCGACGAAGGCTCGCGCACGAGCGCCGCCCTCGTGCAGATTCTGCTTGCAGAGCGCTATGGAGTTCGTCCGGAATTGCGCAAGCTGCCGTTGGGCACAAGCTTCAATGAATCGGACGCCGAGGCGGTCATGCTGATCGGCGATCGAGCCATGTATTCGCCGGGCGGAAGTTTTGAGTTCGTGTGGGATCTCGGCGACCAGTGGTGTCGCTGGACCAACCTGCCATTCGTGTTCGCGATGTGGGTGGCTCGACCCGGGGCCGAGCTGGCGTCGCTTGGCATATCGCTGGGGCTCGCGCGCGACGCCGGCGTGGCGAATCTAGACGAAATTGCCGCCCAGGAGGCCGCGGCGCTGGGATTGACCCAGCCGCAGTGTGTTTCTTACCTGCGCGATAACCTGTATTTTTACTTGGGTTCGCGCGAGTTGGCCGGGCTCGAACTGTTTTACGAGAAAGCCGCCGCATTGGGGCTCGCCCCCACGGGAGTCGAACTTGAATTCAAAGGTTGCCGGGCTGCTGGATAAAGCGGTCGCCGGTCAGCGGTTGGCGCCCGAGGAGGGCGTGGCACTACTCGAGTGCCACGATTTGGCGGCGCTTGGCCGCGCCGCCGACGCGGTTACGCGGCGGCTCCATCCCGAGAGCTACCGCACATATAACATCGACCGCAACATCAACTACACGAACGTGTGCGCGGCCGTGTGCGATTTTTGCGCGTTCTTTCGCAAACCGAAGGATGCCGAAGGATACGTTCTCTCGCGCGAAGAACTGCTCCACAAAATCCAAGAGACGGTCGACCTGGGCGGCGATCAGATTCTGATGCAAGGCGGCTTGCATCCCGAGTTCAAGCTCGAGTGGTACGAAGAGCTGCTGCGCGACATCAAGCGGCACTTCCCGCAAGTGAACGTCCACGGTTTCAGTCCTCCGGAAATCCATCACTTCACCAAGGTCTCCAAGCTTCCGCTCGAAGAGGTGCTCGCCCGCCTCAAAGCAGCCGGGCTGGGCAGCTTGCCGGGCGGTGGCGCGGAGATCCTGGTCGACCGCGTGCGCAAGGAAATCACGCGCGGCAAGGTCCTCACCGACGACTGGCTGAACGTCAACCGCGTGTGGCACAAATTGGGCGGACGCAGCACGGCGACCATGATGTTCGGCCACATCGAAACCTTGCCCGAGCGGATCGAGCATTTGGAGCGCCTGCGTCAACTGCAGGATGAGACAGGCGGTTTTACGGCGTTCATCTGTTGGACCTTTCAGCCAGGCTATGAAATGGCCAATCTGCCGGCGGCGGGCTCCTTCGAATACCTGAAGACGCAGGCGGTCGCGCGTCTCTATTTGGATAACGTCGCCAACATTCAATCGAGCTGGGTGACTCAGGGTCTCAAGATCGGGCAGTTGGCGCTCCTGTATGGCGCCAATGACATGGGAAGCCTGATGATCGAGGAGAATGTGGTTGCGGCGGCTGGCACCGTTCATTACCTGACGCTCGAGCAAATGCGCGACGCGATCGCCGAATTGGGCTATACCCCCAGGCGACGAAACGTGTTCTACGAGCTGGTGGACCAGGCTCCCAGCGACACGGTCGCGGCCTGAAAGCCGGCCAAAGTGGCCCTATTTCAGGGTTTCCCAACCACACCACCCACCCGAAAGAATGTGGTAACCTTGAAGGTATATGCGCGGTCGTGCAGGCCTGCGGGCATTTGCCGCGCGTGTCAGCGCGCGTCTCGCAACCGGTATGGAAGAACCGGCGGGCCCCGATGATTCATGTCCGGCAGCTAGCCAAGTACTACAACGATCTGCAGCGCGGCAAAGTGCACGCGCTGAAAGGGATCAGCTTCGACGCCTTGCCCGGCCAGGTGTACGGGCTGTTGGGTCCCAATGGCGCTGGCAAGACCACGGTGCTGCGCATCTTGAGCACCGTCTTGCAGCCGACGGACGGCACAGCCAGCGTCAACGGATACGACGTCGTCGCGCAGGCATCCATGGTCCGCCGGCAGATTGGTTTCATGTCGGCCAATACAGGCGTCTACGACCGCATGACCGCCTGGGAAATGGTGGAATACTTCGGGCGGCTGCACGGCATGGAGCCGGAACCGTTGCGGGCGCGAATGGAAAATCTTTTCACGCGGCTGAAGATGCAGGAAATCCGCGACGTGCTGGGCGCTAAAATGTCGACCGGCATGCGACAGAAAGTTTCGATTGCCCGCGCCATCGTACACGATCCACCGGTGTTGATCTTCGACGAGGCCACGAGCGGGCTTGACGTGCTCGTGGCGCGAGCCCTGCTCAAGACGGTGGCCGAGCTTCGCGACAATGGCAAGTGCGTGATTTTCTCGACGCACATCATGCGCGAGGCCGAGAAGCTTTGCGACCGCGTGGCGATTATGCACCGCGGCTTCATGCTGGCGGTGGGAACGCTCGAAGAGCTCGTCGAGGAGCATCATGAGAACGATCTCGAAGAGCTTTTCTTCGGACTGATTCAGCGGCACGACGACAATCATCCGGCCGCGCTCGCGGCGGAAGCGCTGGAGGACCTGGCGCGATGAATTGGTCGAAGGTGCGATTAATATTAGGGCGCGAGATTCGCGATCAATTGCGCGACCGCCGCACGCTGTTCATGATCGCCGTGCTGCCGCTCGTGCTGTATCCACTGTTGGGGATGAGTTTCTTCCAGGTCACGCAGTTCATGCGCGAGCATGCGGCGCGCGTGCTGGTGATCGGCGCGCCCGACTCGCCCGATCTGCCGCCTCTCATCGAAGACGACCATTTCGCCGAGGAGCTGTTTTCCAATCCCAAGACGGCCGGCCTGCTCAAGCTGACATTGCAACCCGTTACCGGCGACTGGAAGGAGCCGCTGGACGAGGCGCGGCGCGAAATGCTTGAGGGCAATTACGATCTGGTGGTTTGTTTTCCACCCGACTTTGTCGAGTCATACACCCGCTTGCAGCGAGCCCTCGAGCCCGGCAATCGTGGGCAGGCCGCGCAGAAACTCGCGGCTTCCGGCCTGCCCGAGATCAAGGTCTTTCCGAACCTGGCCCAGGATGCATCTCGGGCCGGGCACCGCCGCGTGGTCGACGCGCTCGATCGCTGGCGTGACGAACTCGCGGATCGCAGCCTGCAGGAGAGCAAGCTGCCGGCCGTTGTCGCGCGGCCGTTCAAGATTGAAACGATCGACGCCGCCGATCCGGAGCAACACAAAGCGGCGGCCTGGTCGAAGCTGTTGCCGTTCGTGCTCTTGCTCTGCGCGCTGACCGGCGCGTTCTATCCGGCCATCGATCTGTGCGGGGGCGAAAAGGAACGCGGCACCCTGGAAACGCTGCTCAGCAGCCCGGCCGAACGCCTCGAGATCGTGTGGGGCAAGCTGCTGACGATCATGATCTTCAGCATGGCCACCGCAAGCTTGAACTTGGGGAGCATCGCACTGACCGGCTCGTTCGTGCTCAGCCAGATACCGAACTTGGGTCCGCCGCCGATGTTGGCGTTCGTGTGGCTGCTCGTGGCGCTGGTGCCTGTTTCGGCTCTGTTTAGCGCGCTGTGCCTGGCGCTGGCGGCCTTCGCACGGAGCACCAAGGAGGGCCAGTACTACCTGATGCCCCTCATGCTCGTCGCCATGCCCTTGAGCTTTTTGCCGATGGCGCCGGGCGTCGAGCTCAATATCGGCAATAGCCTGATTCCGATTACGGGACTGGTGCTCTTGCTGCGGTCGATGCTCGAGGGCAACTACCTGGCAGCCCTGCCGTATGTGCCGCTGGTCGCGCTGGTCACGCTGGGGTGCTGTGCCCTGGCGATTCGCTGGGCCACGAACCAGTTCAATTCCGAATCGGTGCTGTTCCGCGAGAGCGAACGCTGGGATGTGCGGGCTTGGATTGCGCACCTGCTGCGCGATCGAGAGCTGACGCCCAGCTTCGCCGAAGCGATGGCGTGCGGCGTGCTGATTCTCATGATTCGGTTCTTCATGGGCTTCTCGCTACCTGCGCCTCACTCGTTTCGCGAGTTCGCGGTCCTCACGGCCGTGACGCAATTGGTCGTGATCGCCACGCCAGCGCTGTTGATGGCCGTGATGCTGACGCTCAGCCCTGCGCAAACGCTGCTGCTGCGAAAGCCGAGCCTGTGGGCTGCCGCGGGGGGCTTGCTGCTCGGGTTCACGTTGCACCCCCTCGCGAATTTATTGCAAAGCATCGTGATGCGAATCTATCCCATCAGCGAGCAAATGGCCGAGCTACTGGCGGGAATGCAAATTGGCAGCGACAACATCTGGACCACGCTGTTGATCATCGCCGCCCTGCCGGCCGTGTGCGAGGAGCTCGCATTTAGAGGCTTCATTTTGTCGGGCTTCAGCCGCGGAAATAACAAGTGGACCGCCATCGTTTTGTCGAGCGTGTTCTTCGGCGCCGCGCATTCGATTTTCCAGCAGTCGCTCGTGGCCTGCTTGCTGGGCACGGTGATCGGCTTTATCGCCATGCAAACCGGCAGCCTGCTCCCGGGCATCCTGTTTCACATCGTGCACAACTCGTTGGCTGTGTTGGCGGGCGACTTTGTTCCCGACGGTCAGCCGACCACCTGGCAGAGCTGGTTGTGGCGCGCGAACCCCGAGCATGGACAGCTCTATGGATGGTCGGCAATACTGCTCAGTCTGGTCGTCAGCGCGCTCATTCTGCGCTGGTTTGCACGTCTGCCCGACAGCAGTCGCCGGCAAGCCGGCAGCCGCGAGCTCCTGACGCATCAAACCGCGCATTCGATGGCTAGCTGAGTCTCGCCGCGCGGGCTCTCAACGAAACGACAGGCCGCTCATGTCCAGCGAATCGGGACATCTTTGTCTCCGCGCGGCTTGGGTGCTTCCTGTCGCTGCCAAGCCGATTTCGGGCGGAATGGTGCGCGTCGAGAGCGGCAAGATCGTCTTCGTCGGACCCGGCGACGGCGCTCGCGAGGCCCTCGATCTGGGCGACGTGGCGCTCGTGCCTGGTTTTGTGAATGCCCACACGCATCTGGAGTTCAGCAGCCTTGCCGCTCCGCTGGGCCGCCCGGGAATGGCGCTGCCGAGTTGGATTGGCGAAGTTCGCTCGCACCGCCGGGTCGAGCAGTCCCGAGACAACATGTCCGCCATTCAAAGTGGTTTAGCGCAGAGCCTGCTGGGCGGGGCCACCAGCGTTGGCGAAATCGCAACCAGCGATTGGGCTTTGAAACCGCAGGGCGCTGCCGCCGCTCCCGGCACGACGGTCTTCCGAGAATGCATCGCGCCGACTGAGGACCGAATTGAAACCACATTGCAAACCGCGCGGGAGTTTCTCGCGCAAGGCCCCCGCGACCCACGCTTTCAATTCGCGTTGAGCCCGCACGCCCCCTATACCGTGCAGCCGCGGCTGCTCGGCGAACTTGTCGATTTGGCGTGCCAGTCGAAAGTGCCTTTGGCCATGCATTTGGCTGAGTCGCCTGAGGAGCTCGAGCTCCTCGAGCGTGGTCGGGGAGGATTCCGCGAATTGCTCGAAGCCGCGGGAGCTTTCGATCCCTTACCCACCGCCCGCTATTCTTCGATAGGCGAATATTTGTCGCAACTAGCCCGCGCGCCGCGCAGCCTGGTGGTGCACGGAAACTACTTGCAGTCGTCTGAAGTGGCGTTTCTGGCCGAGCATCGCGCGAGGATGAGCGTCGTCTATTGCGCGCGCACGCACGCCTATTTTCGACATGCGCCTTATCCGCTCGCTCAGCGGCTGGCTGCCGGCGTAGCCATCGCGCTCGGCACCGACAGTCGGGCTTCGAATCCCGATCTGGACATGCTCAACGAACTGCGCTTTGTGGCTGAACATCATCCGGGCGTGGACCCGGCCACGGTGCTTGAGCTTGGCACGCATGGAGGTGCAAGAGCCATTGGGCGAGATCACGAGGTCGGAACCTTGGACGCCGGCAAGCGGGCCGACCTGGTCGCTCTCGGGCCGATTTCTCCCGGCACGCGCGACCCCTACGAAGCGATTTTCGCGGCGCAAACTGGCGTGCAGCAGGTATGGCTGGCCGGCCAAGCGACAAAGCCCAACTAACCTGCGCGCTGCTCGCCAGCGCCTTACAAACGGCAGTTGGTGATCCGCGTCTCGAGAATGGCCGACGCACCAAGCGACTCGAGTCGCTCCATGATCCCGATGACTTCCGTGCGGCGGACCATTACCCGCACGGCGCACCAGTTTGAATCTTCGAGCGCGCTGATCGTAGGCGAATTGAAGCCGGGAGTAATCTTCTCGGCATCCGGCAGCTTGCTCCGCGGCACGTTGTACTCCAACAGCGAGTAGCTGCGCGCGATCACCACTCCTTCCAGGCGTCGCACGACGCGGTCGGCCAACTCGGCGTGCCGGCAGGCCGGGTTCTGCACCAACACCGTTTGATAGCTGCCAATTTCGGAGAGAATTCGCAACCGGTTGGCCGCCAGCGTGCTGCCGGTTTCAATCAAGTCGACGATCGCATCCGCCACGCCCAGCGCGATCATGATTTCAACCGAGCCGGATAGCGTAACCAGGTGGGCGCGCGCGTGGTGCTCCTTGAGGAACCGCTCGGTCACGCGTGGGAAGCTCGTCGCGACGCGCGCGGCTTCGAGCTCGCCCGGCCGGCTGATGGAGCTGTCCTCAGGCACGCAGACGGCCAGGCGGCAATGACCGACCCCCAAGTCCAGGCGCGAGACAAGCTCGGTGCCGCTTTCGGCCAGCAGATCGCCGCCCGTCATTCCCATGTCGATGGCCCCTTCGGCGCACAGAATAGGAATGTCCTCGGTGCGCAGAAACGTGATATCGAGCGGCAACTCACGGCAGCGGGCAAACAGGGTTCGTTCCTGGCGACGGAAGCTAAGCCCCGCTTCTTTCAAGAGTTCGCCGGCCACTTCGGCCAGCCGCCCCTTGCTCGGAATTCCGATACGCAAATTGGTCATGAGGAATCCCTGTCCGCGTGGCCCGAGCTGGGCTTGCTTCCGCGAGAGGCTTTTTCATCCAGCCCCGAAATGCCGAATCGGCCAGCCAACTCGTTTTCGACCTCTTCGAGCGAGATTTGACGAGCCGCCAGCAGGACGAACAAGTGGTAAAGCACGTCGGCCGCTTCGCGTATGGTGTGAGCCCGGCCAGCGTCGCCAGGTTCGCCGGCGGCTTCCACCACCTCGGCGGCTTCCTCGCTGATTTTCGCGCCGATTTTGGGCACGCCTCCCTCAAGCAACCGATTCGTGTACGATTTTTCAGACGGGTTCGCCCGCCGGTCCTCGATGACCGCCATCAACCGCGCGAAGATCGTGCTGTTTTCGGGCATGGATGTGCTCGACTGTCGTCGTTGCAAGCCTAAGTTTAGTTCGAATGGAATTTAGGCTCTAGATGCGCGAGGAGCAAGCCAGCGCGCGGTTGCGCAAAGCGCGGCAAATTGCGTGTGATTCGAGTTCGAAATTGTTCACGTAAGCGTTGCACATGAGCCTGACTGCTGAAGCTCGCGATGCCTGGTTTCTAACGGGCCCCACCGCGAGCGGAAAAACCGAAATCGGCGTGGGACTGGCCGAGCTCCTGAACGCCGAGATTGTCTCACTGGATTCGATGGCCGTTTATCGCGGCATGGAAATCGGCACAGCCAAGCCCACGCCGGCCGATTGCGCGCGGATCCCGCATCACCTGGTAGACTTGCTCGAGCCGAATCACCAGTACAGCCTGGCGAGCTATGTCGAGGACGCGGGCCGAGCCGTGCGCGATATTGCCGCGCGCGGGCATCAGGCTCTGTTCGTCGGCGGCACGCCGCTGTACCTGAAGGCGCTACTGCGCGGGATCTTTCAGGGTCCCGCGGCCGATTGGCAATTGCGGCGGCAACTTCAGGCCGAGCTCGACCGCGCGGGCGAGGGCGCCTTGCACCGGCGCTTACAAGAGGTCGACGCGGCGAGCGCCGCGCGATTGCACCCGCGCGACCATCGCCGCGTGATTCGGGCGCTCGAAGTGTGGGAAAAGACGGGGCAGTCGATTTCGCGCTTGCAGCAGCAGTTTGAGCATGCGCGGCCCGCGGAGGCATGCCGCGTGTTTGTCCTCAACTGGCCGGCCGAAGATCTGGCGCGGCGCATTGATGACCGGGTCGAACGCATGTTTGCGGCGGGTTTCGTGGACGAGGTGCGAGAGCTCTCGCGCCGGTACGGAGAGCTCAGCCGCACGGCCTCGCAGGCGCTCGGTTACCGCGAGGTGATTGAGCATCTCGCCGGACAGCGTGACCTGCCAGCTACCATCGAGCTAGTTAAGTTGCGCACGCGCCAGTTCGCCAAACGACAGCGGACCTGGTTCCGCAGCTTGAGCGAGTGCCGCAGTGTGCCGATGACGGAAGGTTTTAGCGCAATAGAAATCGCGCGGCAAATCGAGGCCGCCGCGCGTGGCGTTTGATGCTCGCTAGCGGTGCTCAAATTCGCATCCTCGGCCCGCGGCGACTACAATGCGCTTGTTCGCGCCACCTCTTCTGGAACAGTCTCTCCGTCATGATTGGCTTCTCCGCATCGAGCCACTGCGTCGCGCGCTCGCAAGCGGTATCGCTTGCGAAAGCTCGAATGTTGGTTGCGATATTTTCGCTAGCCGGCTTATTCGCGCCGCAAACGGTCACAGCCGCCGAAGTGGCGGCCGGCGTGATTATGTACCAGAAGGTCGACGCCACCACCTTCCGCTACACGATCGATCTGAATAACACCGGCAGCACTACGGTCGGCACCCTGTGGTACTCGTGGGTGCCCGGCGAAGACTTTCTGGCGGCCAGCCCAACGAACGTCGTCGGCCCTACCGGTTGGACAGCCACCATCACGCAGGAATTCGTCGGGGATGGATTTGGCATCCAATGGGTCAACACGGCTTCGCCGCTGGCCTCGGGCAACACGCTATTCGGGTTTAGGTTCGACAGCACAAGTACTCCAGCCCAGCTGGCCGCCAATTCGACAATCCACACGACCTTTCCGACGGGCACCTCCTTCATCTATGCCGGAGCGCCGCTCACGGATGCCGGCTTTCAGTTCACGATCGCTCCCACGAGCACTCCCTGGACCAACCCGTTTAACGCGAACGACGTGGACAACAATGGCCGGGTGAATGCGCAAGACGCCTTGCTTGTGATTCACGAGCTGCTGTTGCACGGCAATGAGACGCTCGCGACCCCCACGCTCGACGATAAATTTCCCAATTTTGTCGACGTGAACGGCACCAACTCGCTGTCCGCGCGAGATGCGCTGCTGGTGATTGCCGATCTATTGAATCTGCCCACCACCGTTGCGCCAGTCGAGGTCAGCCCCTTGGCCCTGGCCGCTCCCATGGCGATAGCCAGCGTGCCCGAGCCTGGAACCTGGTGGCTAGCGCTCGTTAGCGTGGTCGGTTTTGCGGCCGCGGCCGCGCGGCGACGAGCAAGGTCGTCCAAAGCGGCGTAGCATTCTCGGCTCGCTTCTCGACGGGCGCGGTCACCTTTCCCGGCCCGGCGTGTCTAGGTTAAGATGACCCGCTTTGCCGGGCGATCGCTTCCGGTTGCCAACTGTTCTCGGCTCTTTTCACCCAGAGGTTACGGCGTTGCTTCGAACTCATACGTGCGGCGAATTGCGAGCCGAGCATGTCGGCCAGGAGGTGACCCTGTGCGGCTGGGTCGACAGCTACCGCGATCACGGCGGTGGCATCTTCATCGATTTGCGCGACCGCTTCGGCAAGACGCAAATTGTCTTCTCGCCCGAGTGCGGAGCCGAGAACCAGGAGCTGGCCCGCACGCTGCGCAGCGAGTTCGTGATTTGCGTGCGGGGCAAAGTTTCGCCACGGCCTGACGGCACCGTAAACCCCAAGCTCGCGACCGGCCAGATCGAGGTCCGCCCGTCCGCGCTCACGATCTTGAACAAGAGCGTGACGCCGCCCTTTCAGCCGGGCGCGAAGGAATTGCCGAACGAGGATTTGCGGCTCAAGTATCGCTATCTGGACTTGCGCCGCGCCGAGATGCAGTCCACTCTGCTGTTGCGGCACCAGATTGTGCGCGGCATGCGCACGTACTTCGACGAACACGGTTTCATCGATATCGAAACTCCCATGCTGGGCCGCAGCACACCCGAGGGAGCGCGCGACTACCTGGTGCCCAGCCGGGTTCACAACGGCAGCTTTTATGCCCTGCCCCAGTCGCCGCAGCTCTATAAGCAAATCCTGATGATCGCCGGCTATGACCGCTACGTGCAGGTCGCGCGGTGCTTCCGCGACGAAGACTTGCGCGCCGACCGGCAGCCGGAGTTCACCCAGCTCGACCTCGAGATGTCCTTCGTCGACAGCGAAGACGTGATCACGCTGATCGACGGGCTCGTCGCGCGGCTGGCCAAAGAAATTCTGAATATCGACGTCCCGCTGCCGCTTGCGCGGATGACCTATGACGAGGCGATGGAGCGGTTCGGCCACGATGCGCCCGACCTGCGCTTCGGCATGGAAATCGTCGACCTCACGGAGGTAGCCAAGCGCTGTGAGTTCCGCGTGTTTCGCGCCACGGCCGACGAGGGTGGCCGCGTGCGCGGCATCAATGCCGGTGGCGCCGCGTCTCGCTATTCGCGCAAGAACATCGATGACCTGACAAACTACGTGGTGCAAGATTTCGGCGCCAAGGGCCTGGCGTGGTTCAAGGTCGAGGCCGACGGCACGCTGGCATCGCCGATCGCCAAGAACTTCAAGCCCGAGGAGCTCGCGAGCATCCGCGAACGGATGGGCGGCAAGCCGGGCGACTTGCTGCTGTTCGTGGCCGATCGGTTCGAAGTGACTTGCAAGGCGCTCTATGCGCTAAGAAAGCG
>DATJEN010000318.1:0-2650 GCA_035496575.1 Pirellulales bacterium
GACCTATCTGAATCTCACCGGCGGCTCGGCATCCGGTACGAAGGTCGGTGCGGGTGAGCAGATCGGTCACAGCGGCCGCCTCGGGTTCGGTGTGGCCAAGATCGAACGCGATGCATCCGGCGGCGTCAAGCTCGTCAATTACGAGCCGACGGCGTGGCTGGCCGTGCGTGGACTGTCGGTCAGCGCGAAGAAACGCGCGAGCGGGCAGAATCTGTGGTGCGAAGGCGGCCGCACCTTGCGCGTTCCTCAGCAAGTGGCCCGCTGTGGTCTGAGCTTACCGGAGCCGAGTGGTTGGGCACTATTGCCCGTTAGTGTCACGCTGAGCTGACGCATGGCCGACAACGACGCCGCCCTCGGTCTCATCGGAGTAGCGGTCGCTGTCGGCGGCTACTTTATCGCCCGCGGTGCGATCACCGAGCATCGCGGCCGGCGCGATGACCAAAGCGATTTCATCGAAGCGCACATGCGCGCCGCCGGCATCTCGGCGCCGAAGGAAAACCCGCTCAACGAAATCGTCGAGCTCGGCGCAATCCTCATCGTCGGCACCTCCATGCTTTTGACCGCTAGCGATTGGCTACTAAAACAGGCAGGCAGATGATCGATCCGAAGTTCTCCACGCCACCGAATGCTCCTAATCAGCGACTTTTAGAGGACAAGCTCACTCCCGCGGATTTGGTAACGATGGCCTCGGCGCTGCAGACCTCGTACCGAATGCTGTTCTCCGCCGATCTGGATCGACGCGCCCTGTGCGTATTTCTCGCGCACACGGGACTTGAAACAGGCCGATGGCAGAAGGAGCACAACTGGAACATCGGCAACGTGAAAGCCTCGCTCGCGTACAACGGCGCCGTGCAGTACTTCCGCTGTAACGAGGTTCTCAAGGGCAAGCTCGAATGGTTCGATCCGTACAACCCGCAGACGCGCTTTCGTGCGTTTGAAACGATCGCGGGCGGCACTGAGCAGTACTTTCGTTTCTTGGGTCTTGCGACACGCGGCGTGGGATTGCCCAATCGCTATCAAGCCGCATTCGATGCGGCAGAGAAGGGCGATCCGGTGGGCATGGTCGACGAGCTGGCCCGCGCCGGTTACTTCACGGCCAACGTCGATCTCTATCGCCGCGCGGTCGTGAGCATGTTTACCGAATTCCTGCGCGATCTACCCGGCACCATCCCGGCGATGAAGAGCGCGGACCGTGCGGAGAGCGTTGCGATGAGCCAACCGACCAGCGGGCACAGTAAGCTCTCTAATCAAGACATCCACGACATCCTGCTGCTGCAGATCCCGCTCGCGGTCGATTGGGGTGAGCTCAACGCCGCTCGAGACCGCGAGCTAGCAGAACGCGAAGAGGCGGATGCCGGATGAAGCAAGAAATGAAAGCCGAGCTGAGCGTTGAAGATCGTATAGCGCTTTTGGAGCAACAGCAGAGGCAATTCATGGTCATGATGCAGAACCGCTTTGCACGCTTGCAGAAGTCGGTGCTCGACGACTTCGATCTGTCGCTTGAGTATAGCCGCGCCAATCTCTCGAGCCGCTGTCCGATGGCCACACGCCAAGATCTCGATCGCAAATGGGCCGCGCGCCAGCTGCGCCGCGCCGAGGAGCGCACTGATCCCGAGCAGCACGACTTCGAGGAAAGCGAAGAGCCAACACAGCCCTGAGCCCCCAGAGGTAATGCGTGATCGCCGCCAAACAGATCCTACTGGTCGACGACGACGAAGCGGTCGGCCGGGCACTGGCCAAGTGGCTCCGCCGCTGGGACTACGACGTCGCGGTCGTGACGAGCGTGATGGGCGCCCGCTTGATGCTGCAGGACGCCGGCCACGCCTTCGTCTGCGTCGTCAGCGACTACAACCTGCTAGATGGAAACGGCAGCGAAGTCATGACGATCGCCGAGCACTACGGGATCCCCTGCTTGCTCTACTCGGGCGCGCCACAAGACACCGGCCTGAAAATCATCGACAAAACCGATCTGAAACGGATCGCTGAGTGGTGCAGCGAGCAGATGTCGTGGTCCGACATGGTGGTCGCGGCGAACGGCGACGAACCCGCCGGGACCGTTTTGACGCCACCGTTGTCGAGCCCATCAGAGATCCCGACACCGGCAGACGCGCGCGACATTTCGGGTAGCGCACCGGTCGTCTCTGTGACGATCCCGTCGACGCGCGATCCGGAGCAAGAGCCTGATCTTCGTGCATTGGCGCAGCAGGCGGGGCTCTCGAATGCGACGAAAGAGCGGCTCGATATTGCCGACCGAGTCAACGCCTTGAGCGACACGCTTCTGGGCGAAAACGGTGTCTTGTATCGGCTCGAAGTGGATTTCCGCACGATATCGGACGGGTTCAGTAAGCACTCCGATCATGAAGAGAGACAGATCGCCGAGCTCGTCACGATCACCAAATCGATTGCTGAAGCGCAGCTCGTACACAACGAGCGCGATGACAGAGAATTTGCCAGGCACGAAGGTCGACTGAATCGTCAGCGCGTCGACACCGACGCGGCGAACGCGATCGGGCAGACTTCCAACGACTTGGCCGTAAAGGCGCACAAGCGTCTCGATGAGCACAACAAGTTTTTGCACGACCACGCCGGACGACTCGCCGAGCACGACACGGTGCTGGCCGCGCTGGACGAGCGCGTGAAGAAACTGGAA
>DATJEN010000319.1:0-5226 GCA_035496575.1 Pirellulales bacterium
GGCTTCGTCCGTCGGCAACCCACCGGCCGCCAACAAGCGAGCCGCGAAATCTGTCAACGGTGTGGCCAGGATCGTGGGCATCTCTTCTCCGGCGGGGCGACATGCGCTATTGGGCAGCCGTATGGTACGGCCACAGGCGGCGGCTGGCGAGCAGCCGAGCAGATTCAGCCGCTCAGGCAGCCTTCTACCTGGCGCAACCGGCACAGATGGCCGAGTTGCGGCGGGAAATGAGCTAGATTTGCGCGACCCACAACCTAGCCGTGCAGGAGAAACCCACGCCATGCGACCCCGCTTTTTTCACGCTGTTTGCGACATGCGTCGTTCGATTCTGTTGGCCCTCGCTTGCGGGAGTGTTTTTGTCGCCGGCGCTGGCGCGCAAGAACGCGTGTGGTGGGAAGACGCAATCGGGATGGAGACCACTTCGAACACGCTGGAAGGATTCAAGTTCGAAGGGCTGAGCGTGGGTTGCTCGTTGCGGCAGTTCATGCGCACGTTCCCCGCCGCGCAAGTCGACCGCAACGATGAGCTCGACGGCAAAGCCGGGCTGACCTGTTACACGGTCGAAAAGCTGAACTCCGCGGATCAGGCACACTTCTTCTTCTTCGACGGCCGGCTGTACCAGATGGAAATCGAATACGGCGCCCAACGAATCGATGCGCAAGGTGGCATGGAGGCGCTCGTCCGCAAGCTGGTCTCTCTTTTCGGCAATGCCGATAACGCCTACGGGAATCGCCGCACGTGGCATCAGCCGACCTGCACTCGCCGTGCGGACTTCTATACTTCGCCAATTGGCGGACGGCTGGTCGTTACCGACACCAGCTTGAGTGGTCTGGTCGAGGCCCGGCAAAAGCGCACCGTGTTGACGGGCAGCATCGAGCTGGGATTTTAGACGCGGCCGTCAGTCGAGCAGCTCGTAGTGCTGCTGGGGCGCAACCAGCCAATTGTGGTTCGGCCCCAGTGCCCGCTGGATCGCGTCTTCTGAACCCTCAACCAGCAACATCTTATTGCTGGAGTCGATGATCGCCGTGTCGGGCAAGTCCATAATGCGGCGAACGACGTCATCGGGCTTCGCGCCAGCGCCGCGGTAGCGAACGATGAATCGCTTTACGCCCGCGTCAGGTTGGCCTTCCTTGTCCTTCATACAACGTGCCGAAGCCTAAAGGTTTGGCTGAGGACAACAGCAGTCGCGCGATTGCCGCCGATCGCTCGGCTTTCTGGGAGTCGTCGTTCTTCAACTGCATTATATCCGGTCGCATGGCCAATAATCGGCTGGCGACCCCCGTAACCGCCGCACAAGCCATCGAAGTTCCGTCTTTGACGGCATAACTGTCGCCAGGAACGGTCGAAATGACGCCAACTCCCGGCCCGGTCAAATCCACTTCCGGCCCATAATTGGACATGGCCGAGAAGAAATCCTGGCGGTCGGTTCCTTTCGGGTCGGCCAGCATGGCCGCGGAAGTTGAGTTTTGTGGCGCGGTGCCTACGCGGCCCATCGCGGTTACCGCGATACACAAATCATCCCGGGCGGGAAACGACACGCTCTCGCGCTCGCCATTGCCGGCCGCAGCAATCGTCAGGCATCCTTCGTTGCGAGCTCCTTCGATTGCTTCGTGGAGAGCGATATCGGCCACGGGATCGCTTCGCTGCTTAAGGCTCAGATTGAGTAGGTCGCATCCCTCTTCGACTGCCAGGTCGATGGCCTTGCCGATTTCGAAATTATCCGTCATTTCTCCAGGTTTCGCGAACACGCGATAACTGCGCAAGGTCGCGCCCGGAGCCAGCCCTCGCGCGCGGGCGGCTCCATCTCCGCGTGCGGCGATAATGCCGGCAACGTGAGTCCCGTGTTGCTCTCCGTTGTCGTGATAATCGGCTGGGTTCGAGCCGAGTACCAGGCTGCAGCCCCCCTGTATGTCGAGATCGCGGTGCGGCCCGCATCCTGTGTCGACGATTCCCACCACGACGCCCTGCCCCGCGCCGTCGGGGGCATTGCCATAGGCAAAACGCAGACAATCGTTGGCGGGGAAGCGGATGGGGTCGAGCACTACTTGGAACGAACCTGTGATGGTGACGTTCTTCGTCAGCCACGGCCAGAAGCCCGCCTTGGGGACGACGTACAGGTGTTCGACGCGTCCGTTGCGCGGCACCGACAGCGACACCGCGCCTTGGCTGTCGGTCGTTCCGTCGTCGCCTTCGCGATCGGCAAAGCGCGCGTAAGCGACCACGCAGGCGCCCACGACCGGACTGGCATCGGGCGTGCGGACAACAACTCTGACCTGGATCGCTCCGCTCCCGCGCGGGCGCGATCGAACCGAGAGGCTTCGGTGCGGCATGGCCGGTTCATATTCGATGAGCGGAGCCACGCGCAGGCCCGGCTGGGCCGCGCGCAGGCGGCTTAAGTCACTGGGGCGGATGTCGACGAGCTTGGCGCCGTTTTCGGCAATGGCATCCACGACCTGCAATTGCAGTTCGGGAGCCAGGGTGATGGGAATCGGTCCGCGGGAAGTGACGCTGGCCCAGTCGGCGCCCATGCTCGCGGTGGCGCGCAAGTGCATGGACACCATAAAATTGCCGACCTCGCGTGCAGATCGATCGTCCGCGCGCAAACCACGCGGCGGAAGCAGAATCACGCGCGTCGGTTGATCCGCGTCTTTCGCGACTACGCGTGTTTCGGGCTGGGACTCCGCGGCTACCAGTTCGGCAGGAACAGCCGGCCTGCTCGCGCCAGTGGTTCGACGTCGAGGGCGCGGACGGCGCCACTTTCTGATGCTGACCCCAGAAACCTTTCGCTTCACGCGGGACTTTTTCTTGGCGGTTTTGGCCGCCTTCTTTTTGGCCGGCTTTGACCGATGCTTTTTGGCCGCCATCAACTTGCCCTCGTGCGCTTGAGTTGGATGGCCACGATTGTATCCCACCAACAGGGAGTTGCACGGAGCGAGAACCCGTCTGCTCAAGCGAGAGCGAGCTCAGCGAGATGGTTCCCCCGCTGCGGGCGCTCGCAGCTCGCGGCAGCGGCGGATGATTGCCACGGCCCCGGTGACAAGCACGGCGAGCAACAATAGCTGCAGCACGATGTGATCGGCGTCGGGCGTGGGGCGCTCGCCAATCTGCGGCAAGAACTTATAGGTGCGCGCGAAGTACCAATTCGGGCCGACCGTGCGGCCGCCCAGAAGGTAGGGCTTCCACCAGCTTAGGACCTGCAAGTAAAGCCAGCCGGCGTACGCGGCCCAACCGATGCACATGGCCACGAGCCAGCGCCGACAGAAAAACGCCGCTACGGCAAGCTGGCTAACCAGCAGGACGATATCGAGCCGCTCTTGGGCATTGCCCTTCGACAGATCATTCCAAGGGAACAGGTCGACCCACTCGACAAGTTGCAGGTAGCCGGCGGCTACAAGCTGCGTGGCTACGGCTGCCCAAGGGGCACAAGCCTGTTCTTGCGAGTTGAGCGAGTCAGCCATAAGGTCTCGAATTGTTCTGGTTCCTGGTCGAAGGCGCGCATCGCCACACTCTGATCGCTTATTCGCAACCTTCGGCGACTTCTTGGCTTCTCTAAGGCAGCCGAGCTTCGGCAAAACCATCCGCGCGCAGGTTTACGCACCGCACCCTCAGCCCGGCAGCGGCGGAGGGGAAGAACGCGTCGACATAGCCGTGAGCGGCCAGATCGCCCAAGTCCGCGGCCGGTGGCGGCAGGGCAGATTTCAAGAGCACAAGCTCATCCGCCTCCAATGCGCTCGCCAGCCGGGCTGAAATGGAATCGCTGGTCACGCTCCAGTCTTCCGGCAACGCGTCGCGACGCAACCGATCCTGGGCCATGAAGTCCTCGACGCAAAAAATGCACAGCGCATCATCTCCGAGCGCATGAACCTCGTTCAGCGATGAGACCAGACTGGCTGCGGGCAGAAGCTCGCGCACGAGCTCAGCGGAGATACTCATCGTTCGCACCGCCATCCGATGGATGAAGTCGGGAGAAAAACGATGCATCCGATCGCAGGCGCGCAGCGCGTCGGCCATGCCGCCGCCACCAGTGACCAACACGCCCGTGCCGGCAGTTTGTTGCGCTAGCCAAGCGGGCAGCCTTTCGCCCAAGAGCGGCCAGTCGAACAAGCTTCCACCCAGCTTGATCACGCGCAGGCGGCGGCTCATCGCGATCGCTCGCGGGCAAGCACGGCCAGTGCGTGGGCCGGGGCGCATTGCGAGAGTTCCGGGCCCAGCTCCTGCGTGAGCGACACGATTTTGGCGTCCAGTTTGATTTGCTCGAGCATCCGCCGCGCCAGGAATTCGCCCCGCCCACAGATCACTGCCGAGGTGGGCGGGCTAACCAGACGGGCGACGAGCTGCGTGGCAATGGCCGAGATCTTTCGCAGTTGCGCCGCGGCCAAGGCTCCGGCCATCAGCAGCGCATCGGTATCGTTGAACATTTCGCGGTCGGCGCAAATCGAACGGGCCAGGCGGTCGCGCGCGGCGGCTTTTGTCGCCGGCCGGCCGTCGGCCGTGTGCGTGCTGTTAGGCTCCTCCGGCAAGTCGTCGAGCACCAAGTAGGCATCCCACATGGTCGCGAAACTTTCGTGTGCTAGAGGACACTTTTTTCCGCGCCACGGCACGAGCTGGGTGATCGCGCACACCGGCGCGCGCTCGACACCGGTATAGATCAGCTCGCCATTGATCATGCGGTTGGGATCGGTCTTGCCGATCGTGACCGGCAGGCCATCGACCAGTGGAATCAGATCGCAGGTCGTCGAGCCGATGTCGACCAGCAGTCCAACACCTGAAGGCGCATAGCGGCCGGCGAAGCTCGCCAACGCGTGCCAGTTGCTGGCGGCCACCAAAAGCGCCTGGCGCATCGCGGTTTGCAACGAAACCAGGTGGCCATTGGCCAGATACACTCGGGTGTGGCGCCCGTCGGCGGCAATCTGCACCGCCTTTAAGATGAACGTGACGCCATGCGCCTTGGTCTCGAAGCAGTCGGCCAGCTCGCCGGTCATGGTGACCGCGATGTGATCCACGCGAGGCACGAGCGCGATCAATGCGCGAAGCGCGTCGGTCAGGTGGCGCGAGTTCTGCCACAACGGAAATGGCTGCGAGACGGCAAATCCTTCGCCGTCAGCCGCCTTCAGGTTGGCCCCTCCGATGTCTAAGGCCAGCCACTTCATACCTGCCCCGATTCACCCATGCGCGCCCACCCTGCCAGCGGCATCGAATTGTATCGGGCCGGGATTCCAGCACAAC
>DATJEN010000320.1:0-2899 GCA_035496575.1 Pirellulales bacterium
GTTCCAAATCCTTCAGGGAACAGCCGTGTTTTTCCGCGAATTCTTTCAGCGTGGGCGGAGTTGGGCCCGCCGCGATGACTTCCGCGAGCAGCGTGTCCAGCATCGCTTGCTGCCGATGTGTGAGTTCCGCTCCGGTGGGAAGCCCAATGCGATCGCCGCGGCGAATCAGCTCGCGGCTTGCGGTCATTGTGTCCAGTAAGGTCTCGAACACCTGGGAGCTCGCCTGGCGGCTCATTGCCGACGCGACGACCGACTGCAACACTTGAGAGGCGGGTCGACGCCGTTCGAGTTCGATCCGGCAGCGGCGAGCCAGTTGCTGCTTGAGGTGTGAGAACCGCTTCATCGTAACGTAGCGCGGCT
Source organism: Pirellulales bacterium (assembly GCA_035496575.1). GTDB lineage: Bacteria > Planctomycetota > Planctomycetia > Pirellulales > PALSA-1355 > PALSA-1355. The sequence goes on from DATJEN010000320.1 coordinate 361, forward strand.
GCGATCCGGCCGCGCGGACAATTTCCTTTCGCTTTTCCAACTGCTGGAGCACAGCTTCGCATCGCGATGGGCTTAAGCCGATCCACGATTCGCTTGCTTCGTCGAACACGGTTTCGCCGCGAAGACCGATGAACGCGGTCAAACGAGCGCCTGGATCTGAGTCCGCCAGTCCGCTTGCCGCCTCAAGGCAGTTCTTTAATCGATCCGTCGCGCGCAGCGCGGGACCGACAATGGTTCCGCCGCCGATGGTGGTCGCGGGCGAAAGTTGCCGCAGGACAAAGGGTTGTTTGTATTCGGCGACAATCGGCGTCTTGCAACGCAGGACGGCCAGTGCCGATTGACCCGGCATGACTTCAGCCTGTGCCATCAGGATCTGAGCCGTGGCCTGGTCCGCGCCTAGGTGCACGCGCACAAACTGCCGGTGTTTCAGTCCGCGTGAGGCGTCAGCCAGGACCTGCAACTTCACCACGTGGCGCTTGGCGGGCTCGAACGCATGGGGGGTCGCGAGCTCATCGCCACGGCGAATCGCCGATCCCTTGATGCCTGCCAGGTTGAACGCCGCGCGTTCGCCGGCCAATACGATCTCTACGTCCGACCCTTGCGACTGCAGCCGCCGAATGCGAACCGGCGTGCCCTCGGGAAGCAGGTGCAGCGTGTCGCCGACGCGGGCACTTCCGCGCCATACCGTTCCGGTTACCACGGCGCCTTGGCCGGCCGGCGAGAACACGCGGTCGATTGGCAATCGGAACCTGCGGTCGGTGGCGGGGCGCTGTGCTGATGCCAGGGCCGTATCGACAAGCGCCTGTCGAAGTTCGGCAACACCCCGGCCGCTGTGGGTCGAAACCCGGATTCTGGGGGCGTTTTTCAGAACAGAATCCGCAACCAGCTCCTCAACTTCCAAATCAACCAGGTCGAGTTGCTCGTCGTCCGCCAGGTCGCATTTGGTGATCGCGATCACGCCTCGTTGCACTCCTAACATCTCCAAAAGCGCCAGGTGTTCGCGCGTTTGCGGCATCACCGAATCATCGGCAGCCACCACGAGTAGCGCGGCATCGACCCCCGACGCGCCGGCAACCATGGTGTGTATGAAGCGTTCATGTCCGGGCACATCAATGAGTGCAAAGCGGCGGCCGTGATCATCGAAATGCGAGAAACCAAGCTCGATGGTGATTCCGCGGCGCTTCTCCTCGGGCAGCCGATCCACGGTACCGCCAGTTAGCGCATGCACGAGCGCGGATTTACCGTGATCAATGTGCCCTGCCAGGCAGATCACAAATTGCGAACGAGGGTTGTGCGGCTGAGGGGGCATTAGCTCGATTGGCTTCCTTCCTCATGTTAGCCAGCTCAAATCTCGCTGTCAGCCTATATCTAGATGGGGTACAGTGACGAAAGTGTGCCTTGCAGCAGCATTCCTGCAAGCCAGAGCGAGACTTGCTGATGAGCGACACGATTCGACTGACCCAATTCGCCAAGCGAGCGGGATGCGCCGCCAAGCAGCCTCCCGGATACTTGTTGTCTCTGCTGGGATCGTTGCCCGCGATTACCGATCCTAATGTGCTCGTTGGCAGTGCGACTGCGGACGACGCGGCTGTTTACCAGTTGTCTGACGATCTGGCGCTCGTTCTCACGACGGATTTTTTCACACCGATCGTCGATCGCCCCTACGATTTTGGGGCCATCGCCGCCGCGAACGCCCTGAGCGATGTCTACGCAATGGGCGGCACGCCGATTTCGGCGCTGAGCATTGTTGGGTTCCCGGACGCAGTTCTGCCGGCGGAAGTGCTGGTTGAAATCCTGCGCGGCGCCGCCGACAAGGCGGCCGAGGCGGGGGTGGCGATTGCCGGCGGACACACGATCAAATCCGAGGAGCCGATCTTTGGCCTCGCGGTTGTCGGCACGGTTTCGCCCCGGCACTTCCTATCGAACAGCCACGCGCAAGCAGGCGACGTGCTGGTACTCACCAAGCCGTTGGGATTGGGCATCATCACCACCGCTGCAAAAAATAACGAAGACAAACGTGGCGCCATCGCGGAAGCCATTCGCGTGATGACCACGCTCAATCGGACTGCGGCCGAAGAGATTGTCCGCGCCGGCGCGCACGCTTTGACCGACGTGACGGGATTTGGTCTTCTCGGGCATCTGCGCAATGTCGTTGCAGCCAGCAAAGTGAGCGCCCGTGTCTTTCTGGATGAGGTGCCCGTTCTGTCAGCGGCTCGCGAGTATGCAAACGCCGGTGTCGCCCCCGGGGGTACTCATGCGAATCACCGCTTTCTTGCCGATTGGGTGACCTACGCCCCCAATGTGACCAAGGAAGAACAATTGATTCTGTGCGATGCGCAAACCTCGGGGGGCCTGTTGGCCTCGGTTGCGCCAGAGGAGGCCGAAGCGCTGGTGTCCTCGCTACGGGCGCGAGGAATGGAAGCGGCAGCGGCGATTGGAAGGATCGAAGCGACCGTCCCCAACCGGATTTTCGTCGATCGCTCGCCCTCAATCTGATCAGCCGAGGCCCCGCAGCCCCGCATTGCCCCGTCCAACGGCG
>DATJEN010000321.1:0-56572 GCA_035496575.1 Pirellulales bacterium
CAACGTGAAGTCGATTTGCTGACCGTTCTGGGTCGTGAACGACCATTTCCAGGTGCCGTCGGGATTCCCAGCGGCTTGCGATTGGGCCGCCAGGCACACTAGCGCGATCGCGGTCGTAACGCACACTTTCAAAATGTTGGCACGGTGAAGCATGGCTGGTGGGCTCCTTGGTTGAGGGGGGGTGGCCGGCGTGAAAAAACGGGGTTGTACCAGGGCAAATCGCCCGATCATCTTGGCAGCGCCCTGCGCGCCGGTCAAACAATTGGCGCACCGGCTGCTAGTCAACCCCGGCGACCCTAAAGAGTTCTTCGCCACCGCGTCCGGCCGCTGCCTAACGAGAGCCGCAAAGTGCCGCGAAATCGGGGGGTCAGCCATTCTCGGAATCACGTGCCTGGCGGCCCAATCGCAAGCCGCTGGGAATCCCGACGGCACCTGGAAATGGTCGTTCACGACCCAGAACGGTCAGCAAATCGACTTCACGTTGAACCTGAAGCATGAAGGCGAGAAGCTCACCGGAACGTTGATGACCGGATTTGGCGACATTGAAATCAAGGACGGCACCTTCAAGAACGACGAGGTGAATTTCAAGACCGTTTTTGAACGCGACGGCAACTCGTTCACCACTAAGTACAGCGGCAAGGTCGACGGCGACACGATCAAGGGGCAAACCGAGCGCGAGCGCAACGGGCAGGTCAACAAGCGCGACTGGGAAGCCAAGCGCGAAAAGAAATAACGCCAGCGCCCGAGCTCATTCGAACCACATCTATCTTCAGGAGGCAGCCATCATGTGGAAAAACATTGTTTGTTTGTCGGCCGCTGCGCTGCTGGTCGCAGCGACAGCTTCGGCCGCCAGTTTGACCGACGGAATGACCAAAGGCACGCCGGCGCTTGAATCGGCTGGCCCGGTCACCTTCGCGCCGCAAGGCATTCTGTTGGTGGGCGACACGCAAGCGGCCAAAGTTTTTGCGATCGCCACCGGCGACAAGCCGGGCGGCACGCCGAGCCAGGACTTCAAAGTCGAAAAGCTGAACGAAAAGATCGCCTCGCTCTTGGGAACGACGGGCAAGGGAATTTTGATCAATGACATGGCCGTCAATCCTGAGACTGGCAATACGTTTTTCTCGGTTTCGCGCGGCACCGGTCCGGATGCCAAGCCGGTGATCGTTCGCGTGCAGACCTCCGGCAAGATCGAAGAGTTCCCGCTCAAGGACGTGATGTTCTCGCAGGCTGAGATTCCCAGCGCGCCCGACAAAAAGGCGAAGGGGCGGCAAGAGGTCACCACCGACCTGCAATTCGTGGACGGCAAAGTGATTGTGGCGGGTCTGTCGAACGAGGAGTTCGCGTCGCAGTTGCGAGTAATTCCGTTCCCGTTCGCCTCGGCCGGTAAAGGCACGAGCGTCGAAATCTTCCACGGAGCCCATGGCCGCGTGGAAACCAACGCGCCCGTGCGCACGCTGGCGGTATTCGACATCGGTGGCCAGCCGAACGTCCTGGCGGCTTACACCTGCACCCCGCTGGTGAAGTTCCCGCTTTCGGACCTGCAGCCGGGGACGAAGGTGAAGGGCACGACGGTCGCTGAATTGGGCAATCGCAACCGCCCACTCGACATGATCGTGTACAAAAAAGATGGCAAGGATTACCTGCTGATTGCAAATAGTGCCCGCGGCGTGATGAAGGTGAACGTGGAAACGATCGACAAGACGCAAGGCATCACCAACCACATCAATGGCACGGCGGGCCTTCCGTACGACACGATCGCGGATTTGAAAGGCATCATGCAGCTTGACAAGCTCGACAAGGATCATGCCCTGGTGCTGGTCCAGTCGGACGAAGGGGCGCTGAACCTGCAGAGCGTGCAGTTACCGTAGATCGATGATGATTTGAATACGCTCGGCCGGCGCGCCGCGGTTGGCGCGCTGGCCGACGTTCTTCCTTGCCGGGTTTCGTCGCGTGCGCCTGATCACTTCGCGACATTTCGGTCTTGCCGGCGCATGGCTTCCTTTGTTCGCGATCCATGTTTGTCTGCTGGCTTATGCAGCGGCAGCCGCCGAGAACCTCGGTGAATTGGTGATCGACCCGGCCGGGGCGTGGATCGCGATCGACAAGCTGAATTCGACGACGCTCGAGCAGGTAAAAAAACTCTCCGAGCAAGATCAATCGCAAGTACTCCAGTTGTTCGTGCAATCGGAGCTGCGCGACCCACCGCCGGTCGCGGGCAGTGTCGCGGTCGCCCAGGGGCGCCTGGTGCTGACGCCGCGATATCCGCTTGTCCCGGGAACCAAGTACCTGATCATGCAGAAGCCGCCGTTGGTGGCTCGTGCAACGGCGCTTGCGTTTCAGTTTGGGGAGAAAAAGTCGGGAAAGCCCGGCCGCGTGAGCGCCATCTATCCAAGCGCCGATCGCCTGCCGGAAAACCTGCTGCGGTTCTACATCTTCTTCTCGAAGCCGATGAGCCGCGGTGAGGCTTACTCGCACATCCACTTGCTGGGACCGGACGGCAAGGCGGACGACGCGGCTTTTCTGGAGCTCGGCGAAGAGTTGTGGGATGGCTCGCACACGCGCTTCACGCTGTTGTGCGACCCCGGTCGCGTGAAGCGCGGGCTCAAACCGCGCGAAGAACTCGGCAGCGTGCTTCACGCCGGCAAGGATTACACGTTGGTTGTCGATGCCGCCTGGCACGATGCTTCCGGTCAACCGTTGGCCGAATCGATGCAAAAGAAATTTCACGTGGTCGATCCCATCGAAGCGCCGATCGACACGGGCCAATGGCATTTGGAGGCCCCGGCCGCTGGTACGCAGGAGCCGGCTACCCTTCGCTTCGATCGTCCGCTCGACCGGGCGCTTGTCGAGCGATTGTTCGAAATCGTGGAGGGCAAGGGCGAGCCGATCGCCGGCCGCGTCGAAGTCGACGAGCATGAAATGGGTTGGCGATTCACGCCCAGCGAGAAGTGGGTCGCGGGCGATTACCAGGTCGTCGTGCCAACCGTCCTCGAGGACCCCTCAGGCAACCGCATCGGCCGCGCCTTCGAAGTCGATGAGTTCCCGGCGGTTCAGCAATCGATCACGCAGAAGTCCATTTCGCTGCCGTTTCGCGTGAAGTGAACTGCGTCCTTGCGAGCGGACTCATTTGCCGCGCGTGGCAAAAAGCGCTTGCACGGCCCATGCTGTCGTCGAAAGTTGACCGGCGTAGCTTTCACCGCCGGAGGGCCGGGTTGTCGGGGGCCAACTGCCATCGTCGCGTTGTCGATCGAGCAAAAACTTGCGGCCGCGCGCGAGCCATGCCTTGGCTTTTGAGTCGAGTGTGGCCTGGCTCGACAGGGCGATCAGCGCAAGGGCCGTATCGAACACCTCCGACGGCGAGCTCACAAACGGCCCCCACCCGCCGTCCGGCGATTCGCCGCGTGAGAGTATCTCAAGCGCGCGTGCCTGCTGCCGCCGCGCTGCCGCGGAATTCTCTTCGGCCAGCGCCCACAACACGGCCGATGCGTCCAGCACGCTTTTGAGGTCGAGCTGCTCGAGCCAATTTCGGCCGTGGCGAAGTTGCTGGTCAAATTGGCCGGGCGTCGCGACTGCCAGCGTCCGCATCCCCATCACGGTGGCGAGCGTTGTCCCGTAAGTGACGGGCGATCCAATTGGAGCCGTCGTGTCGGTCTCCCAATAACCGGCAGCCGACTGCAACTCGGCGACGAGCGCAGCCGCCTGGTCGAGCGACACTTTACTAACCTTCAAGCCGCATCGGCTGGCCTCGGCCAGCGCGGCGGCGAACTGAATCCGCGCAAGGCGATTGTCTTTGAAGGGTCCGTCCGGCCCGTTGGCGTCCCACTCCGCCGGCTTGCTCAGGAACGCAAGCGTGTCGGCCAGCGCGCTTGTGTCACCCGGCACGCGCTCGCGCTTGGCGAGCATCAGCGCACGCGCCGCGTCGCCATTGTTGTGGCACGAATAGCAGTGGTTGTCGCGGGCCCACTTGGGCACTTCGACTTCGAGAAACGCAAGCCCACGCTCCTCGGCCGACCGGGGCGCATCCGCGGCGGCCGCATGAGAGGCAGGCACTAAACAGGCACATATCAACAGAGCGGCAATCAGCAAGTGCGCTCGAATGCCATGCATCAAATGCGCTCGATAATCGTGCACGTCGCCATACCGTGTCCGATGCACATGGTTTGCAGACCGAGTGTGCCGCCGGTCGCTTCCAAACCCACCAGCATCTTTCCGAACAAGCCCGCCCCGGTGCCGCCCAAGGGATGTCCATGAGCGATGGCGCCGCCCCAACGGTTGACCTTTTCCAGGTCGGCGCCCAGCTCCTTGGCCCAGGCCAGCACGACGGAGGCAAACGCCTCGTTGATTTCGACCCAGTCGATGTCGGAGAGTTTCAGGCCCGCTCGCGAAAGCGCCTTGCGCGTGGCGGGGATCACGCCGGCCAATTGCAACGTCGGGTCGTCGCCCACGGCCACCCGTGCCAGGAACCTGGCCCGCGGGCGCAGTCCGTCACTCATGGCCACCTCGCGATCGCCGATCAGCACGGCCGCGGCTCCGTCGGAGATCTGGCTGGAGTTGGCGGCGGTCACCACTCCATTGCCATCCGGCCGAAAGACCGTCGGCAGCGAGCCGATCTTGGCCGGGTCCAACGTGTCGCGAATACCTTCGTCGCGGGCAAAGGTGGCTGGGATTCCGGCCGCGTCGAGGCCGGCGGTCGGCAGCAGTTCTTTATTGCGCTTGTCGCGCGCGGCGGCGCTCGCGCGGCGGTGGCTTTCCATCGAGTATTCGTCGACGTCGCGGCGCGTGATCTTGTATTTTTCGGCCAGCCGCTCGGCGCTTTCGCCCTGATGGATGAGATTGAAACGCTTGAGTTCCGGATTCAACTTGTCTAGCGTGCCCACGTCGCTGAACATTGGCACGCGCGTCATGTGCTCGACGCCGCAGCCAATCGTGTAATAGGCATCGCCGGCGGCGACTTCTTGCGCCGCAAAGTGAATGGCCTGCTGGCTCGATCCACACATGCGGTTGAGCGTGACGGCGGGCACTTCGACGGGAAAGCCAGCCAGAAGGGACGCCAAACGCCCGACGTTGGCGCCTTGCTCGCCCGCTTGCGACACGCAGCCGGTCACCACGTCTTCGATCTTGGCGGCCGGAATTCTGGCGCGCTCGCACAGCCCGGCCAGGGCGCCGGCCAACAGGCTGTCGGGGCGAATCTCTCGATACGCGCTCCCCTTGCGGCCAAACGGGGTCCGCACGGCTTCAATCACGACCGGCTGAGGCATGGTTCGACTCCTGCAAAGCGCCTGGGCTGTTTATCAACCAACTCAATTTTATGCGCGACGGCAACGGCCAACGTTTCAACCGCCGTTCTTACCCACCGGGGCGCGCGAATAGTAGTCGCCATATTTCTCGCGCAGCGCCGTTTTCAAAAACTTGCCCGCCGACGTGCGCGGGATCTCGGTCGCAAACTCGACGGCGTCGGGCAGCCACCATTTGGCGAAGTGCGGCTCCAAAAACTTGATCAACTCTTGCGGCGTGGCGTTTTTCGATTTTTTGAGCACCACGATCGCCAGTGGCCGCTCGGCCCACTTGGGGTGCGTGGCCGGAATGACCGCCGCCTCGGCCACGGCCGGGTGTCCCATCAGCGCGTTTTCGAGCGCCACGGAGCTGATCCATTCGCCACCCGACTTGATCACGTCCTTCGCGCGGTCTTGCAGGTGCAAGCACCCAAATTCGTCGATGGCCACGATGTCGCCGGTGCGGAACCAGCCATCGTCGGTAAACGAGGTGTGCGCGTCCGGCCGGTTGTAGTAGGCGCTGGCGATCCACGGCCCACGCACCTCGAGCTCGCCCATCGATTGGCCGTCCCAGGGCACCAGGCCGTTTTCGTTGCGAGCGCGAATCTCGACCATCGCGCACGGCCGGCCTTGCTTCGCGCGAAAGGCATACTGTTCGTCAATGGGCGCACTAGCCAGCCGATGCGGCATGCTGCCAATCGTTCCGATCGGGCACAGCTCGGTCATGCCCCAGGAGTGCACGATGTTCAAATTGTGCCGCTCTTTGAAACCCTCGATCATGCTCCGCGGCGCCGCCGACCCGCCGGTCATGATCGCGCGCAGGTTCGAGAGGTCATAGCGGCCGGGCTCGTCGTCGAGAATCTGCAGCATGCCCAGCCAAATGGTGGGCACGCCGGCCGTGATCGTGACGCGCTCGCTCACCAACAATTCGAGCAGGCTGGGCGGATCGAGGAACGGCCCGGGAAACACTTGCTTCGCGCCCACCAGCATGCAGCTAAAGGGCAGCCCCCACGCATTGGCATGGAACATCGGAACGACGGCGAGCACCACGTCCAACTCGCCGATGCCCAGCGTGTCCACCATGGCGCTGGCCATCGAGTGCAACACGATCGCGCGGTGCGAAGCGAGCACCCCCTTGGGCATGCCAGTCGTGCCCGAGGTGTAACACATCGCGGCGGCTTGCTTCTCGTCGATGTCTGGATACTGGAACCTGGCTTCGTCAGCGTCGGCAATCAGGTCTTCGTAATCGATGGTCCCGGGCGGCAGCGGCCGATCCGTGGAGCGGACCACGATCACGTGCTCGAATGCGACCGAAGCGCGAAACTTATCGAAGGAATCCCATAGCACTTCGTCGACGATGGCGATGCGATCACCCGCATGACTGGCGATGTAGCTCAGGTCGTTGGGGTGCAGCCGCAGGTTGAGAGTGTGCAGCACGCCGCCTGCACTGGGGATGGCCATGTAGGCTTCCAAGTGACGGTCGTGATTCCAACAAAACGTGGCGACGCGATCACAATCCGTGAGACCCAGCTTGCGCAGTGCCACGGCCAGTTTCTTCGCGCGCGAGATCATGTCGCCATACGTGTAGCGATGCAGCGAGCGATCGGGTCGGCGCGTCACGAGCTCGCGGTCGAAGTGCAACGATTCTGCTCGCCGGAGCATGTTGGGAATCGTCAACTGGTAGTCCATGATCAAGCCGTGCATAGGCGTGGGATCCCTCGTTGAAGTGCGAGTGCCCGTAGGGCGCGAAAGGCGGTTTAGACGGCCCACGCGTGCAAGAAAATGCACCTTGGCCGTGGGTTCGATTGTAGCCCGGCTGCAGGGCCGACAATACCCTTTAGCTGGCGCCCGATTTTGGCAGGCCGGGTTCGACGATGGCCGCCAGCGGCAAACGATTCTCCTCGCCCCAGGTTTGCCACTCGAGCGCGGTCCGTGTGGCGAAGACGCGCTTCATGCCGTCGTAAGACGTATCGTCGGCGGAAAGCAGCTCGGTCAGCCGCTTCCAGAAATGGGGCTCAAGCGCCGCGACCGCCAGCCAGCCGTCTTTGGTCGGATAGATATTGTAGTTCGGCAGTGCTCCCGCCAGCCGGGCGCCCGCGGTGGTGAGGCCATAGCGAACCGGCCAGGTGTAGGGATCGAGGGCCGCTTCGATGGCGACGTAGCTCAGCTGACCTTGCCCGGTTCGCGCGCGCTCAGCCAGCACGGCCAGAGCATGGGCTACGGCCGCCTGGCTGCCGGCGATATCGGCCCAAAGGGTGCGCGGCATGGCCGGGGGCGCGAGCAATCCGGCCACGGCCTGGTAGGTCAGGTCGTGCCCCGTGATCTCCTCGCGCGGTGGAGCGTGCCCCAAAATCGCCACCTGGCACAACCGTGGATAGCGGGCATGCAGCTCATCCCAAGCCAGCCCGAGCCGAGCGAGCGACGTCGGCAGCGTGGAGGTCACGAGCAGATCGGCTTCGGCCAGGATCCGCTCGAGGTCCTTTTGGCCCTGAGCGGATTTGAGGTCGAGCTCGACTACGCGCTGCCCGGCAACCAATCGTCCATAGAGATCAGGGCAGTGATGCTTGAGCGGATCTCCGCCCGGGGGCTCAACCTTGGTAACCGAGGCACCCCACGCGCGCAACGGCGCGACCGCCGCCGGTCCCGGCAGATTGAACGCGATGGAAACAAGCTTGATGCCGGCTAGTGGTTGCATGGAAACGCTTGCGGGCCGTGATGAGTCGTCCCTATCTTCGGTGCGGGGCTAGCGCGCTGCAAGTCGCCGCGCTTGCATCGTGCCCGGCGGCGTGCGAGATTGGCTGGCCGACTTGAGATTTCCCTCGTTGCTCGAGGCGCGCCATGTTCGACGTCGGTCTGCCCACCCAGCTCGTTCCGCCCGACACGAAGGCGCGCACCGCCGCGAGCGTTAGTTTTTTGGAAGGACCCGCCTGGCATCCCTCGGGCGACCTGTATTTCAGCGACATTGCGGGAAATCGCATTCTGAAGATGGCGGCCGATGGCACGGTGTCGGTTTTTCGCGCCGATAGCGGTCGCACGAATGGAAACACCTTCGATGCCCTGGGGCGGCTCATCAGTTGCGAAGGGGCCGAGTTCGGCACGGGGGGGCGGCGGCGAGTCGTTCGCACCGATGTGACCACCGGCCAGGTCGAGGTGCTCACCGAGCGCTTCGAAGGCAAACGCTACAACGCCCCGAACGACGTGGTCGTCGATACGCGCGGCCGCATCTGGTTTACCGATCCTTATTACTGGACGGACCAGCAAAGTTTGGAGATGGGCTGCGAGGCGGTGTACTGCATCGAAGGCGCGCAGGTGCGCCGCGTGGTCTCGCAGCCCGCTATCGGCCGGCCGAATGGACTGGCGATCACGCCCGACGATCGCACGTTGTACGTCATCGACAGCCACAACGTGGCGGGCGGGAACCGCAAGATTTGGGCGTTCGATGTTTCGGACGAAGGCACGCTCGGCGGCCAGCGGCTGGTATTCGATTTCGGCACGGGCCGCGGTGGAGACGGGATGCGGCTCGACCGTCAGGGCAACCTGTGGGTGGCGGCCGGCGTGCTCAAACCGCGCAACCCCCATGAAACCGACGCCGTGAAAACAGGGGTGCACGTGATCTCGCCCGCTGGAAAACTGCTGGGGCGGATTCCCATACCCGAGGACGTGATCACGAACCTGACGTTCGCCGGAGCGGACTTCAAGACGCTGTTCGTCACGGCCGGCAAGACGGTGTTCAAAATCGAGACGTCCGTGAGCGGCTACTCTCTGTTTCCACCGCTCGATTCCAAAGCGCGAGACTAACAACCATGAGACTCAACATGCCCCGCTTTCGATCCTCGTGTTTTCGCCTGATCGCGATCGGATCGCTTGGCTGGCTGTTGGCCGCGACCGGCGCCCTGAGCCTGGCGGCCGAAAAGCCCAACGTGCTGTTCATCGCGGTCGATGATTTGAACACGTCGCTCGGCTGCTACGGCCACCCGCAGGTCAAGTCGCCCAACATCGACCGGCTCGCCGCGCGCGGAGTGCGGTTCAACCACGCGTATTGCAGCTTTCCATTGTGCAGTCCCAGCCGGGTTTCGATGCTGACCAGCCAGCGGCCGGATACCACGCGCATCTTCGACTTGAAAACCGACTTTCGCGACACGATTCCCGATGCGGTCACCATGCCGCAAGCATTTGGCAAAGCCGGGTATTTCGTCGCGCGCGTCGGAAAAATATTCCACTACGGCGTTCCCGGCCAGATCGGCACGAGCGGCTTGGACGATCCGCGCTCGTGGCAACAAGTCGTCAATCCGCGCGGCCGCGACAAGGACGAAGAAGACCAAGTCATCAATTACACGCCCGACCGCGGGTTGGGTTCAGCCATGTGCTTTTACAAGGCTGACGGAACCGACGAAGAGCAAACCGACGGCAAGTCAGCCACCGAAGCGATCCGCTTGCTCGAGGCCCACAAGGACAAGCCATTTTTCCTGGGGGTGGGCTTTTATCGACCGCACACGCCGTACATCGCGCCGAAGAAGTACTTCGATTTATATCCCCTCGATTCCATCAAGCTGCCCTACAACCCGCCCGGCGACAACGACGATGTTCCCGAGGTTGCCTTTCACATTAAGCCGCCCAACTATGGGCTGGACGAACAGAAGCTGCGCGAATGCACGCAGGCTTACTTCGCCTCGATCTCGTTCATGGACGCGCAAGTCGGCCGGCTGCTCGACGCGCTCGATCGGCTGAAGCTGGCGGATAACACGATCGTGGTGCTGTGGGGAGATCACGGCTACTTGCTCGGCGAACACGGCCAATGGATGAAAATGAGCTTGTTCGAGGAGTCGGCGCGCGTCCCGCTTCTGATCGCCGCGCCCGGTGAGAAAGGAAATGGCGGCGCGTGCGAGCGAATCGTCGAAACGATCGACATCTATCCGACGCTGGCCGACCTGGCCGGCATTTCGCGCCCCGACAACCTGGCTGGCGTCAGCTTGCGGCCGCTGTTGGCCGATCCGGCCCACGCGTGGGACCGCCCGGCGTACACGCAAGTTTCGCGTGGCGGTTTTCAGGGCCGTAGCGTGCGCACCGAGCGCTGGCGCTACACGGAGTGGGATCACGGCCGCCGCGGCGCCGAGCTGTATGACCACGAGAAAGATCCGCGCGAGTTCACGAACCTGGCAGCCAAGCCGGAGTATGCCAGCGTGGTGGCTGAGCTCGGCGGGCTGTTGAAGAAGACGTTTGCCCAGTGAGCGCCAGTTGCCAAGACGGCGGGCACCGTATGGTCGGCGCGAAGTGCAAGGGGGCAGTAGTACCTTTGCCAGGCCATAACTGTGCGCAGTTACCTCGAATCCAATCAACACAAGGGTGACTAAAATGCGATGTTCCACACTCGTGCTTGCAATTGCGATCGTCACCTTCTGCGCTCCCACCCGGGCTGAGTCACCCGCCAACTATGGCATCTCAAATCTGAACCGTTTATCCGCCGCGCTCGACCGCATCACGTTTCCGGAACAGGGCCCGACAAAGATTACGGTGTGGCTCCAGGGTGGCGGAGAAGGCACTTCTGCCACACTCGACCGGCAAATACTTGACCTCACGACCGTGGTCAAAACATGGAGCAACAACCTCAACGACGTGGACCTTGCCAACGTCGCAGTTCTGCGCTCTGACGGCAAATCCATCCAGTTCGTCGATATGCAAGAGTTTCTAAAATCGGATAAACCAACCGGCATACCTGTGAAGCGCGGCGATCTCGTCGCATTGCTCCGACGCTGAAAGCCGCAACTTCGCTCCCCGGATCGGCCCGCCCGCAATCGCGGCTGATTTTCGACCAGCACACTGTTAAGACACTCCCAACTTCGGCGCTCATAGCCGCCCGCGGCCGCTTCTGGTAATTTGACGGGCGCGCGCACCGGCGCTCGCGGCCGGTTTTCTTGCAGGATTCACCTCAGGTCGAACATGCGGCAAGCTGGCACCCTGGCCTCTCAGAAAGATGCCGAGCGCTTTGCCGATTATCTCGTCTCGCAAGGCATCAGCGCCAAAGTCGAGCCGGCCGACGGCCAGTGGAGCATCTGGGTTCACGACGAGAACCAGGTGGATCCCAGCAAGAAGCACCTGGAGGACTTTCTGCGCAACCCGCAGGACGAACGTTACCGCGAGGCGGAGCGCTCGGCGCGGCAGGTCAGACGCGAGGCCGCCGAGAAAATGCGCCGCGCGCAGAAGAACTTCGTCGACCTGCGCGATCAATGGGCCAATCCCGTGCGGCGGCGGCCGGTCACGATGGCGTTGATCCTCATTTCGGTCGCGGCCTATCCACTGCTGCACACGGTCGCGCCCTGGTTCTTTTTTAGTGGCGAGCTGATCGAGCGCGGAGAAGTCTGGCGGCTCGTCACGCCCATTTTCCTGCACTTCGGGCTGCCGCACATCATCTTCAACATGTGGTGGCTGTATGACCTGGGCGGAATCATCGAGCTGAAGCTCCGCTCGCTGCGGTTTGCGGGCCTGGTGCTGGCCATCGCGATTCCTTCGAACATCGCCCAGGCTTTGGCCGTGAGCGAAGGCTTTGGTGGCATGTCCGGCGTCGTGTATGGCCTGTTCGGCTATGCGTGGGTGCGCGGCCGGCTTGACCCCGCGTGCGGGCTTTATCTGCGGCCGGACGTGGCTTTTTGGATGATGGGCTGGTTCGTGCTGTGCATGGGCGGCGTGATCGGCAATGTCGCCAATTGGGCCCACGGCGTTGGTCTTTTGGCGGGCGGAATCTTGGGCTACGCCGCGCACTGGATCGGCAGGCTTCGGCAAAAAGCTTGAGCGTGCGCCGCTTTGCCGCTAGCGTGATAGCCGCTCAGCCACCACCGATTCGCTACGCCACAGCGTCCGCATCCACCCGGAGATTCGCCGCCATGATTCCGCAACTCGTCCATCGCTGGCTCGTCGCCGCCATTGTCGCTCTGCTGGCAAGCCCCGCCGCGCTCGTCGCTGCCGACAAGCCGAGCTATCCGAGTTTCGGAAACATCGTGCGCAAAGACGCGCGCCTGGACAAAATCGTGCCGAGCGATGCCCATATGGAACAGCTCGCCGAGGGCTTCGATTGGGCCGAAGGCCCCGTGTGGATCAAGGATGGCGGCTACCTGCTGTTTTCCGATATCCCGCGCAATTCGGTCATCAAGTGGAAAGAGGGCGAAGGTGTGAGCCTGTTCATGAAACCATCCGGCTACACCGGCGTGGTCGACTATATGCCGGAGCCGGGCAGCAACGGGCTGACCGTCGACGCCCAGGGCCGCGTCATCTTTTGCGAACATGGTGACCGCCGCGTGTCGCGACTCGAGAAAGATGGCGGCAAGAAGACGCTCGTCGATAGTTACCAAGGCAAGCGGCTCAACAGTCCCAACGACGCGGCCTACAAATCGAACGGCGATCTGTACTTCACCGACCCGCCCTACGGGCTGCCCAAGAATTTTGACGATCCGCGCCGCGAGCTGGATTTTTGCGGCGTGTATCGACTTTCGAAGAACGGCGAGCTCACGCTACTGACGCGAGACATGACCCGGCCCAACGGCATTGCCTTTTCGCCGGACGAAAAGACGCTGTACGTGGCTCAATCCGATCCGGCGGCGGCCGTGTGGATGGCCTTCGACGTCAAGGACGACGGCACGCTCGGCAAAGGCCGCGTGTTCTTCGATTCCACCGCGTGGGCCAAGGCCGGACAAAAAGGCCTGCCGGATGGGATGCGCGTCGATAAGGCGGGCAACTTGTTCGCCACAGGACCGGGCGGACTGCACATCTTCGCGTCCGATGGCACGCACCTGGGCACGTTCGAAACGGGGCAGGCGACCGGCAACTGCGCTTGGGGAGACGACGGAAGTTCGCTATACATCCTGGCCGACATGTACCTGGTGCGCATTCGCCTCAATACGCAAGCCGCGCGTTTTTAAGAGAAGGCAGGCCGGCCGCGAGATTACAGCCCCGCGCCCCAAACGGCGAACACGCGCGTGGGGCCGCCGCTGCCGGTCTCGATCTTCATCGGCGCGATGAAGAGATAAAAATTCTTGGGCGGCAGCTTTTCCAAGTGCGCCAGGTTTTCGAGCCCGTAACGGCTCGCCTTGCCCAACAGATGGTGGACCGGAAAATCGCGCGACAGGCCATGGTCGACACTCAGCGTATCCACGCCCAGCCCGCGCACGTGGCGCTCGTTGATCAAGAAGGCGGCCGCCTCCGCCGAATAACCTGGAAAATGTAACCGGCCCATCACATCCTTGCCCTGGTATCGCGCGGGCTCGCTCCAAAATCGGCTCCAGCCGCTGTAGGCCAGCACGACTGCGCCATCCGGAATGCGAGCGTGTTCGGACTCGAACGCCTCGACGTCGGCCACGCTCAGCAAGTAATCGGGGTTCCCGCTTGCTTGGGCAGAGATGTCGATCACCACTCCCGGCGCGAATAGATCGTGGGGCGGAATCTGGTCGACCGAGGGGCGCTCGACCTCGAAATGGTTGGGAGCATCCAGGTGCGTGCCCAGGTGCTCGGGTGACGAGAACGCTTTCGATAGCACGCCGTCTTTCTGCAAGGTGGCAATCGTGTGCAGCTCGAACGGCTTGTAGTTTTCGGCGGGCCAGAAGGCCGCCTGCGGGTTGAGTGGCCAGCCGAGGTCGAGCAATTGCAGCTTGCCGGATGCCAAATCGGCCAAGGTCGGCAACTTAGGGGCGATCGCCACCGCCTGCGATTCGTCTGCAGCGCGCGAATCGTGGGCCCGCAAGTCGAGCACCACGTTGATCATCATCCCGCCGACCAGCGCCAGGCAAGCAAGCATGAAGCGTCGCATGAGAACTCAGTCCAGGTCCAAGTAAGCCCCAGCACAATTTTAGCTCTGGCTGCCGAAAAGAAGCGGACGAGAGCGCGCCCGCCGGAGTGCCGGATGCGCGGGTTTTGCGAGACGCTCGGGCCGATTGGCTGCCGGGGATCGCTGCCGCGGCCACGAGTCACGCCTTCAGGCGGGTGCGCGCTAAGGTAAACTAGTTGACGGCGAAGGCTCGCATCGGGCATATTTTGATGTTCGATGGGATTACGCCGCCCCCGGCCATGCGGGCGAGTGGAGGCACGTTTTTGAACCCGAGTTCTACTGAGAGGGTATAGGTATAGACCGCAACCAGAGGATCAACGAACAGATCCGAATTTCACCCATTCGCCTTATTTCTGCTGAAGGCGAACCCCTGGGCATCATCAGCACGGATGAGGCTTTACAGCGCGCACGCGAAGCCGAGCTGGACTTAGTTGAGGTGGCGCCCAACGAGCGCCCGCCAGTTTGCCGCATCATGGATTACGGCAAATTCAAGTACCAGCAGAAGAAGCGCCAGAACAAGAGCCACACGCATCAAAGCAAAATCAAAGAGATTCGCGTACGGCCCAAGACCGGCGAGCACGATATCGGGTTCAAGCTCAACCAGGCCCGAACTTTCTTGCAGCACAAGGACAAGGTGATCGTTTCGGTCATCTTCCGGGGCCGCGAGATGGCGCATATCGAAGAAGGCCGCAAAGTCATCGATCACGTCATCAAAGAGCTGGACGAAGTGGCCAAGGTCGAGGCGCCACCCTCGCACCAGGGCAAGCGCATCGTGTGCATCCTCGCGCCGCGCTAGCTGGCGGCCGGCCGCTTCGGCAGTTTGAAAAAGCTCGCGAAAAACCCTCTTTCGCGATTGCGCAGACGCCCTATAATGACGGGTTCCTGTGTTCGCAATTCTGTTCTAAACGGCCCAGCCGACGGTTCGATATCCATGCCGAAGCAAAAAACCCACAAGGGCGTCAAGAAGCGTTTTCGAGTCACCGCCAACGGCAAGGTGAAGCACCGCCAGGCCGGCACCAGCCACCTGGCCGCGCGCAAGACACACAAGCGGAAGCGGATGCTGCGCGGAACGACGACCTTGGCTTCCGAGTTTACTCAGCAAATCAAGGACGTGCTGGTGGGCAATAGTTATTGACGACAGAGTTATTGACGACCGGGCGCTAACGGCGCTGTGGTCAGGAAACGGGCCCGATTGACGGCCCTGGACACGCGCGCGGGCGGGACAACGCCTGTCACACGACAGGGGCCTGGCGGGCGAATGATTGACGAGGGTGATGAGCGATGAGGACCACCAAAGGCGCCGCGCGCAATAAGGCGAAGCGGCGGCTGTTCAAGAAAGTTAAAGGGTATCACGGCGGCCGAGGCGGCCTGTTCCGCACCGCGAAAGAAACCCTGGTTCGCGCCGGCGTGTATGCCTTTCGCGACCGCCGCGTCCGCAAGCGCGAGTTCCGCAAGCTGTGGATCATTCGCATCAATGCCGCCTGCCGCGACCGCGGTTTGCGATACAGCGAGTTTATGCATGGGCTGGAAAAAGCGCAGCTTGGGCTCGACCGCAAAACGCTCTCCGAAATGGCGATTCACGATCCGGCCGGGTTCGATGCTGTCTTTGCCCAGGTGAAGCAGGCGTTGGTGGCCTGACACTCGGTTCATTTGGGCATCTAAGCTTTGCCTGGATCTCTGATGGGACACCTGGTCCTGCGGAAGTCGGGGCCGCTTCTCGTTCGCTGCGCTTTTCGACTGCCGCTTGCCTGGCAGCGCAACCACAATGGCACTCCGCGAATTCTTGAGCCAACTTGACGAGCTCGGCGACAGCGCCGAGCAAGCCTTCGGCGCCGCGGCCGATGATGCCGCGCTCGAGGCCGCGCGCGTCGAGTATCTGGGCGCGAAAAATGGCCGTCTCAAGAACCTGCAAAAAGGCCTGGCGACCGTCGATGCGGCCGACAAGCCCGCCGCCGGCAAGCAATTCAACGAAGTCAAATCGCGGGTCGAAAGCGCGCTGGCCACGGCCCAGGCTCGCATCGCCGAGGGAGCACGCGGCGAGTCGCTGGCACCCTTCGATCGCACGCTGCCTGGCCCACGTCCCCGGCTTGGGCACGTGCACCCGCTTACGCAAACGATCGAAGAGCTGAAGGACATCATGGGGCGGCTCGGGTTCAGCGTGGCCACGGGTCCGGAAATCGAAGACGAGTGGCACAACTTCGAGGCGCTCAACATTCCACGCTCGCACCCCGCGCGCGACCCGCTCGAGAATTTCTACCTGGCGACCGCGGAGGCCGCTGCCGGCGCAGCTTTGCTCTTGCGCAGCCAGACTAGCACGGTGCAAGTGCGCGTGATGGAGAGCACACCGCCGCCGGTGCGCATCATTTCGCTGGGCCGCGTTTATCGGCCCGACACGGCCGACGCCACGCATTACCCGATGTTCCACCAGATCGAAGGTTTGCTCATCGATGAGCACGCCACGATGGCCGACTTGAAAAGCGTGCTGCGGCTGTTTGCCAGCAGCTTTTTGGGCGAGGACGTGCACATTCGCTTCCGGCCCTCGTTCTTCCCTTTCACCGAGCCGAGCGTCGAAGTCGACATGAGCTGGCACGACCCCAACCAACAAGGCGGCGTCCGCTGGATCGAGATGGGAGGCGCGGGAATGGTCGACCCCAACGTGCTGCGCGCGGTGGGATACGACCCGGAGCGCGTCAGCGGGTTTGCCTTCGGGATCGGGGTGGAGCGCGTTTGCGCGCGGCGCCACGCGGTCTCGGACATCCGAGAGTTTTATCGCAACGACGTTCGCTTTCTGCACCAGTTTTAAGTCGCCGCTGTTCGGTCCCTAAAGATCCGTTTACGACGCTGCTTGCCATGATCGTTTCCTGGAATTGGCTGCGACAGTACGTCACGCTGGACATGAGTCCCGAGGCGCTAGCCGAGCGGCTCATGATGGCGGGCCTCAATCACGAGGACACGCACGCGGTTGGCGACGACCTGGCGATCAACGTGGAAGTGACGAGTAACCGGCCGGACTGTTTAGGACACATCGGGGTCGCGCGCGAAATCGCGGTGCTGTGGAATCACCCGCTGACGCTGCCGGCTGCTGCGCCGCCTGAAAGCGGGCCCGCAGCGGGCGAGCTCGCGCAAGTGGCCCTCGAGGACAACGAAGGTTGTTTGCGCTACACGGCGCGCGTGATTCGCGGCGCGCGCGTGGGGCCGAGCCCGCGCTGGCTGACGGACCGGCTGGCCACGATCGGCATCGCCGCGATCAACAATATCGTCGATATCACCAACTACGTGCTCATGGAATGCGGGCAGCCGCTGCACGCGTTCGATCTGGCGAAGCTGGCTGGCCGCCGAATCGTGGTGCGGCGCGCGCGAGACCGCGAGAAGTTCCTGGCGATCAATCACCGCGCCTACGAACTTGACGCTTCCATGTGCGTCATCGCCGACGCCGAGCGCGCCGTGGCCCTGGCCGGAGTCATGGGTGGAGCGGATACCGAGATCACGACCGCCACCACCGAGCTGTTGATCGAAAGCGCGCTCTTCGCGCCGATGTCGGTGCGCGGCACGGCCCGCAAGCTCGCGTTGCATAGCGACTCTTCCTACCGTTTCGAGCGAGGCGTGGACCCTGAAGGTGTCGAGTGGGCCAGCCGCCGCTGCGCCGAATTGGTGCTCGAGCTGGCCGGGGGCGAACTCGCCACGGATGTCGTGGACGTCGGCCAGAAGCCACCGCCGCGCACGCCCATTTCGCTACGATACAGCCAGTTGCAGCGCGTGTTGGGCATCGAAATCGAGCCCAAACAGGTCGAACAGATTCTCCTCGCGCTCGGCAACCAGAAGTTGCGCGCGGACGCCAACAAGATCGAGGTCGTCCCACCGTCGTGGCGCGCGGACCTGGGCCGCGAAATCGACCTCGTCGAGGAAGTCGCCCGCATTCATGGCTATGACAAAATCCCCGAGGACACGAGCGTGCCGATGATCCCTTCGCATCGCACGCGCATGGACCGCGTGCTGGCCAGGGTGCGGCAGGCGCTGAATGGCGCCGGGTTTGACGAAGCCATGACGCTCAGCGCGGTCGAAGAACCCTGGTCCGATGCGTTCAGCCCCTGGACAACGGCCGCGCCGCTACGCTCGGTGATGCCCATCCTGCGCCGGGCAGACCGGCTGCGTCGCAGCCTGGTGCCTAGCTTGCTCGGAGCGCGGCAAACCAACGAGGCGGTGGGCAACGCGACGATCGAACTGTTCGAGATCTCACACGTCTATCTGCCGCGCGGCCAGGGACAGCTTCCGCGCGAAGAGCTGATGCTGGGCTTGACGAGCGGCCATGATTACCGCGGCATGAAAGGCGTTCTCGAGATGCTCGTTGCGGCGCTCAACCCCTCCGCCGTGCTCGAAGCCCGCGAAACCAGGCAGACCCTGCTCGATGGCCAGAATTCGGCGGAGCTGTGGGTGAAGACCGACGGCGCCAGCGAACAGTTGCTGGGTTACCTCGGCCAGGTGAATGACCAGGGGTTGGCAACCTTTGATCTGCGCTTGCCCGCCACGGTTGCCGAGCTGCGGCTCGCGACGCTCGACTCAATTGCCGAGCTCATTCCGAAATTCCAGCCGCTGCCGATCTATCCGGCCGTGTCGCGCGACTTGAATCTGGTCGTCGACGAGCCGGTTCTATGGGCCGATCTGGCGCGGACGGTCAGCGCCGCCGCGAACCCGCACGTGGAGAACGTCCTTTACCAGGACACCTATCGCGACGCACAGCGGTTGGGCCCTGGTAAGAAGAGCATCCTGCTAACGCTCACGTTGCGCTCGAGCGAAGGCACGCTCACCAACGAAGAGGCCGATGACATTCGCGCCCGCGTCGTCGAAGCTTGCAGGCGGGCGCACGGGGCCCAGTTGCGCGGGCCTGAGGTTCGTCCATCCGTAGTGCGACGCAACTTGTAGAGCGCGACGGAGCTTACTAGTCCTGCCACACGAAGCGGCGTGGGGCGCCCAAAAAGGCAGGCCCGTCGGCAAAGTCGACCCCGGAATCGATGCGGAACATCTGGGCCGCCTGGTCGAAGCGGAACTGCTCGAAGGCTTCTCGGTGGATGATCTGAAAACCTCGCGCGCGGGGGCCCTTGCGGTGTGCCGGCCGCCAGGTCAAAAGCCGGGCCAGCTTGTGTTCGACCGAGTCGCGCCATTGCCAATCGCTGGCAACGTATTGCCGCTCGTGCTCGCGCAGCTTCCACAAGGTGCGCAAATCGTCCGGGTCGAGGCGGTATTCCTCGTCGCCAATCAGGACGATTTCGCCCTCCGTGTTGTCGAGCGCCGTTTGAATCGATTCAGCCAGCCCCAAGCGCACGGGATGCCGAATAAGACGAATCTGCGGGTAGCGCGCGGCCAACTCACGCGCGGTGTCCGCCGTGTCGTCGGTCGAGCCGTCGTCAAGGATGCACAGCTCGAAGGCACCCGTCAGCTCTCCCAAGGTTTCCAGAATTTCGGTAATGCTACGGTCCAGGCTCGCGGACGAATTGTAGATTGGCAACAACACACAAGGGGTTTTCAAGCAAGCTCCTCAGGGCGGGCTAAACGATTGATCGAAAAAAAGGGGGCCGAGCGATGGAAGGGAGGCCGAAGTGGCGGCCACCCCCCGCTCGCCTAGCCGCACTAATATTCGGAGTCCGAGACGCGGCAACTCGAAGCGCGTGAACCGAAATACAGCCTGTGCATTCTTTAGCGGTCGACCGTTCGGTCGCAGCAAGTCGCAAGGCTCAGCACGAGCCGCGCAGGTTGACCGTATAGTCGCGGCCTTCCCAGCGGCTCTTGTTCGGCCAATAGAATGTGAACCTTTGCGGCGCCGATTGTCCGGGCGGGATGAAAAGATCGAAGTAGTGCACGCCGAGCCCCGTGGCAATCGATTCATCCTGGCGAATGTCTTGCCATTCGTTCGCCGTCCAGCGCAGTTGGAAGGGCTCGGGCGCCTGCACGCGCAAAGTCCAGCCGGGGCAGATCGACCGCACGTGCCGGTTGGGCTTCCAGATTTCCAGCTTTTTGCAACCCTGGCGCGCTTGATAGCGGGCCGCCAGATGTGGCAGGAAATCGAATACCTGTCCGTCGGCCGTGGAACGCAGGAGCGTCAGGTATTCCGCATGGGCCCAAACCAGCGGCATGGCCGCTCCGGTAGGCCGGCCTAGGAACAACCGCGAGTCGGGCCGATCCGCTTCATCCCAAACCTGCTCGGCGAGCAAACTGCCATTGGCGAATCTCTCGAGCGTGCGCAAGTAGGGTCCTGGATCGCGGCCGGCCGCGAGCTCATAGTGTCCGCGCTCGCCGGTCAGGAGTGGCCAGGCGCGGCCCCGGCCCCAGCCCAGGTATGGTCCGCCGTCCTCGCGCTGGCCATAGCCGTCATGGTTGTATCGTCGCCAAGAGGGGCCGAAAGGCGTCTCGACCCGCAGCACGCGGTCGATGACGGCCAGCGAGTCTTCCATCAAGGGATCGCCGGCTTTGCGAATGCCATAGCGTACGAGTTCCAAGAATCCCGCATCGACGACGTCCTTGGCCGGAAATTCATACGCCGCGCCAGGCGGCCGGTTCTTGATGACCAACCGCGCTTGCTGCAAGTCTTCGGGCGCATCGGGTTGATCGATCGCGACCGGCAAGATGCGCACGTAATGCCGGGGGATGCCCGGCACGAGGGTTCCGCTCGTGGTGACGGTCCAGCGGTCGACGTTGGCTTCCAAAAAATCGGCATACTCCCACAGATATTGAGAGATAGCCGCATCGCCGCGCTTATCGGCCATGATGGCGGCGCAAGAAATGGCCGCGATGTTCGCGGCGAGCGTCGAGGGTGAATAGCCGCTGTTTTCTTCCCAACGTTCTTGAGCGGTTCCCGGCCCGTGCTCGAGCAGAAACGCGGCGGCGCGCCGCACCATGGGATAACAATCGAAGTCGCGCAGGGCGCCGGCTTGTTGCAATCGCCACGCCAACAGAATGGCGAACGAAACCTGGTCCAGTTGCACGCCGGTCCAGTACGGTTGGCCATCGATCCAAAAGCTCTGATAAAAGCCGCCGTCCGGCGACTGGCAGCAGGCCAGGTAAATGAGCGAGCGATAGGCGGTGGCCGTGCTGCCGCAGGCCAAAAGCGCTGTCGCCGAATGCACCAGGTCGCGCGGCCACACCAGATGGTATCCGCCCAAGTCCTCGTCGCCCTTGCTTTCGCCCCACGGAATGCTGAGCGAAGCGATCATCGCGCCGGGAAAGCCCTTGTCCTCATGCGCCAACAGCAGGCTGTGGCTGCGGCGATAGAGTGCGCCATCGTCGCCCGACCAGGCGGCCAGTAGGCGCGTATGCCGGCACACGCGGGCCCATTGTTCGAGAAATCGCTCGCGATGGTCGGCAAACGGAACGCCGAGCGATTGCAAGAGCGTCGTTTGCACGTCATGCAAGCTGTCGCCCAACGCCAGCCCTAGCGTGAACTCGCGCTGCTGGGCCGGATCGATCTGAGCGACCAGCGCGATATTGCCGTCCGGCGCGGAGTCGAACTCCCAATCGAGCGCGTAGTTCTGGGCCAGATCAGTCCAGCCATCGCTCGCGCCCACGTAGCCGCAGCTACGGCGCACGAGCGGCACGGAGGCGCCAAGCGCCAGCCAGCGCGATTCTTTGTAGGCCAGCAAGATGTCCTGTCCCGCGACTTCGGCCAGGCGTCCACTATTGCCCTTGCCACCTCCCTGCAAATGCGGCGCAAGCAGCACATATAGTTGCAGTTGGTCGAGCAACTGCGGGTCGCCTTCGAGCCGAGTTTCGATCAGCAGAGAGGCATAGTGCGGATCGCTGATGATCTGCTTCACGATGCGGTAAGGTGGGTCGTTGCTCGTGTTCGTGACGCGATAGCCCAGCGCGAACGGAGAGAGCTGCTCGACCTCGGCCGTGGTGTGCCGACGTTCGTCGTGGAAGAAGGTCCGCCCGTCGGTGACCAGGAATTGCAGGTCGCGGATTTGCGGGCGGTCGATCGTGGGATAATAAACTTCGCTCACGATTCCGGCCGCGAGCGTGAACCAGATGCGGCTCGAGGCCGAGTACGCCGTGCCCACCGCGTCCTTGTCGCTGCGCGTCCAACGCGGCTCGATTCCAGGTGAGCCGAACGCAGGTCCGCGAGTTGGTTGAGACATGGCGCGTGCTTCGGTCGATTTGTGGCGGGCAGGTTTCACTCGCGGCGTTTGCGGTTGCCGGCGTTGCGAAGGGGCGTCGGCTAGTTGGATGCCAAAAAAAGCCGGATTTCCAGCACTAGTCTAGCTCGCCTGAACGCGTGCAGGCAAAACCGCGCCAAGCGCTACGCCCCCACCCACAATGGCTGCAAAACACACGCCAGGCGTATAGTTGATGCATCCAAGCTGCTACATCATTAGTCCGCACTGATGACGATCAACTTGCTTGCCACCGGGCTCGAGCATCACCAGGCCCGTCGCTTTGCGCAGGCACGCGATTGCTATTGGCAAGCCCTGGCCGCCGAGCCGCGCAACCCCGACCTGCTCAACCTGCTGGGCGCCGTGTCTATCAATCTCGAAGACCCAGCGGCGGCCGAACGCTATCTGAATGAAGCGATTGCGCTCGATCCCCACCACGCGGCGGCTTATGACAACCGGGGTGTATTGCGCGTCCAGCTCGGTCGCGTGCCGGCAGCCATCGAAGACTTCGAACAGGCCACGCGGCTTGCGCCCGACAACATCAACTCGCAGCGAAATCTGGCCCGGGCGCTATCGAAAGCCGGAAGAACGGCAATTGACCCCTTGGCCGCGATTGCCCGATTGAAGCCGGATGATCCGCAAGCGCATTTCGAGCTTGCCGCCGCTCTGGCAGCTTGTGGTCGCGCGGCAGAAGCCATTTCCGCGTATCACGAGGTGTTGCGGCTCAACCCAACTTCGGCAGAGACGTATGTCAACCTGTCGCAGCTCCATTCTGGCAGCGGAAGTTTTGAGGAAGCCGCGCAGTGCGCGCGCAAGGCACTCGACCTCAAACCCGCCTTCGCCGAGGCCTATTTGAATTTGGGCAGTGCCTTGGCAAAGCGCGGTGAATCGAGCGCGGCCATCGCGGCCCTGCACGAAGCCCAGCGGCTCAAGCCCGAGCTGCCGGAAATTTACAACAACCTGGGCATCGCGCTGGCAGACGAGCTGCGCTTCGAAGAAGCCATCGGGCAATATGGTCGGGCCATCGCGCTTCGCTCCGGCAATGCCGACGCGCTGTATAACCGCGGGATCGCACAATTGAAAGGCGGCGACCCCGGCGCGGCCATTCAAGACTTCGACCAGGCGATTGCCGTTAAACCTGACTACGCCGAAGCCCATCATAATCGGGCGGCAGCTCTGCTGCTGACTGGACGCTGGGCCGAGGGCTTTGCCGAGTACGAGTGGCGTTTTCGCTCGCGCGATTTTCCGCCGCTCGCACTGCGCTGGCCCGTTTGGCACGGCGAGCCGCTCGAGGGGCGCTCGCTCGTGCTCGTGGCGGAGCAAGGGCTGGGCGACACCTTGCAGTTCGTGCGTTTTGCAAGCGCGTTCGCGACACAGGGCGCGCGTGTGATCGTGGAGTGTCCCGCGGCTTTGCATCCGATTCTTTCACGCATGGCTGGTATTCCGCATCTGGTCGCGCCCAAGGATTCGCCACCTGAGGCCAATTTCTGTCTGCCGCTTTTGAGCGCTCCCTATCGGCTAGGCCTCACGCTCGACACCATGCGGCCGCAGCCGCCCTACATCTTCGCCGATCCCGAGCGCGCCCAGTCCTGGCGCGAGCGTCTCTCGGGCGACGGCTCGCTCAAAATTGGAATCGTGTGGCAGGGCAATTCGCGCTGTCCTGGCGACGCCCAGCGTTCGATTGCGTTGCGGTACTTTGCCGCGCTGGTGAAGGTGCCAGGCGTCCGGCTTATCAGCTTGCAAAAAGGGCCCGGCAGCGAACAGTTGGCCGATTTTTTGCCGGCCGGCGCGATTATCGAGTTCGGCGACGATCTGGACCGCGAGGGGGGCGCGTTCATGGACACCGCCGCGATCATGAAGAACCTCGACCTGGTGATCACCTCGGACACGGCCGCGGCCCACCTGGCCGGAGCGCTGGGAGCCGAGGTGTGGGTTGCGCTGCAAAGGGTGCCTGATTGGCGGTGGCTCCTGGATCGCGCGGATAGTCCCTGGTACCCGACGATGCGGCTATTCCGGCAACAGCGGCACGGCGATTGGCAGAATGTCTTTGCCAGAATCGCCGATGAGCTCGTTGCTCGAGTTCGCACCTCCGCCTAAAAGCGAGCGCGGCTCGTGTGGTGGCCGTGAAAAACCTGGTCTGGCCGCCAATAATCGCCAGCGGCGGGCGAACCAACGGGTGAGAATGATTGGGCGACGCTGCGCGCCCAAAGCGATCCATCGTGACTATCGCTCATCACCTGGCGGGAAAATCATGAACACGCACTTCGCGACATCCAGAGCTGTCGGTGGAATGTGCATTCTGGCGATGCTGTGCACGGGTGGCTTGGGCGCCGAGCCCATCAAGGACCTTGCGGGACTGGAGACTCGGCTCGAGCAATTGCGCGAGCAGGTGAAGATTCCCGCCTTCTCGGCAGCCATCGCCCAGGGTGACGCGGTCGTATGGTCGAAGGGACTTGGATCGAGCGACGTCGAGCTCCACACGCCGGCCACGCCAGAGACCGGTTATCACCTGGCATCACTCACGAAGACTTTTGGCTCGACGATCCTCCTGCAATTGGTCGAGCAGGGCAAAATCGATCTCGACGCGCCCGTCTCGGAATATGGCGTCGTCCTGGATCAGCCGGACGGCACCGTGCGCGTGCGGCATTTGATATCGCACACGTCCCAGGGCGAGCCCGGCATGCGCTATGCCTACAACGGCGATCGCTATGCCTTGTTGGACCAGGTCATCCGCAACGCATCCGGCCGAACGTTTGGCGAGCTCGTGTGCGAGCGCATCATCCGGCCCCTGGAACTGAAACACACGGCCCCCAACGTCGAGGACCACACGAGCTTTGCCCTGGCGGGGCTCGACCGCGAGAGCTTCGTCAGCAATCTGGCGCGGCCCTATCAGCTCGAGAAATCCGGCGAGTTCAAGCTGATTCAGTATCCAAAAATCTTCAGTTGCTCAGCCGGCCTGATCTCGACCGCGCCGGATGTCGCCCGCTTTTCCATTGCACTCGATCGGGGCGACCTTCTTTCCAAACAGTCGCTCGAAAAAGCCATGACCCGCACGGTCACTCCCGACGGACGCAGCCTGCCCTATGGCCTGGGCTGGTTTGTGATCGAGGTCCGCGGCGTCAAGATGGCCTGGCACTATGGGCTGTGGACGGGCAACTCGTCGCTGCTCATTAAAGTGCCCGACCGCAAGCTTACGTACGTCGTGCTCGCGAACTCCGATCGGCTGACGATCTCCTACATGCATGGGCGAGGCGAGCTGATGACCTCGCCGTTTGCGCGTGCGTTCGTCGACAACTTCGTGCTGGGCGATGCGCGGTTGCGCGACTAGTTGACAGAGCGAAGCAGCGAAAAACAGCCGGAGGGCTCGCGTGGAGCTTTCGTTCAACTTCGAGTTGGCCGTCTATTCGGCGTGGCTGCTGGCGATGGGCACCCTGGTCGGACTCACCTTGTGGGCGCCGGCGGTGTGGCAAACGCGTCGTGCGATCGTCGTACCGCGCCCGCGCCGCGAGGCGCTTGTGTCACTTGCGGCAGCCGCGCTGCTGGTCGCCCTCTCGGTCGTTACCGATCAGCTCCTGCGGCCGTGGAAGAAGGATCCGCAATTCGGAGCTTGGGTTTTTCTCGCGCAACTGGCGATCGTATATAGCCCGTTTTGGGCGATCCTCGTTTGGCGGCGCGAAGGGCTCGACACGGCTTTTCTGCGCGCCGAAAAGTTGCCCGCCAAAATCATCCTGGGGCTGTCACTCGCGACCCTGGCGGCAGCCGCGTTTCTTGCCGTCCGCGGCAGACTCGATCAGTTCGCCGCATTCGTGCCGACCTTGAGCCGAGGAGGACCGGTCGCGATGCTGCAAACATTTGTGGAGGGTTTCGGGGTGGGGTTTGTGCTGTATCGAGTCGGCGCGTGGCTCGGGATTCGCGCGACGGCGGTCCTGGTCGCGACCTTGTTCATGGCGGCGCATCTGCCCAACTACATGCAGGGAACCTACGAGCATTCGCTGGCCGACGCGCTGGCTTTTGCCGCGGCCCATGCCGGCATCGCGGTCGTGGTCATCGCCAGCGTGTGGTGGACCCAAGACATCATCGTGTTGGGCTTCGTGCATTGGTTCATCAATGCCGCCTCGAGCTTCACGACGTGATGTGTGTGTCCACGTCGTATTCCGTGGCCGCTGGCGCGCGTCGCACTTAACTTCGTCGCATGCGTGGCACAAACCGCCCCGTGCGCGCGACGTACTCCCGGTACGGCTCGCCAAATTTCTCCAGCAGCTTGCGTTCTTCGATGGGCGTTCGCAGTACAAGCAAGGCCAGCGCAGCCGTTCCGGCCAACGCGAGAAAAACGTTTGCCGAAAGGACGGCGATCGCGGCGATCACTAATGCAACACTGACATAAAACGGGTGTCGAATATATCGATAGGGGCCGCTGGTCACGAGCGTGGCAGCCGAGCGAGTCACGACCGAATCCGTGAGATTCTTTCCCAGGTTTGAGAGCGTCCAGTAAATCAGTGCGATGAAGAGCACTCCGCACAGGGCTCCCAACCAGCGAATCTCGTCCGGCAGCGCGACTTGCGACCAGGCCATCCAAGCTGGGTTTAACAGATAGGTCAGCACGCCGACCCACATGGCAAGCCCGACCAGCCGCAGCGCGATGGCCAGCGGCAGACCTTCTTGGCGGCGATCGATGCGCTCGCCGGAGCGGCCCGCCTGCACGCGATGGTAACCCACGACGGCAAGCGTCGCGATGCAGAGCATCAGGATCGCGATCCGAAACTGGTTTTCGTCCGACATAGTCGCGATTTAACGGCGAAAAGCGGCTGCATGCCTGGATTCGCAAGCATGCGCAGGCATTTGTGCGGTTGGCCCGCGTCGATTCAGATGGTATAGTGGTTAAGTAAAGATGTAGCGAGAGCGGCCGAGAAGTTTGGCCGTTTTGATTTCTTCGGGCGACGGCCCTGAGTGGAAACGCGGTGATTTTCGCGATTCCGGCCGTCTGGCTTATGCCCCCTTTGATTCTGTCTCGTCACACTTTCGTGGTAGACGAGACGTTCTTTTCCACCACGCCGCAGGTGGTTCTGGCTTACGCCTGAATCCTGAGAGACTGCGGCCAATCGCACAGCTTGTATTCGCGGCTTCGTTTTAAGCCTGGCGTGGCTAGTGATCCACGCCGCCGTCGCCGCGCAAGAAATACGTTCAGTGGCGCTTGTGTTCGCATTCGTTGCGATCGAAGGGCGTCGCCATTTTTGGAGACACTTGATGCGTTTTGAAGATCTAGGATTGCACGCCGGACTGCTCGAGGCCGTAAAGCAGGAGGGCTATGAAACCCCAACCCCCATCCAGGAACAAGCCATCGGCCACGTGTTGGCCGGCCGCGACTTGTTGGGAGTAGCACAGACCGGCACCGGCAAAACAGCCGCCTTCGCGCTGCCCATCCTGCAGCATTTGAGCGACGGGCACACGCAAGAGAAGAAGCGTGTCCGCGGCCGCAAGGCGCGGGTGCTGGTGCTGTCGCCCACGCGCGAGTTGGCCACTCAAATTGCGGCCAGCTTCTCGACCTACGGCCGGCACATGGGACTGCGAAATGCCGTCATCTATGGCGGTGTCAGCCAACATCCCCAGGCGAAGGCCGTGCGCGATGGAGTGGACGTGCTTGTGGCCACGCCCGGTCGCTTGATGGACTTGATGAATCAGGGTCTGGTGGTCTTGAGCGACATTGAGGTGCTGGTCATCGACGAAGCCGATCGCATGTTCGATATGGGATTCATCGCAGACGTGCGGAAGATCGTGGCCAAGCTGCCGCGCAAACGGCAGACCTTGTTATTCTCGGCCACCATGCCGGCCGACATTCGCAACCTGGCGGATACGATTCTCAGCAACCCGGTACGCGTTGAAATCGCGGCCCGCGCTACGGCCGCTGAAACCGTCGAGCAATCGGTGTACTTCGTAACCAAGAAGAACAAGCCGGCCTTGCTCAAACACGTCATCGAGCAATTGGCGATGACCCGCGCTATCGTGTTCACGCGCACCAAGCATGGCGCCGACCGCGTGGCGCGGCATCTGTCGCGCGCGGGCATTCGCGCCGAGGCGATCCACGGAGATAAGACGCAAAACGCCCGCCAACGGGCGCTCGTCAACTTCAAGTCCAATAAGCCGCCCGTGCTGGTTGCCACCGACGTGGCCGCGCGGGGACTGGATATCGACCAGGTGTCGCACGTGGTGAACTACGACCTGCCCAACGTTCCGGAAACGTACGTGCATCGCATTGGACGCACCGGTCGAGCCGGCGCTGCGGGAGTCGCGGTTTCGTTCTGCGATCACGACGAACGGGAACACTTGCGCGAGATCGAGAAACTGCTCCGCAAGAAGACACCGGTGCGGGACGATCATCCCAAGTACGAAGCGAGCGAGCCATCGCAGGCACGGGGCAAGTCGCCACGCCGCGCGGATGGAAAACCCAAGACGGTGCCCGAGCGAAAGCCGCACACGGCAGGTCCCGCCGACGGACGGCAACGGTCGCGCCGCCGCAAGTTCGGCAATGGCACGAAGCCCAAAGCGGCTCCGGTCGGCTATACCACGATGTGGTAATCGGAAGCTCAGCTTGTCGAAAGCTGTTTCGCGAGCCCTTCGCGCATCCGCGCGAAGGGTTCCGACCACTCGCCATGGCGCGACTGGCGGAACAGACGCATGGTCGGATACCAGGGACTGTCCTCGCGGTCCAACAGCCAGCGCCAGTCCGGCACGAGCGGCAGCGGCACCCATACCGGCGCGCCTAATCCGCCCGCCAGGTGTGCAAGCGCCGAGTCGCAGGTGATCACCAGGTCCAGGTTCTGGACGATCGCTGCCGTATTGTCGAAATCGCCCAGCCGATCGCCAAGCTCGACGATCGGCGTGTCCTTCGCAAACGAGGGCACCTGCTCGCGGCCGGGTCCAAATTGCAGGCTAACCAGCC
Organism: Pirellulales bacterium; assembly: GCA_035496575.1. Lineage (GTDB taxonomy): Bacteria > Planctomycetota > Planctomycetia > Pirellulales > PALSA-1355 > PALSA-1355. The sequence continues at coordinate 29,164 of DATJEN010000321.1, forward strand.
GCACGCCCGGCAGCCTGGCGAGCTCGCGGAACTCGGCAAGTGGAAAGGAACGTGTGTGGTCCGATGGATTGTGCGGACTGCCTTGCCACGAGATGCCGATCTTGAAGCCGGGCTGTCCGGCAAGCTCCTCGCGCCACTTCTCGACAAGCTGCTGAGCGGGAAAAAGGTAGGGAACGTCGCGCGGGATGCTTTTCTCATCGATGCGGAGCAAGTGAGGCAAGCTCAAAATCGGCACGTACGCGTCGAACTCGCCCAAGGGTTCGCCGCGGGCCACCACGCGGCCAATGCCTGTCGAACGCGCAACGAGCGAGGCCAATTGCGGCTGACATTCGAGCACCACCGTGCCCACGCGCTGCTTCACCAGGGGCGCGAGGCGCGCCATCTGCAGCGTGTCTCCCAAACCTTGTTCAGCGTGAATGAGCAGCGTGCCATTTGGCAGGGCTTCGCCGTTCCAAAACGGCTTAGGCATGGCGGCTACAAGCTGCCGCCGCGACCAGCGCCACTCGTACTCGGGCCAGCCAGCCTGCCAGCGGCCCAGCAGCAATAACGTCACGGCGTTGCTGTAGTGAGCGTCCGGATTTCGGGGTTCGATCTGCACCGCGCGCTGAAAACAGTCCAGCGCTTCATCGAATTTCTGCTGGGAAGAGAGAACCGCGCCCAGGTTGATGTGGCCACGCGTGAAGCCCGGACTTTGCTCGAGCAGCGTGCGCAGAGTCGCGGCCGCTTGTTCGAGCTGTCCCTGTCGGGCGAACACCGTTGCCAGGTTGGCGGTTGCATCGGCTTCGTCGGGACGCCGCTCAAGGACACGTCGGTAAAGCTCGGCTGCTTCTTCGAGATGCCCGCTCTCCGAGAGCGCCGCCGCGAGCCCCATCTGCGCTTGCCAGTAATCAGGCTGAAGCTCGAGGGCGCGGTGGAAGCTGGCGATCGCGTCGTCGTATTGGCCAACCTTCGTCAGCACCACTCCCAAGTTCTTGTGGGCGCCCGCATGGTCGGGCCGTTCGCTGAGCACCTGGTGGTAGCAGTTGATCGCTTCATCGAAGCGGCCGCGCGCGGCGAGCAGACTGGCGAGTTGGTCGCGGGCTTCGACGTAGTCCGGCTTTAGCGTCAGCAGCCGCGAATAATACCAGATTGCTTCGTCCAGATTGTTTTGCCGCATGAGTGCGGCGGCCAGGCGCTCCCAAGGTTCCGCGTCATCGGGTTTGAAGGCCAATGCACTTCGATAGCGCTCGATGGCGGCGGGCAAGTCACCGCGCTCGACGAATACGTTTCCGAGATTGACGTAAGCCTGTGCGTAGTCCGGCTGGATGGCGATCGCAGCCGAAAAAGCATCGGCTGCCTCTTCCAATCGGTTCAACATCACATACGCGGCACCCAGGTTGTTTCGCAACATGGCATCCTGGGGCGTGAGGTCGATGGCACGGCGGTAATGCGAGACAGCCTCATCCAGGCGTCCCAGTCCAGCCAGGCTGATCCCCAAGTAGTGCAGCGCGGGCGCCAGATTGCCATTGAGCACGACGGCTTGTTGCAAGCTCGTGACCGCGCCCTGGATGTCTCCTAGCGCATAGCGGGCCGTGCCGAGCAGGTAGTAAACCTCGGCCGCGCCGCCACCCAATTCAAGGGCGCGCTGGTACCCCGCGGCGGCGGCCTGCACGTCGCCACGGGCATGCGCAAGTCGGGCGTCGACAAGAATCTGATTTACGTCGGACACGGCGGCTCTCGACTGTTCGAGGCGCAATTGTGGTCCGCATCCGGCGCGCTTGCAATCCGGCCGAGCCCCATAGACCACTTACATAGCGGTGGGCGCAAACGCGGCCCCCACGCCCAAGCGCGGCAGAGAAATGTCCTGAGCATCTGGCGGGACCAGGCTCAGCACGAGGAGTGTGAAGTCTCGCAAGGTCTTGGCATGCTCCGGCAACACCCACACGTAGCAGTCGCCCTCGCAACCGCGATAGTGCCCCACGTGGCAGGCGCAGCGCGGGACGTCGCGCTTGCAGCCATGGCAAATCCAGCTCGTTGCGAACGGGTTGGGCTGCTCGCCGCGATCGGTAACCAGGTCGACCAGGCCCTTGATTTTCGACTCGGCCTGCTCGATCAGCACCGCGCTGCGTTGCGGCCGGTCGAGCGTGTAGCCCGGAATAAACGGTTCATCGGCGACGCTGCCGGTCAGCAGCAGCAGCTCGCGCTTAAGCGCGGCAATTTCCGCTAGTTCGGCTGCGGTGCCGGAATTTGCCGCGCGCGGATCTCGGCCCAGTGTGAGCATTTCCATGCGCGCATAGAGTTGCTTCAAGCGAATCTGAGTGGTATCGAACCTGGCCAACTGCTCGCGCGAGGCGCCACCGCGCATGGTTTCCATGAGCTCGTCGGCCACGCTCTGCGAGAGGAGGATGTGGTAGGTCGCGCTCAATTCGCTGATTTTTTGAAATGCGTGGCGCTTGATCTGACGCGTGGCATCGACCGGATCGATCGCCTTCTGATAGGCGAGTTGCAAGAGCTCGAGGTCATCCGGTTCGATCACCGCGTCGACATTCCATTGCTCGAGCACGTTGCGGCCAGCCGCCACGCTGGGCACAACCTGCGAACGGCCGACCTGCGCCGGCAGCAAAGCCAAGGTGCCTTGATCGGCCACCTGCACCACGCCACCGGTCACCTTGACGTGCCAGGCGAGCGCGTCGGGATTACAGGCAAACATCGCCAGGTTATCGAGCACCTGCTGATATTGAATCCCAGAGAGCGTGCTGCCCTGGTGGATCGTCTTGCGCTGCAACTGGATGTGCGTACATCCGCAACACGCCAGCAACAAGACGATAGCAGCGACTCGAGCCATGCGACGAAATGCCTCCATGCGCGCGCAAGCAGCCGCGCCATGCGCGCGAACCGCCAAAACGGCTAATCGGTTCCCGCATCGGCTCGACTTGAACGGTTGCGCGGATTCTGCGGGCGGATTCTGGTTTGGTTGGCGCTCCAGGCAGCGGACCCCATCCAGTGGGTCCGGCGCCGCATGGCCTAAAGTTCAGTTGCGAGTAAGGCGGGCCGAGGGCCCGCTGGCGGCTTTGGCCCATTCTGTTCGCATCGCAAGGAATCAAACACATGCGCCGCTTTGCCATGGGTTTCCTCTGGTTTGTGGTGTTGTACTTCGGAGGCTGCATGCTGGTCGGTGGTATTGCCGGCGGAGTCGCGGGCGCCAATCTGCGGCCCGGCCAGGATCCAGGCATCGCGGGCGCCGAGGCCGGCAGCCGTGCCGTCGAAAGGTATGCGGGCGTTATCGCGGGTGGCGCATTGCTCGCTTCGATCGCCGGCACCACTCTGGGTTTTCTGCCGGGAACTGGCGAGCGTCGACTCGCCCAATAAGCGGGCGGGCAGGTTGAGCCCGAGAATCGCGCGCGCCAGCGGCCGCCGGTTTACACTGGCCGCATGAAAATCGACCGCAACAAACGCATGCGCCTTGGGTTGCGCGCCGAATTTGCGGTCTCGCTTGCCATCGGGTAGCCTAAAGCCCAGCTCGCCTGCGGTTCCGCTTGACCTTCCCGCCTGAACCGGAACGCCCGATGGCCGTGTCGTCCCCCCTGCACGCCCTCGATTCGCCCAATTGGACTCGCCGCCGACTGCTCTCGGCCGGTGGCTTGGGCTTTCTCGGGCTGAACCTGGCCCATTTGCTGCGGGCGGAGGCACAGGGTGCGACCTCGGACGGCAAAGCCGCGCGGCCGCAGATCAAGTCCTGCATCCTCATGTTCTACTACGGCGGGCCGAGCCACCACGACACGTGGGACATGAAGCCGAATGCGCCCGTCGAGGTGCGCGGCCAGTTCGCCAGCATTCCCACCAACGTGCCGGGCATTCGCATTTCGGAGCACCTGCCGCGCTGCGCGCGGATCATGGATCGCATCACGGTCATTCGCAGTGCGCATCACACGATGCGAAACCACAACTCGGCCGCGGTCGAGGCCATGTGCGGCCGCACGCCGTTGCGTGGCGATCTGGAGCTATTGGCCAACGACCCGACCACCGACTTTCCGTGCTATGGCTCGGCGCTCACGTATTTGAAGGGCCGCGGGGCGAATGTGCCCTCGCACGTGGCGCTGCCGCACGTGATGTACAACGTGGTGAAGCTTCCGGGCCAGACGGCCGGTTTCTTGGGTCCCGCCTTCGAGCCACTGCAAGTGACCAAGGATCCCAATTCGCCCGAGTTCCGCGTGAGCGAGATCGAACTGCCCCCGGGCGTCACCTTGGCCGAGCTCGACAATCGCCAGGCCTTGCTGTCTCGGATCAATAGCCAGCTCCAGGTCGAGCCTGCTTCCAGCGGCCAAGGCGCGATGGCCTCGTACTACGAGCGCGCGTTTCACCTGCTGCGTTCGGACGCCGTGCGACGAGCGTTCGACATCAATCAGGAAGACGCCCGTGTGCGCGAGCGCTATGGCCGGAACATTCACGGCCAAAGTGCCCTGCTGGCCCGGCGGCTGGTTGAGTCCGGCGTGCGGTTTGTCAGCGTGTATGACAAAGTGACCAATGGATTGGACAACTGGGACACGCACGTCAACAACTTCGGCCGTTTGAAAGATCAATTGCTGCCGCCGTGCGACATGGCCTTTTCGGCCTTGGTCGAAGACCTGGCCCGGCGCGATCTGTTGGATTCCACGCTCGTCGTCATGCTGGGCGAGTTTGGCCGCACCCCAAAGATCAATCGCGATGGCGGCCGCGACCACTGGCCCGACTGCTATAGCGTAGTTCTGGCCGGGGGCGGAGTGCGTGGCGGCACACTGTATGGCTCGAGCGACAAGCTGGGCGCCTACCCCGACTCGAACGGCGTAACGCCGGGTGATTTGGCGGCCACCATCTTTTCGCGATTTGGGCTGGATCCCGCCACCGAGCTGCACGACATGAACGGGCGTCCATTCCGGCTGGCCGCCGGCGAGCCGATCGAAGCCCTTTTTAGCTAGAAGTCCCACAGGCGCGAGACCTTGCGGTCGAAATCTCTTGCACGACCGCGCAAAGTCGAGTAATAATTAGGGCGAATCCCGCGATTTCCGACCACGGCTCCGCTTGAGCCGCCGGTCGCCAGGCTTCCCCCAGGCCTGTGTATCGAGCGCACTTTGTTATTGTCGTAACCCGCCACGCTCGTTTTCGCGCAAGGGCGAAACCGCCGCACCCGCGGTGGCGTTAATGGCTATACGCGGTACTCGATTCGCTTCGCTGGGGTCCTAACCTTACACCCGTTCCTCACCAGGTTCTTGCCGCCTTCCAGGAGTGCTTTCAATGCGTCATCGTCTACCGCTCGCCGGTTTGGCCGTGTTGGCCGTGGTGTGCAGTGCGCAGCAGGCTGCAGCGCAATTTCGCAACATGCGATTTCCGGCCTCCTTGCAAAACGTGTTCATGCTCAATGGCGAGGCCGTACAGAAGGAGCTTGGTCTCAACGACGAGCAGAAGAAAACGATCTCGCAGTTGTCTGACCAAATGCGAGCCGACGCGCTTGAGATCATGTCGGGCCTGCAGGACCTCTCGCCCGAAGAGCAGAAGGAACACATGCCCGAGCTCATGAAGATGGTTGGCGAGAAGGGCAAGGAGATGCAGGGCAAGATCGATCAGATGCTCGACAAGAAGCAGGTGAACCGGTTGAAGGAGCTCTCGCTGCAGAACCGCGGCGCCCAGGCGCTTGAGGACGACGAAGTAATCGCGGCCTTGAAGATCACCGATGACCAGAAGAAGAAACTCGCCGACATCCGCGAAGAAGGCGCCAAGAAGCTCGAAGAGACCATGCAAAGCTTGCGCAGCAGTGGCGGCGACCAGGGCGAGATTCGTCAAAAAATCATGGGCATGCGCAAGGAATTGGGCGATAAGGCGCTTACCGTGCTGACCAGCGACCAGCGGGCTCAGTTCGACAAGATGAAGGGACCGAAGTTCGACTTCCCCCCGAACCGCGGCTTCGGTTTTTAGAATCAAGATTCTAATTTCTGAAACTCCGCACGCCCGACGGCGGTATTTCAGGTAGAGAGATCCCCGGGCGCGACGCAAAAAATCACCAAAATCGACCGAGGTGTGAAGATGGGAAGATTACGGATCATGGCACTGGCTGTGGCGGTGCTGTGTTGTGGCAAGGCTTTGCTGGCAGTCGATGCCCCGGGCGAGCCGATCGGCAAGAAGATCGCCGATTTTTCGCTGCCCGATTATCGAGGCAAGGTTCACTCGCTCGCGGAGCTCAAAGGCAAGCCGGTCGTGGTGGCCTTCATCGGGACGGAATGTCCACTGGCCAAGACCTATGGCACGCGTCTGCGTGAGCTGGCGGGTGAGTTCGAAAAGCAAGGGGTCGTGTTCCTGGGCATGGATTCGAACCAGCAGGACACCCTTTCTGAAATCGGCGCCTTTGCCCGCGCCCACGAGATCGCGTTCCCGATCTTGAAGGACAACAACAACGAGATTGCCGACCGCTTTGGCGCGGTCCGCACGCCGGAAGTATTCCTGCTCGACAAGGACCACGTCGTCCGCTATTGGGGCCGCATCGATGACCAGTACGGCTTCAAGACCGGCGCCGGCTACGTGAAGCCCAAGCTCAGCGAGCGCAACCTGGCCGACGCGATTGGCCAAGTGCTCGCCGGGAAGGAAGTCTCGCGCCCGATCGTCAAAGCCGACGGGTGCTTCATCGGCCGAGTGACCAAGACCAAGCCGCATGGCGACGTGACCTACTCGAATCAAGTCGCGCGCATCATGCAGGCGCGTTGCGTTGAGTGTCATCGCACCGGCGAAGTGGCACCGTTCACCCTCACCTCCTACGAGGATGTGATCGGCTGGGCCGAGACCATTCGCGAAGTCGTGCAAGAAGGGCGCATGCCGCCGTGGTTTGCCGATCCTCGCTACGGGGACTTCACGAACGATTGCCGGCTGAGCGATGTTGAAAAGCAGCAGCTATCGAGCTGGGTCGAAAACGGCTGCCCGCAGGGCAATCCGGCCGATCTGCCCGAGCCGCGCAAGTTTGTCGAGGGCTGGCAAATCGGCGAGCCCGACCAGATTGTTTACATGCGCGACAAGGCCTACACGGTTCCGGAAGAGGGCACGATCGAATATCAGTTCTTCACCGTCGATCCCGGCTGGACCGAGGACAAGTGGGTCCAGGCCACCGAAGCTCGCCCGGGCAACCGTGCGGTGGTGCACCACATCATCGTGATGGTGCAGCCGAAGGATGGTGCTGATTTTGGGGGCCGCGGCGGCATCGGCGGATATGCGCCGGGCATGACGCCGGCTATCAATCCACCGGGCACCGCGACGTTTGTGCCGGCTGGATCGAAGCTGATTTTCCAAATGCACTACACCACCAACGGCACGAAGCAGGACGATCGCAGCATGGTGGGGATCAAGTTCGCCGACGCGAAATCGGTGAAGCGCATGGTGCGCGGCGGCCTGGTGGGCGATACGGCTTTCCGGATTCCACCCGGCGATGCGAACTTTGAAGTCAAAGCCAAGCACATGTTCCTGAAGGATACGTTGCTGATCAACTTGACGCCGCACATGCATTTGCGCGGCAAGGACTTCAAGTACGAAGCCGAGTATCCGGACGGCACGCGCGAGGTGCTTTTGGATGTGCCCCATTACGACTTCAATTGGCAGATCCGCTACATGTACAAACAGCCGAAATTGATGCCCAAGGGCACGCGGCTGCACTGCACGGCGCATTTCGACAATTCAACCGATAATGCCGCGAATCCCGATCCGACCAAGGAGGTCACCTTCGGCGACCAGACTTGGGAGGAAATGATGTTTGGCTTCTACACCTCCATGGATCCCGCCCAGGATCTGACCGCCAGCGGCGTCGCGCAAGCGAGCGTTGGCAAAGGCGAGGTGAATGGCTTTGCCGGCGAAGGCTCGGTCACCAAGGCCGACACTGCCAAGAAGAACTGACAAAGGTTAGGGGCAAGCTAACCAAAACCGCGCGAGGGCCGTTTGCAAGGCAAGCGGCCCTCGTTTTTTTGCGCGCGGATATGGATACCCAGTGCACGCCTGCCGATCGTTTGGGGGTTTGGGCCATCGAATCGGGTAGTGTCCTAAGATCGTGTGCAGGCCATTACCCATCGGAATGGACTAGAAGTTCATCAGACTGGGTGTCCCCAAACATTTTCGACTGACTATCTAAGACGTACGGGGCGATTGGATTGCCATCGCCACTGACGGTGCGCGGAGATTTGTAGTCAACCGGCACGGGGGGCAAACAATAGACCTCGATGCGATCAGTTTTTTGGGCGTTGAAATCCTGCATAGGCGGACCCGACAAGATGTAGCAAATGCAGTAACACGCATTTGGCCACGAATACACATTAAACACCACCTGTTCGCTCGCTGGCGTTTGGCCGAGCGCAATCCCCTTAAAAACACATGTCTCGAATCGCGCGAGATTGCTTCCCTCGTTGGGCGTCATTCCTGCTCGAAGCTGCTTGACCGATTCCTCAAAGTCTGACTGCTCTCGATAGAGTTGCCACCGAGGCCATCCGGCTAAGTAGACCCAACAGGATGCCGCGACCATCGTCACCACAACGAACAGCGTCCGCAGCGAGAATCGAAACCAGCGGCGCTTCGGGGCGGTCATGGTTCGAGTTGAAGATGAAGGTTCGCCACGATTGCAATGGTAAACACCGCCGCCGCGCCAAAAATCATCCAAGCTGCTATCGGATTCAGCGAGATGGGTGGACTCGCCCGTCGTCTCGCAATTCGATAGCACATCGCAATGGCTCCCACCAACGCGCCAAAACTCCAGATCGCGACTGCCAGCAATAGAGCCGACGGCATCAAGGCCCAATCCAGATTGAAACGGTACGTGTCATAGCCAAGAGCCACGGCCACGATTGCAAAAAAACCAGCATATGCTCCCAGTCTCGCGCGCCGAAAAGGCGCGAGCATGCCAGCCCCAATTAGCGGCCCGGAGCTAAAGGTTTGAAGTGCTGTAAGCGAATTGGCATTCGCATCGTTCCTGAAAAGGTAGCCGGCACAAAAGCAAGCGATTCCAGCTCCGATGAACGACATCGAAAGCAGAATGGAAGCCAAAGTGAAGTGCGGAAGTTTCGGGCTGCTTTCGCTCACGTGCGCATTCTAGCACGCGGCCTCGTGCCTGTGCGCGGGGGTAGCGAATGTGTCGTGCTGGTTACTTCTTTGGACGCCACGCCGATCCCTGGACATCGAAAATCCACTACCTCGCATCGCTTCGGCTTGGCTGCCCGGCCCGCGGCTCGCATAATGAAATCGTGTCCTCCCTCAAGCAATCGCACCGGAGCCGCGCGCCATCATGACCGATCGCGAACGATGGACCATTTACCCGCTTCTGTTCCTCACGCTGGGCATCGCGGTCAAGGATCGCATCATCGATACCGTGCAGTGCGGCACGCTCGTCGTGCGCGACCGCCAAGGCCATCAGCAAGTCATCATCGAAGCCACGCCCCAAGGCGGCCTCATCCGCGCCGATGCCGGCAATTCGCAAATCGGTCTGCTGCTCGGGCACACCGACCGGCTGGCCGGGCTGATGTTCGTCGATGAGAAGGGCAAACTCCACAGCCCGAGCCTGGTCATCCAAACGTCGAGTGCATCGGACGGGAAACAACGCGAGGGTCGCGGCAAAGACCGCGAAAGTCAACCTGGCCAGGGAGGCCATGAAGCCGCGGCACCAGACGCCACGGGAGAACCGCAGCCCGAGCATACGCCCGCTGCGGGCGAGGCCTCGCAGGACGACAACAGCGACCTGCCCGCCCGGCCGGATCCCTCGTAGACTCGCCCGCGCCCGATCCGCAGCGCGGAGCTACTTCGTCAGCTACTTCGTCTCGACCGCCGCCGACAGCGGCGCGGACGTCTCGGTCGGCTCACTTGCGGCCGGCTGCCTGGGTCCAAACCGCCTCAGGCGATACAAATCGAGCCCGTGGGCCGCGTGATACAGCGCGCCGCACTCCAGGTCGAAGTTCTGCGTTTTCTCGAAGCATTCCACCAGGTGCAACACGGCCCGCTTGACCCACGGCTCTTCGAGCTGTTTGTCATCGAGCGCGACCATCAGAAACTCGAGCACGTGCCCTGACGTGCTGATGCGCTTGCTGATCTCTGGCGAAGAGGCAGGCCGCGCGAAGTAGTTCGTCGAAAAGCTGCCGTCGGGCTGCTGGAACTCGCGTGCTCCCTGGATGGCTTGATCGATCTTGTCCTGGCAACGCCGCCACGTGCCCTGCGGGTCGTCTTCCAGTTTGCCGCCCGCCTCGCGGTGGCGCTTCATGGCGGTCGCCAGGCCATACATGCGGTGAGTCCCTCCGCAGGCACTCGTGTCCAAGTCCTGGCCGGTTTCCATGCGAACCATGCGGTCGATGGTCCACGTGCTCCCGTCCTTGGCTTGCCACGACGTGTCGAGCGGCAGGTACGTGCTGAACGCCATCAACGTCCAGGTCGCCTCCATGCCGTCGTAGATGTCCCACTGCGCCTGGGTGATCAGATCGCGGATCGTGTAGCGCTGGCCCGCCACCATGATCGGCTCGTCGGGCGAGAGGTCGCATTGCGACAAGTAACCCAGCCATTGGTCTTCGTGGCCTTGGCCCGTGTTCGAGCCGGCTTCCAAAACGGCTTCAACGCCGTGATCCCCCTTGTGCATGTTCCAGCCACGCAGGGCGCCACCACCCAGCAGATAGTCAAGCGCGGGCACCAGCTTATCGTCGTTGTAGATCTGGTAGTCGCGACCATAGACCAAGATGCCGTGCACGACTTGCCAGCCGGCCTGATCCTTGGTGTTCAGATGGCGATTGGACGCCGTGAACGCGATGGCGCGGTCGAGCCGATCGCGCAGGTCGTCGTCCGTTGGCAAGGCTAATTCAAGCGCCTCGGGCGGCACACTTGCGCGATTGCAGCCGGACAGAACGAATCCAAACAGCACGAAACCCGAAAAACAGGCCGACAATGTGGCCATTCGCATGGCGAATACTCTGAGGAAGGATAGGCGAGGTGAACCAGCGGGGCGAGGCAAACGCAGCCTGTCGAACACCATCGGATGGCTGCGGACTCGAACCTTTGCGCAAGACACTTAGAATACAAAGAATATCCGTTTGCTAACAGAGTTTGACGAACTCGCGGTTTGTATGGGCAAAGCCCCCGTAAAGGGAGCGAGTCCGCGCGACTGCCGCGATCGACGAGAGTTGATACGCCGATTGGTGCCTAGTGGCAGCCTCGAGACTCGTGCCGGATCGCTAGGATTTGGGCGACAGAACGCGTTTAAGTACCGGCCGCTCAAGAATCTACACCTTCATCGTTAGGGCCCGCTTTCAAACAACATCTGGCCCTGCCGCGTAAATAAGGGGGTACGTCGTCGCCTCGTTGGTCCTCTCAAGTCGGCGGCGGTACATTTAGGGTGGGCGGCAAATCCTGCCGCCTGCCAACAAGCCAAGGAGCTTTCGATGTTCCACGGAATGTTCTTCAATTTCGAATACCTGATCTGGATCGCGCCTGCCCTGCTGTTGGCGTTTTGGGCGCAAATGCGCGTGAAGGCCACCTATGCACAGGCCTCGCAGGTGCCGGCTCCTCTGAGCGGCGCCGCGGCGGCCCGTCACATTCTGGATTCAGCCGGGCTCAACGGCGTTGAAATCGAGCAGATTCCCGGCCAGCTCACCGACCACTACGACTCGCATGCCAAGGTGCTCCGCTTGAGCCCCGACGTGTATAACGGCCGGACGCTGGCCGCGGTGGGTATCGCGGCCCACGAATCGGGCCACGCATTGCAAGATGCCTACGGGTATTCGCCGCTCGTGATTCGCAACGCCGCCGTGCCGGTGGCCAATTTCGGCAGCGGCATCAGCTACGTGCTGATCATTGCGGGCTTCCTCCTGAAGTCGCCGCCGTTTCTGTGGGGCGGCATCGCGCTGTTCGCGGGCGTGGTGTTCTTCCAGTTGGTCAACCTGCCGGTGGAGTTCAACGCCAGCTCGCGCGCGAAGGCCCAGCTCGTCGGCTTGGGCATCATCAACAACGACGAGTTGCTCTACGTCAACAAAGTGTTGAATGCCGCGGCCTGGACCTATGTGGCCGCAACTCTGCAAACCGTGCTGACGCTCTTGTATTACGTGTCACTGGCCAACCGCTCGCGCAATTAATCGCGCGAGTGGTCGAGCCTCTCACCGCCTCGCCCGTGGATGCTTCAAGGGCAGCCAAGCGCCGTCGGCGGCGCTGCTGGCTACGCATTGCTGGATGAAGTACATGCCTTCCACGCCATCGTTCACGTTTGGATAGATCGTGTTCTTGGCGTCGAACTTCTGACCCGAGGCACGCAGCACCATGTTGTCGTAAGCGCCGCGGTAGATGTTGGCAAAGGCCTCGAAGAACGCCTCGGGGTGGCCGCTGGGCAATCGGCAGGCGGCCTTGCCGTTCTCGGTCATGTACGGGGCATTCGGATCGCGCGTGTAGACCGCCAGCGGCTGTCCATTGCGGCGAACCAGCATGCGGTTGGGCTCTTCCTGACGCCACTCGAGCGCGCCTTTCGTGCCGTCCACCGCGATGGAAAGGTCGTTTTCGCGGCCGTGGCTGATCTGCGACGCCGTCACGCAGCCGAGCGCCCCGTTGGCAAAGCGGATCGTCGCTTGCCCATAATCGTCAAGCTTGCGGCCGGGCTCGAAGATCTTGAGATGGCAACTCACGGTCTCGCTCTCGAGCCCAGAAATGAAGCGCGCCAGGTTATACGCGTGCGTGCCGATATCGCCGAAGCAGCCTGCCGCGCCGCTTTTCGAGGGATCGGTGCGCCACGAGGCCTGCTTCTGATTTTCCTTTTCGAGCCGCGTGCGCAGCCAGCCTTGCAGGTAATTGGCCCGCACGGCGTTGATCTCGCCCAGTTCGCCGGACAGCACCATGTCGCGCGCTTGCCTCACCAGCGGATAGCCCGTGTAGTTGTGGGTGACGGCGAACACGGCTCCGGAGCGGTCGACAACGTCGGCGAGCTGTTCGGCTTGCTTCAGATCGAAGGTTAGCGGCTTGTCGCACACTACGTTGAAGCCGGCCTCGAGGGCCGCCTTGGCAATCTCGAAGTGCGTGTTGTTGGGCGTGGCGACGGTGACGAAGTCGACGCGCTCGCCGGCGGGCAACTTGCTTTCGGCGGCCAGCATCTCGCTGTAGGAGCCGTAAGCCCGCTCGGGCCGAATATCGTAATCGGCGGCGGAAGCTTTGGCTTTTTCGGGGTTCGAAGAGAGCGCGCCGGCGACGAGCGCCGCGCGATTGTCGAGCACCGCGGCTGTCACGTGCACCCGGCCGATGAAGGCCCCCTGCCCTCCTCCGACCAGGGCCATGCGAAGCTTACGATTCAAGGGACCGTTTGTGGGCATGGTGCGCTGACTCCTGTTGCAATGAATTTCGACGTGCCGACGGCCGAAGCGCGGTCACGGGGCAGAATACGTGCTTGAGCAGGAGCGTCTTTTTTACCCGCGCGCTCGGCGGCTTGCCAGTTGCGGCACTTCGACTGGCTTTCCGGACAGGCAAGCGGTAGGATCGACTGCTCGACTGGAGTCCACCGCGGCGGCTGCCGCGCGTCGCGCAACACCTTCGTCTGCCGGCTTCACGAACCATGGCGCAATCGCGATACGTTTGGTTGATCGTCGGCCTGGTGGGCGGATTGCTCATCGGGCTGAACGTGGCCGGCGTGTGGCCGCAAATGCCCCTGCATGCCGTGGCTACGCATGGGCAAGACAATTTTGCAATCTGCACGGCTCCCATGGATGCCGACGTCGAAGGCGTGTTCGTGCTCGACTCGGTCACCGGCGACTTGAAGGCGGCCGTGCTCAACGTGCAGACCCGACGCTTCAACACCCTGTTCGAATACAATGTGGTTCACGATTTTCCGGGCCCGAACGCCAAGAATCCGCACTACCGGATCGTGAGCGGGGTGGCCGATATCCGGCAGGTGGTCACGGCCGGGCAACTTGCACGCGCCGTGATCTATGTGGCCGAAGCGGCCAGCGGACAGATTGTTGCTTATGGCGTTCCCTGGCTGCCGGGGCGTGCCGCGGCCGTCGTGCCGTACAAGGGCACGCTCATCCCGCTCGATCGTTGGCAATACCGCACGACCGCCGTCCGCGACTGATTGAATTAACAGCACCGCCAAAGCACCGTGAGAATTCAAGTCAACGGCCAGGACCGCGAAGTGCCGCAGGGCATCACGATCGCCCAGCTGCTGGACACGCTGCGGATGAACGTGGCCCACGTCGCGGTGGAAGTGAATCTCAACGTTGTCCCTCGCGCGCAGCACGCGCGCCATGAGCTGCACGAGTCCGACCGCCTGGAAGTGGTCAGCCTGGTGGGAGGAGGTTAGATGACAAGTATTGCCGATGCTCCACGTTCTTCGCTGGGTGACTCATTGAGAGTCGGCACGCACCAGCTCGCCAGCCGGCTGATCGTGGGCACGGGAAAATATGCCGACTACGCGCAGATGAGCGTGGCGCTTGCGCTGTCCGGCGCCGATTGCATCACTGTCGCCGTGCGACGCGAGCGACTGATCGATGCGCGCGGACAGAACATTCTGGATTTCATCGACACCAGCCGCTACACGCTGCTGCCCAACACGGCAGGTTGCTTCACGGCCGAGGATGCCGTGCGCGTGGCGCGATTGGGGCGCGAGATTCTGCTGGGCTTGGAAAACCCAGGCGCGGATTGGGTGAAGCTGGAAGTGCTCGGCGACACCAAGACGTTGCTGCCCGATCCGGTCGCCACGTTGGAAGCCACGCGGCAATTGGTCGACGAAGGCTTTCAGGTGCTGTGCTATACAAGCGATGACCCCATGATGGCCCGTCGCCTGAAAGAGGCCGGCGCGGTGAGCGTGATGCCGGCCGGCAGCCCCATCGGTTCCGGCCAAGGGGTGCTCAATCCGAACAACCTCCGCATCTGCCTGGAGTACCTGAAGGACGGAGATGCGGATTATCCGGTGATCGTCGATGCCGGGGTCGGCACCGCGAGCGACGTCACGATTGCCATGGAGCTGGGCGTGGATGGCGTGTTATTGAACACCGGCATCGCGCATGCCGGCGATCCGCTGAAAATGGCGGTCGCCATGAAAGCGGCGCTCGAAGCCGGACGACTGGCTTACCTGGCGGGCCGAATTCCCAAAAAGCTCTATGCCACGGCCAGCAGCCCCGAGTCAGACACCATCGCGCCCAAGCCGCGCTAAGCCGAATTGCGTAGCGCGCTACCGCGCTCGGCCATCCCGCAGGTACGCCACCGTGGCCAGCACGGCCACAAACGGCAGCGCGAGCGGGAAGCCCAGCAGAACGGGCAACAGGCTTACCATGATCACCGCGCCCGCGATGAGATACAGAGCCGACAGGGCGGTGAAATTGCGGCCCGCGTACCGCAGCGAATGCAAAGGAACCTTGGCCGCGATTTGCCCATCGACAATCGCCAATTGGGCGGGCAGCCACAGGAACCAAGAGATCAGGGTGCTTCCCAGGAATTGGAGCAGCGACGCTGGCCCGCTGCTGATGTCGAGTGCGAAGCAAATGCCCTGCACGGCCCACATCGGAGAAAAGAACAGCGCCCAAACAGCGAGTGCCGGACCATAGAGCGGCAACTGCTTGAATAACTCGCCGATGCCAGGCTGCCGGCCACGCGCGGTCTTCATGGCGAAGCTTAGCGCGCCCATCGTTAACCAAATGGTGAGCGCCTGAATCATGAGCCCCGCGACGAAGATGGGCGCATGCATGGATTGCAAGATGCCAGCCGTCGCGAGGGCGATCGCCGCGCCAACGATAAAGAACACGATTGCCGCGCCGATCATGGCGCCCAAATTCGCGCGATAGATTCCCCAAGCGCGCTTGAGCACGTCCTTGACGTCTATGTTCGCTGCCGCGGCGGGTTTCTTCTGCGCATGCTCGTCATCCTCAGCGGGACCCAAAGGCACCGGCCTGGCCGCGCCCGATTTTGAAATGCCTGAAGTTCCTGGGACGACCGCGCGAGAAATGGAGCCGTTGCCGGTCAATATCCCGGAATTGCCCGACCCGGCCGGGCGAGCAACCTGGGCGCTGCCACTGGAGACGCTCGAGTTGCCAGCCGCCGCGGGGCGCGCCGTTTCGGTCTTGCTATTTTGAACGCTGGACTTGCCCGGAGCGACTGAACGCACAACCGAGCTCTTTCCGCTCGCAAGCCCCGAGGCGCCAGCCGGCGCAGCTCGACCGATCGAGCTGTTACCATTGAGAACGTTCGAATTGCCCGGTGCTAGGGGGCCCGGAGCAATGGGAATGACGCCACTCGCGCTAAAAATGCTCGAGCTGCTGGGCTGAATTGAGCTAGCCGCGTCCAGCACGCCCGAATTGCCAGGCGCGACGGGGCGTGCAGCGCCGTTGCCGGGCGAACTTTTAGAGCTGGCGGACTTGGAGGTCGCCACGACCACCGTATCGGAGACGGAATAGACGACCGTATCGGCTGGATTGTTGGGCGGCGCGGATGGCTTGCCCGCAGGTGATGCAGCTTGTCCGGCGCGCGAGCGAGCGATGGCGGAATTCGTAGCCGTTGTTTGCGCGGCGCGCACCCCGCTTAGCGAGGCCGCCGGCGCGCTGGCTTTGGCGCCCGGTGGCCAGTAGTGCTCAGTCGCGGTCGGAATTTGCAGGATTTCGCCGCACTTGGTGCACTTGCCGCGCAGCCCACCCATATCGTCGGGCAGGCGCAAGAGAGTCTGGCATCCGCTGCAATTAAATTCGATCATGGCAAATGCCCTGTGTTGGCGCGCCAGAGCCGTTGCCTCTTTTGTTCCAGTTCCAAGCTAACACCGCCGTAAGGAAAACCCAAGCGAATTTCAGGGTAGATTGACGGGACGCTAGGGGTTAGGGATTAGGGAGGAAGACGTCGATGCGTTTGCGTCATCGATCCCTGAACGATGCTTCTGTTCCCTGACCTCTGGTCCCTGAGCCCTGCTCCCTGACCTGTTCCCTCCTCCCCAACCCCCAACCCCAATCTCTCCTCACTCCGATGCTCACTTCGGCCGAAATCCTGGGCTCAAATGGCCGAATTGCGGCCCGGCTCGCGCACTATGAAACCCGGCTGCAGCAGCTTGCCATGGCCGATGCCGTGGCCGACGCTATCGCCCAAGGCCGCCACCTGATCGCCGAAGCCGGCACCGGCGTCGGCAAAAGCTTTGCCTACCTGGTGCCCGCGATTCTCGCGGTTGCCGAGCGTGAGGCTGCCGGCAGCGGCCCGCGGCGAGTCGTCGTTTCCACGCACACGATCAGCCTGCAAGAGCAGCTCATCACAAAAGATCTGCCGCTGCTCAATAGCGTCATTCCACTCGAGTTCTCGGCCGTGCTCGTCAAGGGCCGGCAGAACTATTTGAGCCGCCGACGATTGCGGCTGGCCCGCGCCCGCGCAACGAGCTTGTATCGCCGCGAGGAAGACTTTCAGCAGTTGGCCGATCTGGAGACCTGGGCGCGAGACTCGGCCGATGGCTCGCTTGCCGAGCTGGAATATCGCCCGCTCGCGCACGTGTGGGATGAAGTGGAAAGCGACAGCATCAACTGTCTGGGCCGGCAATGCCCGACCTACAAAGAGTGTTTTTATTATCAGGCTCGCCGCCGCGCGCAAAACGCGCAGTTGCTGATCGTCAACCACGCGCTCTTTTTCAGCGATCTGGCCTTGCGCAGCCAAGGGGTGAGCATTCTGCCCGACTACGACGTGGTGATCTTTGATGAAGCGCACACGCTCGAGAGTGTCGCCAGCGATCACTTGGGCGCTCACGTCTCGGGGGGGCAGATCGAGTACGTGCTCACGAAACTCTACAATGAGCGCACCGGCCGTGGGCTGCTCGTGCATCATGGCTTCGGAGATGCGCAGCAAGAGGTGGAACGCTGTCGCTACCGCGCGCAAGAGTTTTTCGATGCGCTAGCCGATCGGTTCGAGAATCGCGCCACGACCACGATGCGCGTTTCACAGCCCGGATTGGCCGACGACCGATTGGGGGCGAGCCTGACTGCGCTGGCACAGACGCTCAAGCGCTGCCGGGCCCAGGTGCCGGACGACGAGCAGACCGACTTCACGGCCGCTTCCGAGCGATTGCAGGCATTGGCGGGGATGCTCGGGGACTGGTTGACGCAGCGCGACGCGGAAGCGGTGTATTGGATGGACTGCACGCGCAATCGGCGCGGGCGCCGCCGGTTGTCGCTTGCTTCGGCGCCGCTCGACGTCGGTCCGCAGTTGCGCAAGCATCTGTTCGAGCAGGTGCCCAGCGTCATCATGACAAGCGCCACGCTCGCGGCCGGCCGTGATGCTTCGTTCGAGTTCTTTAAATCGCGCGTCGGGTTAACTCAGGCCGCCGGCCATCGCTGGGGAAGTCCATTCGATTACCGCCGGCAGGTCGAGCTGGTGCTGGTCGATGGCATGCCCGATCCTGCGCTTGAGCGCGAGCGGTACGAGCAAACCACGATCGAGATGATTCGGCGTTATGTGGCTGAAACCGATGGCCATGCCTTTGCGCTGTTTACAAGTTACGACCTGCTCAAGCGCGCCGCGGCTGAGCTTGCGCCGTGGCTCGCGCGGCGCAACCTGGGTCTGTTGTCGCAGGCCGATGGGATGCCCCGCAGCATGATGCTGGCGAAATTTCGCGCCGAGCCGCGCGCGCTGTTGCTGGGCACGGACAGCTTCTGGCAAGGCGTGGATGTCCCGGGTGAGGCGCTACAGAACGTGATCATCACCAAACTGCCGTTCAGCGTTCCGGACCGGCCGCTCATCGAGGCGCGCTTGAGCGCCATTCGCGATCGGGGCGGCAATCCGTTTACCGATTATCAATTGCCCGAGGCGATCCTGAGATTTCGCCAGGGATTTGGCCGGCTGATACGTTCGCAGCGCGATGAGGGCATGGTCGTGGTCCTCGACCCGCGCGTGCGCACGAAGCCCTATGGCAGGCTGTTTCTCGATTCGCTGCCCGACTGCCGGCGCCGGGTGGATTCGGCATTTTCCGGCGAGGTGGCCTAGGGCGTCGTGGGGGGGCGTGCTGCCCGCCCGTTGACCCCTGTTCCCCCCAAGCTTACAGTGAAGGTTCGACCTGCTTCGACCCCTTAGAGACGGTCCGAACAGGATACCCTGGGAACAGTTAGGGCTTGCCGGCCCGCCACGCTCCATGCTCGCCAAGCGCGTGATTCCGTGTCTGGACGTCGACCGCGGCCGGGTCGTCAAAGGTACGAATTTTCTGAACCTTCGCGACGCCGGCGACCCGGTGGCCGTGGCCGGGCGTTATGAGGCCGAAGGCGCCGACGAGCTCGTGTTTCTGGACATCACGGCCAGCCATGAAGGTCGCGACATCATGCTGGACGTGGTTCGGCGGACGGCCGAGATGGTGTTCATGCCGCTATGTGTCGGCGGCGGCATTCGTACGCTGGAACATATTCGCCAGCTGCTCTTGGCGGGCTGCGATAAAGTCTCGATCAATTCGGCCGCTCCGCAGGACCCCGATTTCGTGCGGCAAGCCGCGCGGCGGTTCGGCAGCCAGTGCATCGTGGTGAATATCGATCCCAAGCGAGTCATGCGCGAGGGGCGCGAGTTCTGGGAGGTGCACACGCATGGCGGCCGCAAGGGCACGGGTTTGGAAGCGGTAGCTTGGGCACGTGAGGTCGAGCGGCTGGGGGCGGGTGAGATCGTGCTCACCAGCATGGATGCCGACGGCACGAAAAACGGCTACGATCTAGAGATCACGCGCGCCGTGAGCGAGGCCGTCACGATCCCCGTGGTGGCCAGCGGCGGCGCGGGGCATCCGGAGCATTTGGCCGATGCGATTTTGATCGGCAAGGCCGACGCGGCGTTGGCGGCCAGTATTTTTCATTTCGGTGAGTTTTCGATTGCTGAGACCAAGCGCGTGATGCGCGAGCGAGGCATTGCGGTCCGCGCGGCGGCTTGAACACAGCGGCCCTCGAAGTGCGAGGGCGCGGCGGTTTAGAACGGAACCAAGAGAATCCCCATGGCAGTTTCGACCGATTCCAAGGCGCCCAAAGTGTCTTCTCGCAAGCGCGAATTGGAGGTGGATAAGCTCTTCGCCGCCCTGGTGAAGCTGGAAGGCAGCGACTTGCACCTGAAGGTCGACGTGCCTCCGCACGTGCGCGTCAAAGGCAGCCTGCGCCCCTTGAGCCGCGGACCGATCGACGACGACGAGATGGAGCGGCTATTGCTGCCCATGCTCAACGAACGCAACCGCAAGATTTTCGACGAGACCGGCGGCGCCGACTTCGCTTATGGCATCATGGTCGACGACGTGCGCTGGCGCTTTCGAGTCAACATGCTCAAGCAGATGGGCCACATGGGCCTGGTCGCACGCCGTGTGAGCAACTGGATTCCCGACTTCGAGGGGCTGAATCTGCCCCCGGTTATGGAATCGTTGTGCAAGTTCGACCAGGGCATGGTGCTGTTGGCCGGCGTCACGGGCTCGGGCAAGACGACCACCATCGCCTCGATGCTCAACTGGGTGAACGCGCATTACCGCAAGCACATCCTGACGCTCGAAGACCCCATCGAATTCATCTACACCGAGGACAAGAGCCTGATCAACCAGCGCGAGATCGGGCTGGACGTGATCGATTTCGAGACCGGCATGAAGCACGCCGTGCGCGAAGATCCCGACGTGATGCTGGTGGGCGAAATGCGCGATCGCGAGACGTTCATGACCGCGATCCATGCCGCGGAAACCGGTCACCTGGTGTTCGGCACCATTCACGCTTCCAGCGCGGCGACGACCATCGGCCGTATCCTCGACTTGTTCCCCTCGGAAATGCATCCGGCTTTGCGCAGCGCCATCGCCTTTAACATGCGCGGCATCGTCGCGCAAAAGTTGCTGCCCTCGATCAAGCCGGGCGTCAGCCGCGTGCCGACCGTCGAAATCATGACCTTCAACAGCACCGTGCGCAAGTTGATCCTGGAGGAACGGGACGACAAGCTTCCCGACGCCATTCGCATCGGCGCGGGCGAGGGCATGCAGGACTTCACGATGAGCCTGACCGCCCTGGTCAACACCGATTTGATCGATCGAACGGTGGCATTGGAAGTGGCCCCGAACGTCGAAGCCCTCAAGATGGCCCTCAAAGGCATCGCCGTTTCGCAACCTGGGATCCTCTAATGCTGCGATTGCTGGTCGTGCTTGCCGGCGCGATGGCGCTCGTCGCCTTCGACGCGCAGGCGGTGTTAGCGGCGGACGACACCAGTTGGCCCTCTACGGGCGTCAACTTCTTCCGCTACAACGGCGCCTACCTGAGCCCGTGGAAGATCCTGGGCACGTGGACCCTGTTCTTGTTGTGGGTGCGGTCCACCGACTGGGTGAGCCAAGACGCCCAAGCGCTCAAGATGCGCTGGACGCTGTGGAACCCGATCGTGTTCTTCAGCTTCTTCATTGCGCTGTTGCTGCTGTGGATCCTGCCATGGTTTGCCGTCGGCGCGACGTTGCTGGTGATCGCCTATGCGGCGCCGCTGGGAACCTACGTCTACATGCGCAATCAGAAGGTTACTTCGCTATACGACAAGGTGCTGACGTACAAGCACACGCACCGCTGGTTGGCGCGCAAATTCAATTCGATCGGCATCAACGTGGCGGGCGGCGACATCGATCCGCGCGAGCTCGGACCCGACATCAAGCTGACCGTCCGCGGCAGTGGCGACGAACGGGCCGATAACGTGAACCTGCTCACCGCGCGCAACTCGCCGGGCTTCATGCCGGCCCGGGTGCTGATCGACGACGCGCTGGCGCAACGCGCCACGCACGTGATGCTCGACTACAAGGCGGACAGCGTCGGCGTGCGCTACCAGGTGGATGGCTTGTGGCACGACCGCTCGGCCATCGAACGCGCCGAGGGCGATCCGGTGCTGGCCGTGTTCAAGAGCCTCGCGGCGCTGAAGGTGGAGGACCGGCGCTCGCGACAATCGGGCGCGTTCAACCTCGAAGCCGCCAAGCAGAAGATGACCTGCAACATCACCAGCCAAGGCACCTCGACCGGCGAGCGCGTGCTGCTGCAATTCGATGCGGCAAAATCCCCCTTCAAGACGCTCGAAGATCTGGGCATGCGGGCCAAGACGCAAGAGCAACTGCAAGCGTTGATTTCCGAGAACGGGATTGTCATTTTTTGTTCGCTGCCGGCCGGGGGACTGACGACCAGCATCGACGTGGCGCTGGCGAACACCGATCGATTCATCCGCAATTTCGTGGAGGTGGTCGACGAAGCGAAGCGGGGGCACGACATCGAAAACGTGCACGTCACGACGTACTCGTCAGCCGGGGGCGAAACGCCCATGACGGTGCTGCCCAAGCTGGTGCGGACCTATCCCGATGTATTCGTGCTGCGAGACGTGGCCGATCTGGACACGCTGACGGTGCTGTGCGAACAGGCCGCCGACAATCACCTGATCGTTACGAGCACGCGCGCCAAGGAAGCGGTCGAGGCGCTGCTGCGGATCATGATGCTCAAGATTCCGCCCGCCGATTTTGCCCCGCTGGTGCGTGGCGTCTTGAACGTGCGCCTGATACGAAAGCTGTGCGAGGCCTGCAAGGAGGCCTACCCGCCGCCGGCGGAAGTGCTCAAGCAGCTTGGCCTGCCGGCTGGCAAGATCGAATCGCTGTATCGTCCGCCGACTCAGCCCATCGATCCCAAGAAGCCGGATGTCGTGTGCGAGGCTTGCCAGGGAATTGGTTATTTCGGCCGCACCGGCATTTTCGAGCTGTTGCTGGTCAATGAAACCATTCAACAAGTGCTCACGACGGCGCCCAAGCTCGAGAATCTGCGCGCCGCGGCGCGCAAAAACAAGCACCGCAGCCTGCAAGAGGAGGGCGTGCTGCTGGTGGCGCGCGGCGTCACCTCGCTGCAAGAACTTCTTCGCGTGCTCAAGCAATAAAGCAGGTTCCCATGTTTACGAGCATCCTTCTGATCGTGATCTTTTTCGCCTGCTTCACGTCCTTCATGAATTCGGGGATGTGGAGCAATACGATCGCACTGGTTAACGTGCTTACGGCTGGGCTGTTGGCGACCAATTACTTTGAGCCGCTGGCCGATTACTTCGAAGGCCTGGATTCCTCGTTTACGTATGTGTGGGACTTTGTCGCGCTTTGGGTCTTGTTTGGCGGCGCGATGCTGCTGTTGCGCATGGCCACCGACTTTATGTCCCCTCTGCGGGTGAAATTCTACGTGCCGGTTGAGAAGGTGGGCGGGCCGTTCATGGCGATCTGGGTCTCGTGGATCATCGTGTGCTTTACCACCATGACGCTGCACACCGCGCCCTTGGCGCGCAACTTCCTGGGAGGTTCGTTTCAAAGCGATCCAGACGCCAGAATGTTGTTCGGACTGGGGCCCGACCGAGTGTGGCTGGGCTGGGTGCATCGCGAGTCGCGCGGGGCCCTGAGCAGGCTCGGCCAGTTGGCGCCTTTTGATCCGCGCGGCGAATTCATCTATCGTTACGCGGACCGCCGCGCTGAATTCGAAAAACTAAACGGTCTCAGCCCCGCTGCTGGCCAAAGGAAGGGCGCCAAGTAAACGCCGCTTCAACTCCTGCTGAGCGGAATTCGCGGCGCGCTCGACCAAACCGCCGATCGCGTCGCCAGGATGACGAGCCGTTCGACTGCCTCCCGCGCGGATGGTAACCATGCAGAAGGCCGTTAGCTTATTGGGCATTCTGGCCTTCATGGGCCTGGCGTGGCTCTTGAGCGCGCACCGCCGCGTGATTCCGTGGCGCGTGATCGCTGGCGGCTTGTTTCTACAGTTCGCGTTCGCCTTTCTTACTTTGGGCACCGAGCCTGGCAGGCAGGTGTTTGCACGGATGGGCGATCTGTTCACGAACTTGTTGAGCTACGTCGAGGAAGGCAGTGTGTTTGTGTTCGGTGGACATGCGCCCGAGCCCGCCTCCGACCAGTTTCTGCTCACCACGTTTGCCTTTGGCGTGCTGCCCTCGATCGTGTTTTTTTCGTCGTTGGTTTCGATTCTTTATCATTTTGGCCTGATGCAGCGCGTCGTGCGCATCACGGCCCTGGCCATGCAAAAAACGCTCAAGTTGTCGGGCGCGGAGAGCTTGTCGGTGGCGGCGAATATCTTTCTGGGCCAGGTCGAAGCCCCGCTGGTCGTGCGGCCGTATCTCAATACGATGACCAGCTCGGAGCTGATGGCCGTCATGATGGCTGGTTTTGCGACGGTGGCGGGCGGCGTTCTGGCGGCCTACGTGAAAATGGGGATCGATGCCGGCCACCTGGTTGCCGCCTCGGTGATCGCCGCCCCCGCGTCGATCGTGATTGCCAAGATCATGCAGCCCGAAGTCGAGCAGCCACTGACAACCGGCCAGGCGGTGGTGGAAGTGGAAACCGGCGCCGTCAATGCGATCGAGGCTGCCGCTAACGGCGCCCTCGACGGATTGACACTCGCGATTCAAGTGGCCGGCATCATCATCGCTTTTCTGGCGCTGATCGCGCTACTGAAAGCGATCATCGGCTGGTCGTTGGCCATGCTCGGCTATTCACTGACGCTGGAGGACCTGTTGGGCATCGCCTTTGCGCCGCTGGCATGGTTGGTCGGCATCGAAGCGGCGGACTGCAGCAGGGCCGGCCAGTTGATGGGGCTGCGCATGATCAGCAACGAGTTCATCGCCTATAAGCAACTCGCGGAGTCCATGAAGATCGGGGGCCAGCTCAGTCCGCGTAGCGAGGTGTTGTTGACCTACGCTTTGTGCGGTTTCGCGAATTTTGGCTCCATCGGCGTGCAGCTAGGCGGCATCGGCGCCGTCGCGCCCGATCGCCGCAAGGAGCTGGCGCGGCTTGGTCTACGCGCGATGCTCGGCGGCACGCTGGCCTGTTTCATGACCGCCGCGGTGGTCGGCGTTCTTATCTGACGATGCGCGGGCGCTCGCGCGTCTGGCTCGCGAAGCGTTCGACAATTTCATCGAGCACCAGTCGCACTTGGCGCTCCGCGCTAGCCGCCGCCGCGACGACTTCCTGGCAGCTTGTCACTTGCGGACGCTGCGGCGAGCAAACATTGGTCACGACGGACAATCCTAAAACCGGCAGCTTGCATTGGGCGGCGGCAATGGTCTCGCACACGGTCGACATGCCAACCGCATCCGCGCCGATGCGCCGCAGAAACCGGTATTCCGCCCTGGTCTCGTAGCTTGGACCGCACACGCCTGCATAGGTTCCGCGGTGCGCTACGATGTCGCGCCGCCGCGCCGTCTCGAGCGCGATCTCGATCCATTGGCGATCGTACGGGCAGCTCATGTCCGGGATGGGGGCCGTGTGCAGGTTATGCGGCACCTTGAGCGGGTTGTCCCAGGTCAGGTTGATATGGTCTTCAATGAGCATCAGATCGCCGGTGCGATACGTTGGATTCAGCCCGCCGCATGCGTTCGAGAGCACGAGTAGCTCGATGCCAAGCGCTGCGAGAACGCGAATCGGGAAGGCGACCTGCACGGCGGAATAGCCCTCGAACAGGTGGCATCGTCCGTCGAGCGCGACGAGAGGGACCCCGCCCCAATTTCCGCATACCAGTTGCCCTCGATGCGCGGGCGCCGTCGAAAGCGGGAAATGCGGAACCTGCCCATAAGGGATCGAGGTGCCGCGCTCGATGTGGTTCGTGAGTCCGCCGAGCCCCGTTCCAAGCACCAGCCCGATTCGCGGCTGCTGGGCGAAGCGCGCTTGCAGCCAGGCCGCGGCGACGTCGAGTTCAGGCGGTCCGGGGTTCATCGCCCGCCGCCTGGCGACGATAGCTGGGCCAGGATCCCCAAGATGATTTTGCGCAGCTTGGGTTCCGCTTCGGAGGCCACCGCGATGATGCGCGCGATATCGACCGGCTCGAGCGACTCGGGAAAGCACAAGTCGGTCACGATCGAGCACCCCAGCACGCGCAAGCCACAGTGGACGGCCGTGATGACCTCGGGCACGGTCGACATTCCCACCGCGTCGGCCCCAATGAGCCGCAAGAAGCGATATTCGGCGCGCGTCTCCAAATTGGGTCCGAGCACGGCCACGAACACCGCCTTGTGCGCGGCAAAGTTCTCGCGGCGGGCGATCGCCATCGCCCGTTCGATCAGCTCGGCATCATACGGGCACGACATATCCGGAAAACGCGGGCCGAGCGCATCGTCGTTGACGCCCACCAAGGGGCTGCTGCCCATCAAATTGATGTGGTCGTCAATGAGCAGGATATCGCCGAGCGTATAGTGCGGGTTCATTCCGCCGCACGCGTTGGTGGCGATGAGCAGCTCGGCCCCCAGCGCTTTCATGATGCGGACGGGCAGCGTAATTTTCTTGAGCGAATAACCTTCGTAGGCGTGGAAGCGGCCTTCCATCGCCACGACCGTTTGGCCCGCCAGTTTGCCACACACCAGGCGGCCGCGATGTCCGGTCGCGGTCGAGCGGAGAAAGTGCGGGATTTCTTCGTACTCGATTGCGGCTTCGCACTCGATCTCGTCGGCCAGGCCGCCGATGCCGGTTCCCAAAATGATGCCTGCGCGGGGAGTCCCCTGCCAACGCAGGCGGATGGCGGCAACAGCTTCGTTGATTTGCGCGGCAAGCTCGAGCATTTGCGCCCTCGTTAAGCGTGACTGCCGGGCAGTGTAGTCCGCGCGCCGAGATCCTGCCAGTGGCGCCGCTCGCGGGGGCGCGCTTGGTTCGCTTGGCACTAAGCTGCGATCGACCTAGACTAAGCTGAAGCATGAGAGATGGGCGAGGCAGCCTTTGAATTCTCCAGCTTTTGGGAGTCCCCCGCGTGGCCACGTCGAAGATCGTCCAAGACCATCGTGAATACTTATTTCCGGCGGTGGCCATGTACTACCAGGAGCCGCTCGCCCTGGTGCGCGGCGAAGGCATGTACGTGTGGGACGATGCCGGGCGAAAGTATCTCGACGCCTGGGGTGGCGTGCTCACGATCAGTGTCGGCCATGCGAACCCGAAGGTCGTGGAAGCGATTGTCGAGCAGGTAAAAACGCTGTCGCACGTTTCGACGCTGTATGCCAATGGCCCGCAATCCAGCCTGGCGCGGCGGATGGCGGAAATTGCGCCTGGCAAGTTGCAAAAAAGCTTCTTCACCAACAGCGGCACCGAAGCCAACGAGACTGCCTTTGCGGCGGCGCGCCATGCGACCGGACGCTCGGAGTTCGTCACGCTGCGGCATAGCTACTCGGGGCGCGCAGCCCAGGCACTGGCGGCGTCGGGCCAGGCGCCGTGGAAACGCTTGCCGACCCAGGTGCCTGGCTTCGTGCATGCGCACGCGCCCTACTGCTATCGATGTCCCTTCCACCTGGAGTATCCCGCGTGTGGGCTGGCCTGCGCGGATGACATCGAAGAGCTCATCCAAACGACCACCACCGGTGAGATAGCCGCCTTCATGGCCGAGACGATCATCGGCTCCGGCGGTTACATCGTGCCGCCGCCGGGCTACTTCGAACGCGCCGTGGCGATCGCGCGCAAATACGGCGGACTCTTCATCGCCGACGAGGTGCAAACCGTCTGGGGCCG
>DATJEN010000322.1:0-3704 GCA_035496575.1 Pirellulales bacterium
GCATTTCATAATCCCTACACTTCGAACATCACGTTCGACCAGAACGCCTATCATTTTGGGCCCAACGCGCATTTCAACTGGGCCGGCTCTTGGAATTCCTGGACCCAATGGCGCGCACTGGGTTTTGATTTGAATGGCTCCACACAATAGCCAGGCGACACTCGACGTATCGGGGCGACAATCGGCTTGCAGATTGTTCGGTAAACCCCGACAATCTTGTAGCGTGATGTAGCCTGTCGTAGTGGTGGCGCAAAACTACGGAACCGAAGGTTAGAGGTTCGAGTCGTCTGGGGTGTACTTGCCCGAAAGTGCCGCGGTTTGGCCGTCCTTTCGGGATTTTTGTTGCGCGGCGGAATCCGGAGAGCTAGCCATGCGATTGCGATTTTGGCTGGGTACGGCCCAAGGCTTCGCGGCGTTTGCGATTTTTACTGTTTTGCAGGCCATTGCCCCCGTTCCCGCGATCGCCGCCTATCCCACCGCGCCCACCGCCGAGGTCAGCGACGACTATCACGGCACCACGGTGGCTGATCCCTATCGACCTCTCGAAGATGACCATGCGCCGGCCACGCGGGCGTGGGTCGAAGCCCAGAACAAGATCACGTTCGGCTTCCTGGAAAAAATCCCCGAGCGGCAAGCGATTAAAGATCGGCTCACCAAGTTGTGGGATTTCGAAAAACTGTACTCGCCCTTCCAGGAAGGCGGCCGCTACTTCTACCTGCTCAACACGGGCCTGCAGAATCAAAGCGTGCTGTACACGACCGAGTCGCTCGACAGTAAGCCGCGCGTGCTCCTGGATCCTAACGCGCTGTCAAAAGACGGCACCATCGCCCTCTCCGACACGGCCGTTAGTGACGATGGCAAGCTGTTGGCCTATGCGCTGGCCGAGGCCGGATCGGACTGGATCACCTGGCGCGTGCGGGACGTGGCCAGCGGCAAAGATCGCGACGACGTCGTGCGCTGGAGCAAATTCTCCGCCGCGAGCTGGACCAAGGACGGCAAGGGCTTTTTCTATGGCCGCTATCCCGAGCCCAAGCCGGGAGAAGATCTGCGCGC
This sequence comes from Pirellulales bacterium, assembly GCA_035496575.1. Lineage (GTDB taxonomy): Bacteria > Planctomycetota > Planctomycetia > Pirellulales > PALSA-1355 > PALSA-1355. Next base: position 1,054 of record DATJEN010000322.1, read on the forward strand.
GTCGAACTATTTTCAAAAACTGTATTACCACGCGCTGGGCACGCCGCAGTCGGACGACAAGCTGATCTTCGACCGCCCCGATGAAAAGGAATGGCAGTTCGCCGGCAAAGTGACCGACGACGGTCGCTACCTGGTGATCGAAGTCGCCAAGGGCACCGACGACCGCAACCGGGTCTTCTACAAGGATCTCAAGGAGCGCGACGCCAAGATCATCGAGCTGATCGACAACTTCGAAGCCGGCTACGAGCTGATCGACAACGACGGGCCGGTGCTATTCTTCAAAACAACCCATGCCGCTCCGCGCGGACGCGTGATCGCCATCGACACGCGCAAGCCGGAACGATCGAACTGGCGTGAAGTCATTCCGCAAGCGGACGAGACACTACACGCCGCGACGCTGGTTGGCGAGCGTTTTTTTGCCAACTACCTCAAGGACGCGCACACGCAGGTGAAGCTCTACGACCTGGCGGGCAACTCGGCCGGCGAAGTCAGTTTCCCTGGCTTGGGCACGGTGACCGGTTTCAATGGCAAGCGAACCGATCGCGAGACATTCTACAGCTTCGCCTCGTACACGACTCCGCCCACCATCTATCGCTATGACGTGCCGGGCGCGAAGAGCACGCTCTATCGCGCACCGAAGCTCGCCTTCAAGCCCGATGACTACACCACCGAGCAGGTGTTCTACCCGAGCAAAGACGGCACGAAGGTGCCCATGTTCATCAGCTACCGCAAGGGGTTCAAGAAGGACGGCCAGGCGCCGGCCTATTTGTTCGGATACGGCGGATTCAACATCTCGCTGACGCCGGCTTTCAGCGTCTCGAACCTGGTGTGGATGGAGCGCGGCGGAGTGTTCGCCGTGCCGAATCTGCGCGGCGGCGGCGAATATGGCGAAGATTGGCACAAGGCGGGCACCAAGGCCAGCAAGCAAAACGTGTTCGACGACTTTATCGCCGCGGCCGAGTGGCTGGTCTCGAACAAATACACAAGCTCGTCGAAGCTGGCGATCGGCGGCGGTTCGAATGGTGGTTTGCTCGTCGGCGCGTGCCTCACGCAACGCCCTGATTTGTACGGCGCGGCACTGCCCGCGGTCGGCGTGCTGGACATGCTGCGGTTTCACAAGTTCACCATCGGCCATGCCTGGGTTGACGATTACGGCTCGAGCGACAGCCCAGATGATTTCAAGTTCCTCTACAAGTACTCACCGCTGCACGCGATCCGCTCGGGCACGTGCTATCCCCCCACGATGATCACGACGGCCGACCACGACGATCGGGTCGTGCCCGCGCACAGCTTCAAGTTCGCGGCGGCGCTGCAAGCCGCGCAAGGCTGCGACAAGCCGATCTTGATCCGCATCGAGACCCGCGCGGGGCACGGGGCCGGCAAGCCGACTTCGAAAATCATCGAAGAAGCGGCCGACCGCTGGGCGTTTTTGGTAAAGGTGCTCGGAATCAGCCAGCCCGCCAAGCTGTAGCCCGCGCCTAGCCCAGTTCGAGATCGGCCAACACATCGTCCAACAACGAGTCGTCGGAAGCGAGGATCGCGGCGACGTCGTCCGACTCGACAACCGATTTCGAGCGCTTCGCGTGCTGCTGAGAATGACCGTGTGCCGCGTGGTCACTTATTTGCGCTATCGACGGATCGCCAGAGAGCTGCGGAATGTCGAGCGGCTGAGCTGTCGACGTGTCGGAGCCGCTAGCGGGAACGGCAGCAACTGAGAGCGCCAAAACCACCGGGTCGGCGATGTCCCCCTCCGGAGAGGCGCTGGCCAGGGTCACGTTCAGGTACTTGGTCACCGTGGTGACCGTAGTGTTATTGTTACGCACGAACAACTCGTCGTTGCCGTCGATGATCGCGTCACGATTCATATCACGGATGCTCGTGATCGGAACGTTCGTGAGCGCCGTGGCATAGTGCTTGCGAACCTCGAGCTCGTCAGGCGCGCCGACCGTGGCATTGGTGGCCGTATCGTCGCTGCCAGTCGCCGCCGGTCCCGCGTCACCCGGAGCACTGCCCCACATGAACACGTCGCCGATGCCGGCCGCCGCGCCCGAGAGTTGCGAGAGTCCCGTGTTGGCGTTGGCCTTCACGATCACCTCGAGCCACTTCTTGGCGATGGCGCCATTGGCCCAGGTGATTTCCACGCGGTCGGAGCCGCCGGTGCCCGCTCCGGCTCGCACCGAGAACCCGCTGGGCGCCGGCGCGGCCGCCCAGGAGTTGGGCGCATTGTTATTGCCGACGCGGAACGTGAAATCGGCGGCCGTGATCGTGCCGTGCGTGCCGGCGATGTCGATCATGATGCCGTTGATGCCCTTCGTGTAGCTCGACACGTTGGCGAACGTCGCGGCGCCTGTGCCGGGAATGTAGGCCACCTTGTCGGTGGCGATGGCCCTGTCGTCCAGCGAGTTGATGGCCGCATTGTTGCCGTCGTAGCGCGAGGGGGAAGCCGTGCCCGACTGGTTGTAGAACAGTTTGCGACCCACGATGCTCGACGTGGAGACGGGCAGATTGAAGGAGCCATTCAAATCAAAACCCAGTGCGCGCCATTGGGTCCAGGAATTCCAAGAGCCGGCCCAGTTGAAATGCGCGTTGGGCCCAAAATGATAGGCGTTCTGGTCGAACGTGATGTTCGAAGTGTAGGGATTATGAAATGC
>DATJEN010000323.1:0-16270 GCA_035496575.1 Pirellulales bacterium
CCCGAACCGCAAAGCGAATCCGCACCGCATCGTCGATCGGCAACAAGGCTCCTCCTATCGCCGCATGCTGCAGTTTGCGGAGAGCGTGCCCGACGTGCCGGACATGGTGCTGATCTCGACCTTCAATGAGTATCACGAGAACACGCACATCGAGCCTTCGCGCAATCACGGATCGTTGTATGCGACCATGACGCAAAAGTTCATCGAGGAGGGAAAGAATCGATGGACCAAATGACGGCCGCCAGGCCCGCCCAAGATTCACTGCCCTATGTGCTGGTGGACCGGCAGCGGCTGGATCTCACGACGCGCGACTCCGGCGAGCTGAAGCTTTCCTTCGGCTCATCCGTGTGGGATTCAGAGCTGTTTTTGGTCATCGACCTGTATTCGGCGGCCAATCCCGTGCATCCCGCCGGCCACGTGGGCTGGTGGAAGTGGCCGCTGGAAGTCAAAGCCGATCTGAGCGTGGAAGTGGTGCGCGGGCCCGCGGGCTTCGAGGTGACTTTCGACGGCGTCGCGCCGGCCGAGTTCTGGAAGAATCCCGACTTCAGCGGCGTGGATGAGCCGGTCATCGCGGTGCATGTCGTGCTCAGGCCGGTGATCAGCGAGGCGGTGCGGTTCGACGACATCCTGTACGCCTACAACTCGGCCGAGGCGTTGGCCGACTCGCTGGCGCGGCGCCAGGCGCTCGACAACCCCCAGCGTGCCGTACCCTCGGTGCCGTGGTTCGTATGGCCGCGCGAAGCGACCGTGCACCTGGTTTCCACCAACGTGTTCGAGCGCGATGCGGTTGGCAACTTCGCCCTTAGCTTGCATCAGCTGTTGCGCGCGAACCGCGTGCCATGCCAGTTATATGCGGGCAATTTCGACCCTACCTTGCGCGAGACGATTCGGCATACCTGCGAGCTGTTCGAGGCCGCCGAGGAAGACGACCTGCTGATCGTGAACTTCTCCATTTATGAGCCATGGCTTTCGCGGCTCGTCGAGCTGCCCAGCAAGAAGATTTTGTACTTCCACAACATCACGCCTCCGCGTTTTTTGCAGGTTTACGACGCCGAGTACGCGGCCCACTGTGCCGATGGCATCTCGCAGCTCAAGTACCTCGACCGCTTCGATGCCTTGGTCGCCAATTCGACGAGCTCCGCCCGCGTGTTGCAGGAATCGGCCACTCGGCAGGGCCTCAAGAAGCCGGCTCTCGGTCATCGGTTTGGCGGCGACGATGGTCCGTTTGCCGAGGCGTCTCGATTGCTGGAAAAGGTGGTCGAGGAGTATGAATCTCAAGCGGAGCGACCGCCCGAGGTCACTGCCAGCCCGCCTATGATCGGCGCCAAGGATTGGAACTCCATAACCGCCGAGCCCATCGAATTGCCGCACGCGCGCACGCTGCTCTTGTACGTGGGGCGCATCGCTCCGCACAAGCGAGTCGAAGATCTGTTTGCCCTGTTCGAGCGCTACCGCGCGCTCGATCCCGACTCGGCGCTGCTGGTGGTGGGGGGAGCGCGCTTCGACGGTTACGTGGGATTTCTGCGCTATCTGCTCAATAACGAATACGCCGATATCAAAGATCACATCGTTTTTCATGACGGCGTGAGCGATGGACAACTGAAAACGATCTACGAGCGCGGCAGCGCGTTCGTCACCATGAGCGAGCACGAAGGATTTTGCGTGCCCGTCGTGGAAGCCATGGCCTTCGACAAGCCCGTGTTCGCGTACGCGGACGATGCCGTGCTGGAGACGCTGGGCCGTAGCGGCCGCGTTTTTTACTCGAAGGATTTCGGCGCGATCGCGGCTGACATCCACGCCACGCTCGCCACGCCGTGGATCAAGGACTTGCTTCTGGCCGACCAGCGACAGCGTTTGCGAGAGATCTGCGAGCAATCCAGCGGCCGCGCGTTGTGGGCCGTGCTGGAAAAGGTGGTGTACAGTGCGCGTACTGTTTAACACCTACCCGGTGGCCTTCGATTGTCCCGGCGGCGGCGAGATTCAGTTGCTCAAGTGCCGCGAAGCCGTGCGCGCCTTCGGGATCGAAGTTCTGCTGTTCGATCACTGGCGCCCCCAACTCGATCGCGTGGACCTGGTCCACTACTTCTCGGTTCAAGGCGGATCGATGAACTTCTGCGCCCACGTAAAAAGGCGCGGACTCCCGCTTGTGATCTCGCCCGTGCTGTGGTTGACCGACGAGAACCGCGCGCACTTTCCGATGACCGAGATCCGCGACCTGTTGCACCTGTGCGATCGAGTTCTTCCCAATTCGCTGGCCGAGCGCGATCAACTGTGCGAGGCATTCGGACTAGCCGCGGGCAATTTCACCGTTGTGCCCAATGGCGTGGATCCGGCTTTTGGCGTGCCCGTCACGCCAGATCTGTTCCGATCGCATTTTGGAATTGCAGGTCCGTTGCTGTTGAATGTGGCCAACATCGAACCGCGCAAAAACCAGCACCGGCTCGCGCGTGTGGCTCGGCAAATGCGGACGACCGTTGTGCTGGTGGGCCACGTGCGGGATTCAAGATATCTGGCGCATTGCCTCGACGAAGGTGGAGGATTCTTGCGCCACGTGGGCCCGTTGGAACACGAGGGCCCGCTGCTGAAGTCGGCCTACGCGGCCTGCAATGTGTTTGTGCTGCCAAGCCTGCTGGAAACGCCGGGGCTTGCCGCGCTGGAGGCCGCCGCACAGGGTGCCCCGGTCGTCGTCACGGGCGTGGGTTCGACGAGGGAATACTTTGGCGATTTGGCGAGCTACGTCGATCCGACCGATGAGAGCCAGTGGCGCGCCGTGCTCGAGACCAGCCTGGCAGCGCCACGCGACGATCGGTTGCGTCGGCATGTGCTCGATCATTACACGTGGTCGGCGGCAGGCGATGCACTGGTCGAAGCGTACAGGCACACTTTGCCACAAGGAGCGAGTACGCGCTCGTGAAGCTCGAGAACGCCACCTCACTGGAGTTTCCTCAGGCGATTGCCAAAGCGCGCGACGTCGCGCGAATCGTGGTTTGTTTTTCCGATGGGGACGAGCGCGCGGCGCAGATCGTCAGCGCAGCCTTGCTGCGATCGTTCTCGGAAACGCAAGTGGCTGTCGCTGCGGCCGGCGAGTTCGGCCAATTGGCTCCCGCGGCGCTCGTGTGGATCAACCCGCCGGAATCCGCAGCCGGCGAGCTGGCGCGGCACCTGAGTCTTGGGAGCAAGGTGCTGGTGCTCGGCCATGTCGGCCCACGTATCGGCGAGTTGTTAGGTCTCGAGGTAAAGGGCGCGCTTGATTGGCCGGCCGATTGGGGCGCTTGCGTGCTTCGTGATTCGACCCCTTTCGATGTCTCTCCCGCCGCGGTGCGCTATCTGGACGCCCATCCGCTAGCGGCCGCATCGCCGTACGATTTCCGACCACTGTGCCGTTTTGATTTCGCAGACGAATGGAACAACCTGGGATATGGACGGATCGTTATCGGCCCATCGCTTTGGTCGATTGCGGTCGGGGCCGGCCAGGCAGGAGCGACACCGCTAGCCATCGTCGCAGCTCCCGAGAATAACACCACCCTCTTCGCAACTGTGCATGACGCCCCGAATGGCTCCGCGCTGTGGTTCAACCGGCCCGTCGGCCCGGTCGACAGCCTGGAATGGCGGATCGTCGAAGCGTTCTTCGACGAACACCGCGCGGGCGGGCTGCCTTGCCTGGCGTCCCTGGCCGAGGTCCCCGGGGGTTACCGAGCCGCCGCGTGTGCCCGGCTCGACTGCGATGAAGCGGTGGCGAGCGCCGCGGAACTCTTTGAGCTTTACAGGTCGAATGGGCTACCGCTCTCGCTGGCGTTGCTCACCGGGCAATCTCTGCAACACGACGACTTCGCCCTCCTGCGCGAGGTGATTGCATCGGGTGGGTCGGTCGTCTCGCATTCAGTAAGGCACGAGCCCAACTGGGGCGGCAGCTACGAACGCGCATCCCAGGAGGCGCGCGAATCGCGCGATTGGATTGAGCGTCATTTGCCGGAAGCGGCGCCAGGTCGACATGCCGTGTCTCCCTTTCATCAAAACCCCCAGTACGCCGTGCAGGCGCTGGCCGATAACGGGTACGAAGGGTTTATTGGCGGCAGCATCGCTTGTGATCCCGAGTTTCTGCTGGGCCGTGCCGGTCGCGCGCCTTTGGTGGAGCAGTGCATGATGTCGCTCAGCGCGCAATGCATGATGCATGGCGATTGCTTTCACCGTCAGGGAAACGCGATCGATATCTACCGCCAAAGCTTCGCCGCACACCTGGCGGCCGGCGGCATTTTTGCATACTTGGACCATCCCTTTTCGCCGCGCTATCAGTATGGCTGGCACAGCGAAGGGGAAAGGATCGCCGCCCACCGCGATCTAATCGAGCACATTGGGCGCGAGCCCGATATCTGGTGGGCCAGCATCGAGCAGGTGTTCGAGTTCTTAAGCGCACGCGATCGAGCGAAGGTTTCGAGCATGGGTGCGCGACTCTCGGTCGAGTACGCGGCGCCGGCAAGTGGCGTTCGTCTCGCGATTCGCTGGAAGGGGCGGCAATTTGTGTACTGAATTTCCGCGCGACGTCGTTTTGTTTTCAACGGCCGATTGGGACCATCCCTTTTGGACCAATAAGCAGCACGTCGCGGTACACCTGGCCCGCCGCGGCTTTCGAGTCTTGTACATCGAGTCGCTTGGGTTGCGGCGGCCAACCGCCAGCCCGCGCGACCTCGACCGGATGGCGCGCCGCCTGCGCCGATCTGTGCGCAGCTTGCGGCAGGTTCGAGAAAACTTGTGGGTCGGCTCGCCCGTGGCGATACCCATGCACGGCAGCTCGTTGGCTCGTTGGCTGAACGAGAAGATGCTGGCCGCGTGGGTACGGCGTCAGTGCCGCCGGTTGCGTTTTTCACGCCCGCTGGTGTGGACCTACAATCCGCTCGTGCAAGGGGTCGTTGATTCGCTCGACCCTTCGCTGGTCGTCTATCATGCGGTCGATGATTTGCGCGCGGCGCCACACATGCCGGCCTTGGCGATCAAGCGCGCCGAGCGCGATCTTGCCGCGAAGGCCGATCTGGTATTTGCAACCAGCCGGGCGTTGGAAGCCCGCTTTCGCCGGGACAACTCGGCCACCTATTTCTTCTCGAATGTCGTCGATTACGAGCACTTCGCCCGAGCATGCGAGCCCGGCCCGGTTCCCGACGAGCTGGCGGCCATACCCCACCCGCGCTTGGGCTTCGTGGGCGCGATCAGCGCGTATAAAGTCGACCTGCCCCTGATCGAGGCCGTGGCTCGAGCCCGGCCCAACTGGAACTGGATACTGATCGGGCAAATCGGCGAAGGGCAGCCGGGCACGTCCATCGAGCGGCTCAAATTGCCAAACGTGCACTTGCTCGGCCCGCGCGACTACGAGCGATTGCCGGACTATTTGCGCGGGTTGGACGTGGCAACGATTCCGGCCTGTCGAAACGCGTACACGGCCGCCATGTTCCCGATGAAATTTTTTGAATATCTCGCGGCCGAACTGCCGGTCGTGGTGAGCGGCGCGCCGGCGTTGGCCGAGTTCTCTCGCGCCTTTTCGTCGGCGGACTCGCCTGCCGAATTCATTGAGCGCGTCGAGCAGATCCTGGACGGCGCGCGGGCCGATCGTGACTACGCCCGCAACCTGGCTCGGCAGCACACCTGGGAATGGCGCACCAGCGAAATGATCGGCAAGCTCACAGAAGCGTGGCAAAAGCGGCAGACATCACACGACAGGCCAGATGCGCCCGACCGCCGCCGGGCCGGGTAAGCTCACGCCGCACGCATCGCCACTTTGCTATCGCACTCAACAGTGGCCTGAGGCGGGCGAAAGTCGCGTGATTGAAACTCGTCCCACTGCCGCATGGCGTGTTCAAAAAACTCGTGGTGAAAGCGCGCCACACCAAAGCGAAGCGCATTGGCTCGACATTCGGCCGCGCTGATCCGCGACTCGTTGCGGACAAAATGGGCGACCGCTTCGCTTATTGATTGGGGAGTTTGGCGGTCAAAAAAGACCCCCGTCGGCCGCTCGTTGTCGAGCCCTCGAACCGTCTCCAGCGCTCCTCCTTGGCCAAACGCGATCACAGGCGTGCCCGCCGCTTGAGCTTCCACGAGCACGATTCCAAAGTCCTCGCGGGCGGCGAACAGGAAGGCCCGCGCGCGCTGCACGAGGTCGCGCAGCTCCGCGCCTTCGCGATAGCCGAGCAGGGATACATTCGCGGTCTTGGTGGCGCGAAGGCGGTTGAAGTCTGGCCCATCGCCGACGATGACCAGCCGCTTGTCGGGCATGTTGGCAAATGCCTGCACCAGCAAGTCGATTTTTTTGTAGGGGACCAGTCGTGAGGCGGTGAGGTAAAAATCGTCGCGTCGCCCGCCAAGCGAAAACGCTTCCGTGTCGACCGGCGGGTGGATCACCGTGGCATTGCGGCGATACGTTTTCCAAATGCGCCGCGCGATGAAGTGGCTATTAGCCACGAACGAATCAACGCCATGGCTCGTGCGCACGTCCCACTGCCGCAGCTTGTGCAGCATCCACCGCGCGTAAAGACCAGGCAACCCGCGCCCGAGCGCGCGGCCCGCCAGGTACTCGTGCTGAGCATCCCACGCGTAGCGCATGGGTGTGTGTACGTAGCTGATGTGCAGTTGATCGGGTCCAGTCAGCACGCCCTTGGCGACGCAGTGGCTGCTCGAGATCACCAGGTCGTACTGCGATAGATTAAGCTGCTCGATTGCCAGCGGCATCAGCGGCAGATAGGCCGAGTAGCGCTTGCGCGCAAACGGCATGCGTTGCAGAAAGCTGGTCCGCACCGCTTTGCCTGCTAGCATGCGGCGTTCGGAGGCCGGCAAAAAATCGAGCAGGCTGAACACGTCGGCCTGTGGAAACAGCGCGAGCAGTTGTTCGACCACGCGCTCCGAGCCGGCGTAGGTGACGAACCAATCGTGGACGATCGCAACTCGCAACGGCTCCGCCCCCACTTCTGTCCACGGTGCTCGCGATTGGTCGCTAGCATGTCTCGATTCGCCAGCGGAATCGTGGCGGGGAGGATAACAGAACCCGGGCGTAGCGTGAATGGCGGTTTAACTGGCTGCCCGCGACCGGTTTAGCTCGGTCCGCTCCCACGCTCGCGACGCAATCAGCTCGGCAATCCGCGCCGCCGCGTGTCCGTCGCCATAGGGGTTCGTGCCTGGCTGGAGAGTCGGCTCGGACGCTGCAAGATGTGCCGCGACGCGCGCGATGATGCGTGCGACGTCGGTTCCTACAAGTTCGATCGCGTTGCCGAGCCCTTCGGGCCGCTCGGTCATCGCGCGCGTGACGAGCACGGGCTTGCCAAGCGTGGGGGCTTCCTCCTGAATGCCGCCCGAGTCCGTGACGATCACGCGCGCACGATCCATGAGCCACACGAACTCGGGATAGGGCAGGGGGGGTAGCAAGCGGACGTTGTCGCGACCGGCAAGCCGCGCGTGCACGGCCGAGTGCACCTCGGGGTTCAAGTGCACGGGATACACGAATGCCACGTCGGGAAACCTTGTGGCGAGCCGAGAAATCGCCTCGCACAAATTCGCCAAACCTTGTCCAAAGTTTTCGCGGCGATGTCCGGTGATGAGCACGAGCGGTCGCTCACCCAAGAAGGCGAACTTCTCGCTCCACTGTGAACTGCGCGCTCGCTCGCGCGTGAGTGTCCACTGCAACGCATCGACGACCGTGTTGCCAGTCACATGAATGTCAGCCGGAGAAACCCCTTCGTTGCGCAATCGATCGGCGGCTTGGCGCGTTGGCGCGCAATGCAAGGAAGCGGCCAAGGTCGCCACGCGCCGGTTCAGCTCCTCCGGCCAGGGCGCGTGCAGATCGCCCGTTCGCAGCCCAGCTTCAACGTGCACGAACGCAATCCGATGGAAAAAGGCCGCCAGGGCGGCGCACATGACGGTCGTCGTGTCCCCTTGCGCGATCACGCAATCCGGCCGCAATTGGCCGATGGCGACGTCCAGCTCGGTCAGGCAACGGCCGGCAAGGGCCGCCAAGGATTGGCCCGCTGCCATGACGGCAAGCTCGCGGTCGGCTCGAACCCCGAAGTATTCGAGCACGCCGGCCAGCATCTGGCGGTGTTGCCCGGATATACAAATGGTGGTTTTGATGTCCGCAGCTCGCTTGTGGCATTCGATGGCCAAGGGCGCCATTTTGATGGCTTCCGGCCGCGTACCGATCACAAGCATGGCGGAGACGGGGTTCACTGCGATGCACCTTTCGCGGTGGGGGGCATGGCAGCCTGGCGCCGCTGGCCAATCGTCTCGCCGCACGCGAGAATTGATGGATAGAGCAGCAGCCATTTTTTGAGGCCACGTTCGATGAGCAAACCGTCCTTCTTCCGCTTCATTCCCTCGAAAGCTGGAGGCGTAAGCCGCCGCGAGTTTCTGGCCGCTTCAGCCCTGGCCGGCGTCGCGGCATGCTCCGCGTCGCCGCTCGGTGCCGGGCAGCCTGAGCTAAAAACTCCCGTGCCGGGCAAAGACCCGCGCCTCATGGTTCACTCCAGCACGCCGCTCGTTATGGAAACTCCCTGCGAGCTGTTGCTCGGCTCGCAAACCACGCCTGCGGACTTATTGTTTGTGCGCAACAACGCGCAGCCGCAGGGCTCGTCGACCATTAAACCGCTCACGGCCAACAACTGGAAGATCGAAGTGGGTGGCATGCTGGCACAAGCCGTCACCATCCATGCCGCGGACCTCGCGGCACTCGACCAGGTGGAGCACGAGATGGTCTTGCAATGCTCGGGCAACAGTCGCTCGCTGTTCGCCCCCAGCGCCGCGACCAAAGGCACGCAATGGGGCCGCGGCGGCATGGGCAATGTGCGTTTTGCTGGCGTGCGTCTGGCCACGCTCGTGGATCGCTATCAGTTGAAAATCGATCCGGGCGCCCGCTTCGTTACCGCCAGTGGCGCTGACGAGCCAGCCGGAGCCGAGCAAGACTTCGAGCACAGCTTACCATTGGACGAGGCGCTTGCCCGGTCATTCATCGCGCTGCGCTTGGGCGATCAGCCGCTGCCGGCGATCCACGGCGGGCCGGTACGGCTGGTCACGCCCGGTTATTACGGCACGATGCAGATTAAGTGGCTCAACAAGCTCCTGTTCACGGCCGAGGAGAGCCATCACACGAGCCAGATTCCTCATTACCGGACGCCGCGCGCGCCACTAGCGCCGGGTTCATCGTTTGATTTTACGTTTGCAAACAGCGACCCGAATTGGGCCATGAAGGTCAAATGCGTGGTGCTTTCGCCCAGCGTCGCCGCCCGCTTAGCGCCGGGGAAGGTGAAAGTCGAAGGCGTGGCGTTCAACGATGGCAAAGCGCCGATCGAGTCGGTATTGGTCTCGACGAATCGCGGCGAAAGCTGGCAAAAGGCTGAGATCACGCGCCCAACGAGCCCGTACGCCTGGTCACGTTGGCGCGCCGAGTTGCCGCTTGGGTCGGGCAAGCAACAAATCTGGGCGCAAGCCATCGACGCCCTGGGACGCGGCCAGCCCGGCGACGGTGCGGTGGCCTGGAATCCGCAAGGCTACGCCTGGAACGGCGTCGAAAAGATCGAAGTCGAAGTGGGCTAGCCGCGAGCCCGCTGCGCAGCGGGTATCGCGTCAAGCGAGTTGCTCGGCGATACGCAACAACTGGTTGTATTTCGCGAGCCGCTCGCTGCGCACGATCGAGCCGATCTTGATGTGTTCGGCCGCCGTGGCGACCGCCAGGTCCGCAATCGTGTGATCTTCCGTTTCACCGCTTCGGGCCGAGACGACGTATGCATAGCCGTGCTGCCGTGCAAGTTTGATCGTCTCGAACGTCTCGGTCAGCGTGCCGATCTGGTTGACCTTCACTAACACGCTATTGGCGGCGCCCAGCTCGATTCCGCGCGCAAGTCGGCGGGCATTCGTGGTGAACAGGTCATCCCCGACGAGCCGCAGATTTTTTCCTAGCCGGCGGGTCAGCAATTGCCAGCCGGCCCAGTCTTCCTCCGCGATGCCATCCTCGATGCTCTCGATTGGGAAGTCGGCGGCCAGTTTTTCGAGCATATCGACCATTTGCTTGCTCGTAAGTTGCTCGCCCGTTCTGGAGAGCCGATAGTGCGTGCCGTCGAAAAAATGCGTGCTGGCCACGTCCAGTGCGATGCCGACCTGGTCGTCCGGCTTAAGTCCGGCCGCTTCGATTGCGCGGACCACGAAATCGATTGCCTCGCGGTTGCTCGTTAAGCGTGGTCCGTAGCCTCCTTCGTCTCCCACCAGCCGGCCTTCGTAGCCGGCCTCAGCGAGCAAACGGCCCAAGCGGCGGTAGATGCGCACCGACCATTCGAGTTGCGTTGCGATGTCCGCTGCGCCGCGCGGAATGATGAGCACGTCTTGAAAATCCAGATTGCCACCCGCATGCAACCCGCCCGAGATCATATTGATCATGGGTATCGGCATGCGCGGCGCGGGCGCGGCGGGCAGCACGGCCCTCAACAATTTGTTCAGATGGACGAACAATGGAGTGCCTCGGGCCGCCGCCCCCGCATGCGCCACGGCAATTGACGCGGCCAGCACGGCATTTGCGCCGAGCTGCTCCTTGCCCGGCGACGGATCGAGCGCGAGCAACACCGCATCGACTTGCCGCTGATCGGCCGCGTCGAGACCGACGAGCGCCGGAGCGATGATTTCGTTTACGTGTGTGATCGCGCGGCGAACTCCTCGGCCGTCAAAACGCTGTGGGTCGTGATCTCGAAGCTCGTGGGCTTCGAAAGCACCCGTGCTCGCGCCCGAGGGCACGATAGCCCGGCCGTGCGCGCCATCGCTTGTGCGCACTTCCGCTTCGACCGTGGGCTGCCCACGGCTATCGAGCACTTCGCGAGCCTGGATGTGACTGATGGCACTCACGCTGGTTCTCGCTTGGGGTTTGTCAACCACGCAGGGCCGGCTCGCACAGGCGGACCATTGCCGGCCAGTCGCGCGGCGGCGCGTCGATGATGGAACGACAGAAGCTGCGCACGCGCTCGCGAACGGATTGCGACAAATACTCGACAGGGCTCTTCCCGTCCACGCGGGCCCAGGCGCAAGCGATCAGGTGCTCGATACCGCGGCGCCACAACGCCACCAGCTCGTCGTGGGGAACGCGGGTCGCCATAACCTGGTCGTACACGGTCTGGAACTCGTTGCCCAGCGCCAAGATTGGCTCATGCCGCGGCACCAGGTGGAAGGCCTTCAAGACAACATGACTCAAAAAAAACCCGAGGTCGAACGCCGGATCGCCGAAATGGCCTGTCTCGAAATCCACCAGCATGAGCCCGTCGTCAAATACCAACATGTTTTTGGGGCTGAAATCGGCGTGGACGAGCGAGCGCGGATGAGCCGCGAGCGATGCGATCACACGTTCGACGGCCGGCCGCGCGTCGGGGATTTCGGCCAAAGCGCGATAATAAGGATCGACGCGCAGTTGCTCGAACAGGGTGCGATCGCCGATTTCCGCCTGTATGCGTTCATCCAGCCAGCTCTCGGCATGCAGCGTGCCTAGCAGCCGGCCACATTCGCCGGCAATCCGCCGATCCGCCAGGCCAGCGAGCAACTGCGACTTCCACGTCACGTGAGGGTAGGGTGCGGCCGTGATCGCGAACAGGTACCGCTCGCGGTCTTCAAAAACGACCTGCGGAATCGTGGCCCGCAGCGTCAGCCCCTTGGCTCTTGCTCGGTTGAGTAATTCTGAACAAATCCGCAGCACCGCTGCTTCACGCCAGGCGCGCTCCACATTGGCGTACCAGGGGCGCGCCGTCTGCAGCTTGGGCCGCGCTTGCTTGATCACGAAACTCCGCTCGGGCTGCTGGGGGAATTCGACGAGCAGCACCACGTTGGACACGCCGCCGGCCAGCTCGCGAATGTTGATCGGCTCGCCGCCCGCGATGTGGCCCGAGTCGTGCAGGTACGTCTCGGCGGTGGTTCGATCGAGAAGCTGCATGCGATCGAATATCATCCGAGGGGCGCGCGGCGGCAAGGCGCCTCGTGCTAAATCACTTGGCGCTCTGAAAATAACGGCCGCAAGCAAGACCTGCGTCGATCGTTCGCATAAAATGAGCTGCCAACCGTTTCCGCAGGTGCCCGTGTGGAAGAGCCATTCAACGAGCATCCGATTGTCCCCTTTCGGCCACACCCGCTGCTGCGCGGCGGGCACGCACAGACTCTGGCCGGCGTGTATTGGCCTGCTCCGCTTGCGCCCTATTCCGCGCGACGGCACCAGCTCTTGCTTGCGGATGGTGACCGGATCGTGTTGCACGACGATTGCCCGACCACCTGGGTTGAGGGCGATCGGACGGCGCTATTGATTCATGGCCTCGCGGGTTCGCACGCCAGCGGCTACATGTGCCGCATCGCGCACAAGTTGAGCGCGGCGGGAATCCGCGCCTTTCGCATGGACTTGCGCGGCTGCGGCGCGGGCCTGGGGCTGGCGCGGATGCCCTACCACAGCGGCCGGTCGGAAGATGCCGCGGCGGCACTACACGAAATCGCGCGGCTCGCGCCCGGTTCCCCCGCCACGCTGCTTGGCTTTTCCTTGGGCGCGAACATGACGCTCAAGCTGCTGGGGGAGCTGGGCGCGGAGCGCTGCGGAAACCTGGACAGCGCGCTGGCCGTGTGCCCGCCAGTGGATTTGGCGGCTTGCTCGCGGCGGATTTCGCGTGGCAGCGGCCGGCTTTACGATCGGTTTTTCCTGAAGCTGCTGGTGGGCCAGGTCAGCGCGGCCAGCGCCCTGGCGCCGCACGAACCGCATTTGAAACTGCGCGCCAAGCCGCGAAGCTTGTGGGAGTTCGACGACCGCTTTACGGCCGCGGTGTGTGGCTTCGGCAGCGCCGACAACTACTATCGAGAGGCAAGCAGCGCGCAGTTTGTTCCGCGGATTCAGCTACCCACGCTCATTATCGCGGCGCGTGACGATCCGATGATCCCTCACGAGACTCTCGAGCAATTGGACAGGCCGAGTTGCGTGCGCCTGTATTTGGCCGGTCACGGCGGCCATCTGGGGTTCTTGGCGCGGCGCGGAATCGATCGCGATCGTCGCTGGATTGACTGGCGCGCCGTGGAATGGGTGCTGGCGCAATCACAAAACCTCGCGCAAACCCAGCCGGCTACGCCACCATGAACTTGCGACATTTCGCCTGACGCGATTCCTCGGGCGTGGTAGAGTCATAAGCCCTCGCGGCATCGAGCAAATTCGCGCACAACTCTCCCGGAGCAGCCACCCGTGCAGTCTTCGACTTTCCATTACTTCCCGCCGTTCGTGCTGCTACTCGCGCTTCTGCTGGTGATCGTGGTAGCTGTGCTGCAGGTGGGTATTTTGGGTTACGCCTACGAAAAGATCGGCATCAGCCGCCGCGCGGCGTACGCGATCCTGCTGGGTTCTCTGATCGGCTCGTACGTGAACATTCCGATTGCCCAATTGCACGGACGCGCCGAGGTGGTCGGCACCGAGGTGGTGCGAGATCGATGGGGAGTGCCCTACCTGGTGCCCGTCGTGGATCAGTGGCCGGGCACCGTGCTGGCCATCAATGTTGGCGGCGCGCTCATTCCCACGATCTTGTCGGTTTACTTGATGGTCAAAAACCAGATCTATGGCCCGGCGTTGATTGGCGTAGCGATCGTGGCCGCCGTGGTGCACCAGCTTGCCGAGCCGATCGAGCACATGGGCATCGCGGTGCCCATTTTTATTCCACCGATCCTGTCGGCGATCGTGGCGATGATCCTGTCGCGCGATTATGCGGCCCCGTTGGCCTACGTGGCTGGCTGCTTGGGCACGCTGTTGGGCGCCGATCTGCTTAACCTCGACAAGCTCACGCACCTGGGCGCGTCGGTCGCCTCGATTGGCGGGGCCGGTACGTTCGACGGGGTGTTTTTGACGGGTATCCTGGCCGTGCTGTTGGCCGGCAGCAAAGTTCCGCCCACCGCGCCGGATGAAGAGGACGCACGCCAGACGGAATATCCCCAGGTTCCGGCAGCTTGAGCTTTGCGAGTGGGCGCAAAAAAAAGGGCCGCCAAGAGAGCGACCCTTTTTCGGATTTGTTCTTGAGCGGCTTCGAGGAAAGCCTGGCTCTTTAGTAGCGGCCACCGCGGCCGCCGCCGCCATATCCACCGCCGCCGCCTCGTCCGCCGCGGCCACCACCGCCACCGCCGCCGCCCCCACGATCTTCGCGAGGACGTGCTTCATTCACGGCCAGCGGCCGGCCCTGATGATCCTGCTCGTTGAGTCCCTGGATCGCGGCTTGCGCTTCCTGGTCCGAACCCATTTCGACAAATCCGAATCCTTTGCTACGGCCTGTTTCTCGATCCTGAATGACCTGGGCACTTTGAACGGTGCCAAAAGGCGCAAACAACTGTTCCAAATCCGAGCTGCTAACCGAGTAGCTCAGATTTCCGACATACAACTTCTTACCCACTGAGAGAACTCCTGTACGAAGCGCAAAGGCGGACCCGATCTAAAAACTTCCGGGGTCTCCATCGAAAGGGGCCAACACGGCACCCGAGGCAGCCAGGGACAGGGCAAACAGATGGAACTTGGCACTGTGGCCGAAGTCTCCGCCCCATCGCTCGACGAACCACGCGCCACAAGTATATCATGTTTTGCGGCTCCGGCTAGAGAGAACGAGAGCGGCCGAAACAGGCCGCCAACGGCTGTTTGTGAAAATTATCACAAGCCGCTCCGCCGCCCGCGCTAGCCGCTCCAACAGGGGAATGCAACTACACGCATGGCTGATAAAATGTCGCCGCTCGTCGGCATCATCATGGGAAGCAAGTCCGATTGGGACACCATGAGCCATGCGCAATCCATTCTCGAGCAGTTTGCAGTCCCGCACGAATGCCGCATCGTGTCCGCGCATCGAACTCCCGCCGAGATGGCCGAGTATGCCGTCACTGCCGAGAGCCGCGGGCTCGAAGTCATCATTGCCGGGGCGGGCGGCGCGGCCCACCTGCCAGGCATGGTCGCCGCGCAGACGGCCCTGCCTGTGCTGGGAGTGCCGGTGCAAAGCCACGCGCTCCAGGGGCTCGACTCATTGCTATCCATCGTGCAGATGCCTGCCGGCGTCCCCGTAGCCACGCTCGCCGTTGGGAAGGCGGGCGCCATCAATGCGGCCTTGTTGGCGATCAGCATTCTGTCAGGCAGCCGGCCCGAGCTTCGCGCCCGGCTTCGCAAGTATCGTGACGAGCAGCGGCAAAACGTGCTGAAAGAAAGCTTGCCGTGAACCGCCCCATCCTGCCCGGCGCGACAATCGGAGTCTTAGGCAGTGGCCAGTTGGGTCGGATGTTCGCCATTGCCGCGCGCCGCATGGGCTACCGCGTTCACACGCTCTCCCCGGACGACGACACGCCGACAGGCCAGGTATCGGACCACGAAGTGAACGCCGATTACCTCGACCTGGATGCCGTGGGTGAATTCGCGCGCGGGGTGGATGTCATCACGTTTGAATTCGAGAACATTCCCAGCGAGACGGTCGAGGCCGCGGCGCGTCATGCTCCGGTGCGACCCGGCGGAAATGTGCTGTACACGACCCAGCACCGCTTGCGCGAGAAAATGTTTCTCTCTCAAGCCGGCTTTCCCGTCGTTCCGTTCCGCCCGGTTTCAAGCGAAGCCGATTTGCGCGCCGCCCTGGAAGTTGTCGGAATACCTGCCGTGCTGAAGACCGCCGGCTGGGGCTATGATGGCAAAGGGCAGTCGAAGATCACCCCAGCCGATGATTTGGCTCGCGTCTGGCAGGCACTTGGGACCGGCGAGGCGGTGGTCGAGAAACTCATCGACTTCGAGCTCGAGATTTCTGTCGTGGCCGCGCGCGGGATCGACGGATCGCTCGCCGACTATGGTGCAATCGCCAACCGGCATGAACGGCACATCCTCGATGTTTCGACGGCGCCTGCGGACGTGCCTGAGCGTGTGACGCACGACGCCGTAGTCATCGCCCGCGCGGTGCTTGAAAAACTCGAGGTGGTGGGCGTGCTGTGCGTCGAATTCTTCGTCACGCGCGCGGGGCAGTTATTGATCAACGAGCTCGCCCCGCGGCCGCACAACTCGGGGCATCTGACCTTCGACGCCTGCGTCACCAGCCAGTTCGAACAGCAACTGCGCGCGATTTGTGGACTGACGCTCGGCTCGACGGAACTGCTGCGGCCCGCGGCAATGGCAAATCTGCTCGGCGATCTGTGGGACGCGGGCGAACCCAATTGGGAGACCGCCTGCCGTTTGCCAGGCGTGAAGCTGCATCTGTACGGGAAGGAGCAGCCCCGCCCGGGTCGCAAGATGGGACACTTGACCACG
>DATJEN010000324.1:0-14367 GCA_035496575.1 Pirellulales bacterium
CGGCAGCTTGTTCGACGAGCAGGGCTTTTACGACACGGGCGACCTGGGCTACCTCGACGAAGACGGGCACGTTTACGTGACCGGCCGTGCCAAGGACCTGGTGATCATCGGCGGACGCAACATCTACCCTCAAGACGTCGAGCAGGTGGTCAACGAAGTTGAAGGGGTTCACGCCGGCCGCGTGGTTTCGTTCGGAGTGCCCATGCACGAGCTGGGCACCGAGGGCCTGGTAATCCTGGTTGAAAGCGATCACGAGCCGCCTGCCTGGGAGACGATCGCCGCGGCCATTCGCAATGCCGTGCCGCAACGCTTGGATATCGACGTGGCCGATGCGCGAGTGGTCCCCCGCGGGCAGCTTCGCAAGAGCACGAGCGGAAAACTGGCCCGCGCCGGCAACCGCGAGTGGTATTTAAATGGTACATTTGGGGCCATTGCGGCCACGATCTCTGTCCTCGAGTGAACGAAATATGGATGTTCCCATCGCTTCCATCTTGGGAGTCGTCAAAAGCTTTGTGGCCGAGAAGCGCGGCAAGCCGTCCGAAGGCATCGGCCCCAACACGGCGCTGTTGCGCGATGGCTATCTCGACAGCTTTGCGCTGGTGGAGCTGATTGCCGAGCTCGAGAAGCAGCTTTCGATTACCCTGGAGGACGGGTCGCTCATTCCGGAAGACTTTGAGACCCCGCAGGTGCTGCACGACCGTTTGCAGGAGCTGTAAGCAAAGTGCAAAAGTCGCACGATCGAACGAGCGCGCCGGCCGCTAGCGGACTTCAGGTCCCGTTTTTCCGGCCATCGATCGGAGAAGCGGAAATCGAGGAAGTCGTCGGCTGCTTGCGTTCAGGCTGGTTGACGACCGGGCCGACCACGCGCCGATTTGAAACCGACTTTGCCACCGCGGTCGGCGCCAAGCATGCTGTCGCGGTGAATTCGGCCACCGCCGCCCTGCACCTGGCTGTCGAAGCACTCGGACTAGCCGCCGCCGAAGGCGTGCTGGTGCCGACCATGACCTTCGCGGCCACTGCCGAAATCGTTCGCTATCGCGGCGCCCTGCCGATCCTGGTCGATTGCGACCCTGTCAACTTCAACATGGACCTGGCCGACGCCGAGCGCAAGCTCGAGCTCGCCAGGTTGGGCCGCCTGCCCGGCGGAAACAACAAGCCAGTTCGCGCGGTCGGAATGATTCCCGTGCACGTGAGCGGGCTGATGATGGACATGGATGCCGTGCAAGCCTTGGCGAACAAGCATGGCCTGTGGGTCGTGGAAGACGCCGCGCACGCGTTTCCAGCGGCCTGGCGCCCCGACGCGAAAACTGCCTGGCAGCGATGCGGCGAAAACACGGCCGCCGTGAGCTGCTTTTCGTTCTATGCCAACAAGACGATCACCACCGGCGAAGGTGGCATGGCCGTCACCCACGATCAGCGCCTCGCCGATCGCATGCGGATGATGTCGCTGCATGGGCTCTCGCATGACGCCTGGGGGCGCTACTCGGGCGCGGGAAGCTGGGACTATCAAATCGTCGAGGCCGGCTACAAGTACAACATGACCGACGTCGCTGCCGCGATCGGCGTGCATCAACTCGCTCGGGCTGAAGTCATGCGGCTCGCGCGCGAGCAAATTGCGCATGCGTACCTGGAAGAACTCGCCGACGTCGACGAGATCGAGTTGCCTGTTCTGCCGGCGAATCGGCTATTGGCTTGGCACTTATTTCCGATTCGCTTGCAACTCGAGAAGCTCGCAATCGATCGCAATACGTTCTTTTCTGAGCTGCGCGCAGCCGGCGTGGGCTGCTCGGTGCATTGGCGGCCCTTGCATTTGCATCCCTACTATCGTGACGGAATGGGCTGGCCCGCCGACCTGTTGCCCACCGCGACTCGAGTGTGGGAGCGCCTGGTGAGCTTGCCTCTGTTTCCGGATATGACGCCAGAGGAACGGGCGCGCGTGGTCGAAGTTGTGCGCGCGCTATGTACCCGACATCGGGTCCGATGACCAGCGACGCCAGACCGGTCTCCCAGCCATTGCCGGCCGAACCGGATCCGATGGAAGTGCCGGGTCGCGCCATCGCAAGTGCGCTCGTGCTCGCAGTGCCAGCCCTGATCCTCATGGCTGACGTTGCCTGGGCGTATCTGCGGGGATGGTGGCCGGATACGAACCTCGAGCCTCTGGGGGTTGATCTTCTCCTCTTATGGATTGCGCTGATCGTTTTGGCTTTGGTCTCGACCAAGGGGCGCCAGTTTCTTGCGACACACTTGCCGCAAATTGTATTGCTCGTCGTCAGTTGTGGCGTTGGATTGTTCGTGGCTGAACTGGCGCTGGGCCGCATCCAGGCCATCTCCGGCGATCCATACCATGGCCGACGTCCGGGCTTCGAGGTCATCTACCATCCAAGGCCCGACATCATGCGCGGCGTCGGGCCGGAAGCTCACGTGCATTACAACGAGTGGGGAGTTCGTGGATCCAATCCGCCGCCGCGCAGCGCCGCCTATCGCATCTTGTGCATCGGCGGAAGCTCGACGGCTTGCACCTATTTGGACGACGAGAAAACCTGGCCACAGGTTCTCGGCCGAGTGCTCGATGAAGTCGAACCGAGCCAGAAGCATTGGGTCGGGAATGCCGGCATCCCCGGCTTTCAAGCCCCGCAGCATCTGCGCTTTGCGGAGGAGTCGCCCGTCATGGGCGAGATCGACTGCCTGGTGGTGCAAGCTGGGATCAATGATTTCATGGCCTGCCTGGCGGGCCCCCAGCCCTTGCCACCAACATGGACCAGATTGCGGCTGTGGCAACTCGCCAGAACCGGCGCACGCCGTTACTCGGAAAATAGCACGCTGGTCGAAGACACGGCCGGCGACGTGTACCGGCGTCGACGAGAACTGCGGGCAAAAGCCGACCAATCGGCCAGCCTCTCCGACATCTCTGGGTGTCTGGCGGAATATGCGGACAACCTGCGGGCCCTGGTTGCCGCCTGCCAGAAGCGAGACGTGCGCGTGGCGCTAGCCACCCAACCAACTCTGTGGCAGGACAACATGGCCGATGGCGAGCGCGCCTTGCTGTGGTTTGGGCAGATGCCGGATGGCCGATACCTTTCCGTCGAGCAGTTACGGCGCGGGATGGATCGCTACAACGAGGTCGTGCGGGCCGTGTGCCGGGAAACCGGAGCGGAGCTCGTCGACCTGACAGAGCTCGACGGCGACTCGAGCTCGTTCTACGACGACTGTCATTTGACGGAAATGGGCGCGCGGCGGGTGGCTGAGCTCGTGGCCGCCGGCCTGGCCAAGCAATCCACAGAATCGGACGCGGCCGAAAGCCAAACTCCGTGACAGCCATTCTCGGAATCTCGGCGTTCTATCACGACTCCGCGGCGGCGCTCGTCGTGGACGGAAAGATCGTCGCCGCCGCGCAGGAGGAGCGCTTTACTCGCAAGAAGCATGACGAGGGCTTTCCGCACTACGCAATCGAATACTGCTTGCGCGAGGGCGGGCTCACGGCCGCTAATCTCGACTACGTGGGTTTCTACGACAAGCCGCTCTTGAAATTCGAGCGGCTACTCGAGACGTACCTGGCAGTGGCGCCGCGCGGATTCCGCTCGTTTCTCAGGGCCATGCCCCCTTGGCTGCGTCAGAAGCTGTTCTTGCAGCGCGAGCTGAACCGGGAATTGGGCAGCGGCTATCGAAAACGGTACGTCTTTGCTGAACATCACGAATCGCATGCGGCGAGCGCCTTCTTTCCATCGCCCTTCCAGGAGGCCGCGATTCTCACGCTCGATGGCGTCGGTGAATGGGCCACCGCCAGCTTCGGAACGGGCCGCGGTAACCGAATCGAGCTGACCCACGAATTGCGATTTCCACACTCGCTAGGACTCTTGTATAGCGCGTTCACTTACTTCTGCGGGTTTCGAGTGAACTCAGGTGAGTACAAGCTGATGGGGCTTGCGCCGTATGGCGAACCTGTCTATGCCAAGACGATTCTGGAGAAGCTCGTCGATGTGAAGCCGGATGGCTCTTTCAGAATGGATATGCGGTACTTCGGATATTGCGACGGACTGGTAATGACCTCGGGGGAATTCGATGGGCTCTTTGGCGGTCCGCCGCGTCAGCCGGAGTCCCCCATCACCCAGCGCGAGATGGACCTGGCCGCTTCGATCCAACAGGTCACCGAAGACATCATGCTTGCCACCGCCCGGCATGTTCATCGGCAAACCGGGATGCGGAACCTGTGCCTTGCCGGGGGCGTAGCTCTCAATTGTGTGGGGAATGGCCGCATTCTCCGTGAAGGCCCTTTCGAGCAGATTTGGATTCAGCCGGCCGCCGGTGACGCAGGCGGCGCCCTCGGCGTGGCGCTACTGGTCTGGCATCAACTGCTGGGCAGCCCGCGCGTGCCGCAGAGCCATGACAGCCAACAGGGATCTCTGATTGGTCCTGCGTACACGGACGCAGACATCCAAAAATTTCTCGACTCGACCGGCGCCGAGTATCGACATCTGCCCTCCGACGATGAGCTGTGCCGCGACGTGGCCGAGCTGTTGGCGGCCGGCAAGGTCGTCGGCTGGTTTCAAGGCCGCATGGAATTCGGACCGCGCGCTCTGGGCAGCCGCAGCATCTTGGGAGACGCGCGCAGCCGGGACATGCAGACGGTCATGAACTTGAAGATCAAGTTTCGCGAATCCTTCCGCCCCTTTGCGCCGTCGGTGTTGGAGGAGCACGCGCCCGAATACTTTGAGCTCGAGCCGGGGACGGTCAGCCCGTACATGCTTCTGGTCGCTCCCGTGCGCGCCGAGCACAGGACAACCGAGGCGGCGGAAGCGAATGCTCGCGGTCTGGATCGGCTCAAGCAGTGCCGTTCGGCCATCCCGGCAGTCACGCACGTTGACTATTCAGCCCGCATTCAAACCATCGACCGAGAGCGGCATGGCCGCTATCGCAAGTTACTCGAATGCTTTTATGCCGAGACCGGCTGCCCGGTGATTATTAACACGAGCTTCAACGTGCGGGGCGAACCCATCGTATGCACGCCCGCCGAGGCCTACCGCTGCTTTCAATCGACGCATATCGATGCCCTGGTGCTCGAGCGGTTCGTTCTTGAGAAAAAACCGCAGGCAGAGCCCATCGAAAACGAAGCTTACCTCGGACAGTTCACGCTCGACTGAACGATTATGGCACTGCTGGAGTTGAAGCGAGATCCGTCGGCCCGCGAGGTGCGGCTATTTGGACTGGCCTGGTTGCCATTGTTTTGCGCCGTGTTGGCCGGAGCGATCTGGTATCGTGGCGCAAGCGGGTTAGTGACCTGGTTGTGTGTGGCGGTCGGCGTGCTGAGCGTGGCCGTCACGCTCGTCAGGCCGCGATGGACCAGGGCGCTGTTCCTGGCGTGGATGTGGGCTGCCTGGCCAATCGGATGGCTGATCTCGCACGTGATGATGGCCGGCATCTATTACCTGGTGCTCACGCCCATCGCGCTCGCCATGCGGGCATTTGGGCGCGATCCGCTCGAACGACGGTTCGATGCGAAAGCCGACAGTTATTGGATTGAACGGAATCGCGAGATAGACCCGGCCAGCTACTTCCGGCAGTTTTGACCTCCTGAGCCAATCTGGGACAGCCTACTTCAATGACCCAGCACATTCCGCAGGACGACGCCGAACGCTTCAGTCAGCAAGCCTCTGGAAAACGGCTGGGCGCCACGCGCGAGCTGGTGGATTTCTTGCGCCACAACAAAAAATGGTGGCTGGCCCCGATCGTTATTATGCTGCTCGTCGTGGGCGGACTGGTCATCCTGGCGGGCACATCGGCGGCGCCGTTCATCTACACCCTGTTTTAAGGGGCGCCAAATTGAGCGAGGCCGCACCGGAAACAGTCGCTCGATCCCCAGCAGCGTGCGGCGTGCCGCCCGCGCGTCCCGTCAATGCGGCGCTCAAGCGCGGGCTCGACTTCGTTGTGTCGTTGATCGGGCTCGTACTGGCCAGCCCCCTTCTGCTCGCGGCCGCGATTGCGGTGAAGCTCGATTCGCGAGGGCCACTTTTGTTCCGCCAGCAGCGGATGGGGCGAAACTTCCGGCCGTTCTGGATTTATAAGTTCCGTACGATGGTCGTCGACGCCGAGCGGCAAGGGCAGCTCACGGCTGCGGCCGATCCGCGCGTCACGCGCGTGGGCCGCTGGCTGCGGCAATCCAAACTGGACGAGCTGCCACAGTTTTTCAACGTGCTGCGGGGGGATATGAGCCTGGTGGGTCCGCGCCCAGAGGTTCCCAAGTACGTCGAGCTGTTTCGCGATGAATATCGCGTGGTGCTCTCTGTGCGCCCGGGGCTGACCGATCCGGCCTCGATCAAGTATCGCGACGAAGCCGCGCTCCTGGCAGGCAGCCCCGATCCTGAGCGGCAGTACCTCGAGCAAATCCTGCCTGACAAGCTGGCGATCGCATCCGATTACCTGCGCCGGGCCACCGTGCTAACGGACCTGGGCGTCATGGCTCGGACCGTGCTGCGCGTCGCGCGATAGCACGCCAGCGGCGGGCGCGCGAATCGAGCTGCGGTTTGCCTGCTCGGCCTATTGCGGTTCTCCCAGGCCGGGCTGGCCAACAACGCGCGGCTCGAGCTCATCTCGCAAGACCAGCACTTCCGGCGGGGCTTCAATCCCGATTCGGACTCGGTCGCCCGCGACTCGCACGATCGTCACCACGATCGAATCGCCGAGTTTAATTCGTTGCCTTTCGCGCCGGGACAAAACGAGCATGATCGAACCTCCGTGTTATGATCGCTTGTATGATTGGTAGTGTAGTTATGTATACTAACCGGTGTCGCGTCAAGGGCGCTTGCCTGAAGAGGGTCCGTTCGCATTAGGCCGCCGCTGTCGCAAGTCGTGGAGCACGGACGAGCTGCACTTTGCCGCACCGCTCGCCGGCCGAATCGTAAAACAGAACTGTGTTCCGCTGCGTTTCCCAAATCGCCGAGAACGTCACGGCCCGCGGCCCATGCAAGCAAAAGTACATGCCGCAGGGCTGTTTGGCGCGGATCAGGATCCGTTCACTCAGAGGGAAGGCATCGATCTCAAGTTGGTTGCTGTCACATATAGTTGATTTGACGTAATTTCTTAATTCATCCAACGTTTGTATCACCGGGGCGTTGGTGATCATGAGAAGCTGGTTCTCCGAGTCCAGACCACCGCGCGGATAAACTGGGGTGGCGCGTGGCGGATAGATAATCTGGGTTGCTCACAAGATTTTTATCGACCGCAGCCACCCTCCTACTTGCAGAAGAAGGGTAATTTCGGAGAAAGAAGCAGCGCGAGATGGGCTCATGCCGCGCTACTACGTGTGCGGAAAGTGCGCGCACGCGCATCAAATTTGTCGAGACTTGGTGCCTACTTCGCGCGTTACTGCGCCGCTACTTCGCGAAATCGGCGAATGTTTCGGCGACTCGGCCGGCCGCCTCGTCACCTTTGTGCAGCAGCACGCGATAGCGCAGCCGCAAGGTCTCGCCATCGGCAAGCGTGTGCTCGCCACGCTGAGCACCGGCCGTGAAGTCGTGCAGCCCAAACGGATTGGCCGCGAACAGGCCATAAGTCCGCACGTGCCAATACGAAGGGAAGCGGAAGCTCGAGGGATGGTTCAAGATGGCGAGGCCCAGCTCTTCGCCTTCAACAGGGCCATGATAGTCGACCCACGCGGCTGGCTTGCCCCATGCGGCTCCGTCGCGCTTGCCGTCGCTGTTGACGATGTGGCCACCTTTTCTGGAATCGACGCGCATGCTCGACGCCACGCGCGCGCCGAAGGAGCCTTCCTTCGTGTCGCCAAACACGACTGGACCAGCAGTCGCCTTGAGCACGATGTCGAAGTCGATCCAGCGCCGATCGGCATCCGCGCCAAACGTGTGTGTTCGCTCGTCTTGCAAGATAAGCTTCGAGCCGTCCGGGCTCAGCCAATCGTTTCGCGTCACGATCGTCGCCTGCGGGCCCCCTTCGACCTTCACGAACTCACGATGCTCGATGCGCCCTTTCCCCTCGCTCCAGAAGTCGATCTTGTTGACGTCGCCGTGCGTGAACCACAGCGACCGCTGATGCACGTGATCGCGATCGGTCTCGCCCGGCACGTCTTTTTCCATGGGCCAGTTTCGCGTCATGCGCTTGCCGGTGGGGCCATACACGGGCCACACGATCGGCTTGCTGCCGGACTTGGTTAGATACGTTGCGAACGGCTTGCCGTCCGCCGTGACGATCACACCGTCGGCCGTTTTCTCGACGGCAATTTCAGCGCGGGCAATGAGGGCGGGGTGGCAAGCCAGCGAGGCGAGCGCGCATAGGGTAAGCAGGCGAATCATAGTGGCTTTTTCTCCAGTTGGAAAACCGCCACTTATGTTAGCTGCCGAGCGTGGCGAGTGCCACACTCGATTAGACCGCCAATTATCGCTTGGAGAGCGACATCCGCTCGAGCTGATCGAAGTCGATGAGCTTGAACGTCGTAAGTTGCGTGGCCGTCTTCTCAATCCGCTCCAGGTCGCGCGGCAGCAGCCGCCAGGACACGTGATGCTCGCTGCGGAGGGTGGTGGCCTTGGAGATTCCTGATTGCGTGGGAATCGACAGACTTACTTCGGTGGGGATCAGCCCTCGCTTGACGAGCTCCGCGTTGACGGCCATGCGCGCGAAGGGCGGGGTGGAACCCGGTTTCGACATCGTGTTGAAGCGCGCGTACCAGTCCGAGAACTCGCGATATTGCGTCGCCGCGTCGGCTGACTGCGCTGGCATGGTCTTGAGCCGGTAAGTCATGTGCTCGCTCGAAAGAGTCAGCTCGCCATCCTGGCTGAACTCCACTTCAAAATCCGGATCGACGGCGAACCGCCTGAAGGCATTCGTGCTGCGGGCCGCCTGCAGCTTGCTGGCGAACAACAACACCTCGTCCGTTTTCACCTCGGCTTTCACTTTCCGATCGGGATCGAGCACCACAAACCGGCCGTGCGATTGATCGAAGATCGCCACGCGGTCTGACAAGTGAGGCAACTTCTGGTTGACGAGATAATCGTACACGTAGCCGGCCTGGAACAGCGTGATGTTCTGGCTGAGCGGAACTTTGCTCGTCCCGCTGTAGACGTTCGTTTCGATGCGGAAGTCCTCAGCCACGGCAAACGTGCCAAGGATCGATAGACAGGCCAGGCAAGCGAGCGTTCGAACGCGGAGCATCGGGGCACCTCGAAGACGAATTCGGCAGGATAGGACGAGCAGCGCGGGCCGGAGCGTACGGAAACGCCGCGTGCCTGTAAACCCGAGTTGCTTCGCTAGCGGACGTGTCCCCCGCGGCTAGAGTTCGGGCATGTGCCTGCGAGCAGCCAGGAGGGGTGCAGTCGAATCGCTTCCAGCCGCAAACCAGTTACAATCGGAACGGAAACGGCCCGGACGCATGCAAAAGCAGCGGACGTGCGTTATGGTTGAGAGATTATCAATCTGCCCGGCAGGATGGCCCCGCCTGGCAACTTAGGAAATGAAGGACTGATGGCAAAATCTCTGGAAAAAGCAATCGCCGACCGCAGCGCGGTGGTCGGCGTGGTGGGTTTGGGTTACGTCGGGCTGCCGCTCATCCGCGCCTTCATCGCGGCCGGCTTCCGAACGATGGGCTTTGACGTCGATAACAGCAAGGTCGAGAAGTTGCTGGCCGGCCAAAGCTACATCGGACATATTCCCGGCGAGTGGATCAGCGAGTGCATCCAAGCGAAGAAGTTCGTGCCAACGGCCGACATGAAGCGGCTGGCCGAGGCCGACGCGCTTTTGATCTGTGTGCCGACCCCGCTGAGTGACAGCCGCGATCCCGATTTGGCATACGTCGAAGCCACGGCCCGCCAAATCGCTGCCGTGCTCAGGCCCGGGCAGCTCGTGGTTCTGGAAAGCACGACATACCCCGGCACGACGCGCGACGTGGTCCTGCCGATCCTGGCAGCGCGCGGACTCGAGCTGGGCAAAGATTACTTCCTGGCCTATAGCCCCGAGCGGGAAGACCCGGGCAATCCGGATTTCTCGGCCAGCGGGATTCCCAAGGTGGTCGGCGGAATGGAGCCCGCCAGCGCGAGGCTTGCCGAGGCACTTTATTCAAAGGCCGTCGTGAATGTTGTCCCGGTCGCCAACTGCGAAGTCGCCGAAGCCTGCAAGATTCTGGAGAACACGTATCGCTCGGTGAACATCGCGATGGTCAACGAGCTCAAGATGCTGTTCGATCGAATCGGGATCGACGTGTGGGAAGTGATCGATGCCGCGAAGACCAAGCCATTTGGCTTTCAGGCCTTCTACCCCGGCCCGGGCTTGGGCGGGCATTGCATCCCCATCGATCCCTTCTACCTGAGCTGGGTGGCGCGCAAACACGGCATGCCCACTCGCTTCATCGAGTTGGCCGGCGAGATTAACACCAGCATGCCGACGTACGTGGTGAATCGCGTGATCGCGGCGCTCAACGAGGCGGGCAAGCCGCTGAAAGGCAGCAAGATTTGCCTGCTGGGAGTGGCTTACAAAAAGGACGTCGACGATCCGCGCGAAAGTCCGTCGTTCGAGCTGATGGAATTGCTGGGAGCCGGCGGCGCCGTGCTGAGCTATAACGATCCGCACGTGCCGAAGCTGCCCAAAATGCGGCACCACGACGTGCCCGCCATGGACAGCACGCCGCTCGACGCGAAGTTTCTGGCGAGTCAGGATTGCGTGCTCATCGCGACCGATCACTCGGCCTATGACTATAGCTTCATAGTTCAGAACGCGCGGCTGGTGGTTGACACGCGCAACGCCACGAAAAACGTGCGGCAAGCGCGCGAAAGAATTCGCAAGGCATAACTGGCGTCTCGAGGTTCCATGGCAAACTGCAAACGTATCCTAGTCACCGGCGGCGCCGGATTCTTGGGCTCGCATTTGTGCGAGCGGCTGGTCGCGGAAGGGCACGACGTCATCTGCCTGGACAACTTCTTTACCAGCCAGAAAGCGAATGTCGAGCATCTGCTCGATCGTTCGAACTTCGAGCTGATTCGCCACGACATCACGCAGCCCATTTGGCTGGAAGTCGACGAGATCTACAACCTGGCTTGCCCCGCCTCGCCCGGCCACTATCAGTTCAATCCGATTAAGACCGCCAAGACGTCGGTGCTCGGCGCGATCCACGTGCTGGGCATGGCCAAGCGCTGCCGCGCCAAGGTGCTGCAGGCGTCGACCAGTGAAGTGTATGGCGACCCCGAGGTCCATCCGCAATCCGAGAGCTACCGCGGCAGCGTCAACCCGATCGGACCTCGCGCTTGCTACGACGAAGGCAAGCGGATGGCCGAGACGCTGTTCATGGATTATCACCGCTCGAATGGCGTCAATGTGCGCGTGGTGCGCATTTTCAACACCTACGGCGAGCGGATGCATCCGTTTGACGGCCGGGTTGTGTCGAATTTCATCGTGCAAGCCCTGGCCGGCGACGACATCACCATCTTCGGCGAAGGCGAGCAGACTCGTTCCTTCTGCTATCGAGACGATCTTGTCGAAGGCATGATCCGCATGATGAATGGCCCAGATGATTTCATCGGGCCGGTCAACCTGGGCAATCCCGATGAGTTCACGATCCGGCAACTTGCCGATCTCGTGCTCGAGCAGACGGGCTCCAAGTCGAAGCTCGTTTACAGGCCGTTGCCCACCGATGATCCGACGCGGCGGAAGCCCGATATCACGCTTGCCAAACAGCGGCTGGGCTGGGCGCCCGAGGTTCCGCTGTCCGAAGGGCTCAAGCGCACGATCGCCTGGTTCCGCTCGATCGATCCGGCCGACTATCGTCCGCCGACGCCCAACTTCTGAAGCGGCGGTTTTGGCGTTGCGGCCGGAACCGGGTGCTTACGCTTCCGGCTAGTGAAGAGTGAAGCGCTTCCGGCTAGTGAACAGGTGCCCGGCCTGCGGCCATTCGCCAGGTGGTGCGGACGACCAAAAAGATCGCGAGGCCGGCAGTCGATCCAATAATGTCCGCGACCCAGTCCATCGAGTCGCAATTGCGGCCAACGGGCATCTGCGTGATCTCGTCGACCGCGCCGAACGCGGTCAGCGCACCCAAAACGGCCAGTGCGTGCCACCAGGCCCACGGGCGCCACAGCGACCAGTTCAGGCTTAACAAAAACGACAGGCCCGCATAGGCCATCATGTGCAGCCACTTGTCGCTGAGAGCGCGCGAAAAAATCAGCTCGGGCGGTTGCGGAACGTGCGTGCCCGCCACGAGCGCGAGCCAATAGATGAACAAAATCGCGGCGGCCAGCTTGCGCGGCCAGTTGGCCGGCGGATGTGCCGCGGTCAATTCCGCACTCACGGGTGATGGGTCCCTATATCTTGCGGCTGAAAAGGAGCGGTCCGGCTGCTATAACAAAGCCGGACCCGCGCCACCGCGCTAAGCGCCTCGCCAGAATACCCCGCGGCCGAGCGCGGCGTCAGCCCAAACAACTCGCCGCCAGGTGCACGCGCCTCGAGTCATGCAAAAACCATCCCACGCGTTTTCGCCCGCCGAGCTCGGCCGCTACAACGAGACGGGTTACTTATTCGTGCCGGCGCTGTTCGATGCCGACGAGATGGGAATCCTGCTGAACTATGCCAAGAGCGACCGCGCGCTCGTCGAAGGCGCGGCCGGACGCAAAGATGCCACCGGCCAGATCACGAAGCTGACCCTGTGGAACGAAGCCGGCGACGACCTCTACGGCATGTTCTCGCGCTCGCCGCGCATCGTGAACCGCATGGAGCAACTGCTGGGGGGCGAGGTCTATCACTATCACACCAAAATGATGCTCAAGGAGCCGCGCGTGGGTGGCGCCTGGGAGTGGCACCAGGATTATGGATATTGGTATCACAATGGTTGCTTGTTCCCCTACCTGGCGAGCTGCCTGATCGCGGTCGATCGTGCCACGCGCGAGAACGGCTGCCTGCAAGTGCTGGTCGGCTCGCACAACATGGGCCGGGTTGACCACGGCAAGACCGGCGATCAAACCGGCGCGGACATGGAAATCGTCACCGCGGCCCTCGAACGCCTGGAGCTGGCTTATATCGAGGCCGAGCCGGGCGACGCGCTGTTTTTCCACTGCAACCTGCTGCACCGATCGGATCAGAATCGTTCGGAACGCCCTCGCTGGTCGCTCATTTGTTGTTACAACGCGGCCCGCAACAATCCGTACAAGGAATCGCGCCACCCGCGTTACTCGCCGCTTTCCAAAGTATCCGACTCGGCCATCAAGACCTGGACACCGCCAGTCGCCCACGACGCGGCAAAAAGTTAGCCCTCCGCAAGCTTGCTCATGCAATTAGGCCTCATCAACTCAGCTTGGGTGCAAGCCGGTCAGCCGACCGAGTTTGGGCTGCGCAAGACCAAGGAGATTGGCTTCGACTGCGTAGACATCTTTATCGATCCGCTCGACATCGGGGCCAAAGAGCGGCGGCTGATCAAGAAGGAATGCGCCCGGCTCGAACTGCCCATCATCTCGATTCCGTGCGTGGCCGTGGGACTCATCGACTTCAATCCCAGCGTGCGTCGCTTTCACATTGAGCGCGTGGCGGCCTATCTGGACCTGGCTTACGAATACGAAGCCCGCAACGTGCTCGTCGTGCTCGGCGAATACATTTGGAATCGCGAAGTGATTCCGCCCGCCGAACAATGGGAGTTGGGCGTCGAGGCCATCCGGCAGTTGGGCACGTTGGCCGCCGGTCTCGACCTGGAAATTGTGCTCGAGCTCGAGCCGTTTGCCCAATCGCTCGTCAACAATGTGGACACCATGGTTCGCTTCCTCGATGACGTGGGGCAAGCCAACGTAAAGGCCAATCTCGACATCTCGCACCTGGTGCTCTCAAAAGTCGAGGCGCGCGAGATTCGCCGGCTGGCGGGCCGCGTGGGACACGTGCATCTCTCCGATTGCGACGGCCGCGTGCATGGCGACTTGCCCCCTGGCCGTGGCGTCGTGGATTTCATGCCTTACTTGCGCGAGATTGCAGAGCTCGATCTTCGAGAGCGGACCATTTCCATCGAGTTGGAATACTCGCCCCAACCCGAGCGCATTGTCGAATGGGTGGAAGAGGCCTATCGCGAGACCGACAAGCTGATGCGCGCGGCCGGCCTGCGCGGCTAGCTGGCCGGACGATGACGCGAGGAGCGATTGCCTTGCACGAGCTTTTCATGCGAATGGCGCTGGCCGAGGCCGAACGGGCGCTGGCCGAGGAGGAAGTGCCGATCGGCGCCGTCATCGTGCGCGACGACCGCGTGATTGCCTCGGCGCATAACCAGCGCGAGCAACTGCACGACCCCACGGCCCATGCCGAGATGATCGCCATCACGCAAGCCGCCGGCGCGATCGGCGATTGGCGCCTCGAGGGCTGCACGCTGTATGTCACGCTCGAGCCCTGCCCCATGTGCGCGGGCGC
>DATJEN010000325.1:0-9614 GCA_035496575.1 Pirellulales bacterium
GTGCTCTCGCTCGAAATGTGGCGCGGGTTCAACTCCGCCACGGGTGCCGGTGACTACGTCGGCGCGTTCCAGATGAACGTCGTCGCCAACTGGATTCCCACCTGGAACGTCTACTTCCGCCTCGGCATCGACGGCATCAGCCTGCTGCTGGTGATCCTCACGACGCTCGTCTGTTTCCTGGCGATGATCGCGTCGTGGAGCATTGAGAAGTACGTCCGCGGCTACCTGATCCTGTTCCTGCTGCTCGAGACCGGCATGCTGGGCGTGTTTCTGGCGCTCGACTTCTTTTTGTTCTATGTGTTCTGGGAAGTCATGCTGCTGCCCATGTATTTCCTGATTGGAGTGTGGGGTGGTCCGCGCCGCGAGTACGCGGCCATCAAGTTCTTCCTGTACACGCTGCTGGGTAGCGTGTTCATGTTGATCGCGATCCTGATGCTGTATTTCGCCAGCGACCTGCGCCAGCTCAGCGATGAGCAGTTGATCGCCTCGAGCGCCGTAACTGCCAGCCTGGACCCGGCCGAGCAAACAGCCCAAATTGGCCAGGTGCGTTCGTCCCCCAACCCGGTGCACACGTTCAACATCCTCGCGCTGCAACAGCTCGGACAACACAGCGACGTGTTCAATGACACGTTGCTGTTGGGCAAGAGCCTGCAATGGTGGGCCTTCCTGCTGTTGTTGTTGGGCTTCGTGATCAAGGTGCCCTCGGTGCCGCTGCACACCTGGCTGCCCGACGCGCACGTCGAAGCCCCCACGCCGATCTCGATGATTCTGGCCGGCGTGTTGTTGAAGATGGGCGGCTACGGCATCCTTCGTATTTGTTATCCCATCTGTCCGCAGGCGGCCTATGACCTGGCGTACTTCGTGTGCTTGCTAGGCGTGGTGAGCATGGTCTACGGCGCCTTTGCGGCGCTCGCGCAAAAAGACTTTAAGCGACTCGTCGCCTACAGCTCCGTCAGCCACATGGGCTACGTGGTGCTGGGGATCGGCGTGTGGAGTCTTGGCATGTGGAGCGTGGATGGGCAGCAATTCAATTCGGACGCCTGGAAGATGGGCGTGAATGGCGCGATGTTCCAGATGATCGCCCACGGGATCAGCTCTCCCGGCATGTTCTTTTTGGTGGGCGTGATCTACGACCGGGTGCATCACCGCAATCTCAACCAATTCGGCGGCCTGTTCGCCAAGATGCCCGTCTACTCGGGGCTGGCGATCGGAATTTTCTTCGCCGGGCTGGGGCTGCCGGGCTTGTGCGGCTTCATCGGCGAAGTGCTGGTCACGCTATCGGTTTGGAACTACAACCACGCGCTGGCCGTGATCTCGGCCTCGGTAGTGATTCTCACCGCCGCTTACATCCTGTGGACCTTGCAGCGCGTGTACCTGGGTCCGGAATACAAAGGGCCGCACGGCGATCATCTCTATCCGATCACGCCTCGCGAGCTGTCCATCGCGGCGCCGTTGTTGGCATTGGCCATTCTGTTTGGCGTCTATCCGCAAGCCATCTTTCGCTACATGACGCCCAGCATCGATCGCACGGTCGACGATCTGACCGCCTGGACGAAAAAAGACGAAGCGTCGCCGCGCCGCTCGAACGTAGAAAATGTCTCGGTAAAAGAAGGCGATTCCGCCGGCCTTGAAAAGCCGCAGGCCAGCCTCGCTCCTCCATCCCGATATTAGATTCAGCCGCGTCGCCTGGCCGGCTCGCCGCCACGACGCAACAAACCGAAGCGATAAACTCACGTGGCTTTGTTCAACCTCATCCAGGCGCTCGTTTCCGACACCCTGGCCAGCACCGCTGGCTTCCAGGGCGAGTTGACGCTGTGCGTCACCATCGTGCTGATTTTGCTGTTGCGCATTCCGCGCGTGACGAGCCGCATCGATTCGTTCTACGTCGCGCTCGTTGGCTCCCTCGTGGCCTTATATCTGGCCGGGCCTTGGCACCCGCTCGGGCAGTCGAGCGAGATTTTCACCGGCCTGCTCGTCAACGATTCGTTCACCGTCTATTTCCGCACGCTGCTGTTTTTCTTTGCCGTGGCCTTTACGATCTTCACGCGCATCTCTGGCGTGCCTGATCGCGATGCGGCGCCGGACGTGTATGTGCTGGTGCTCGGCGCTACGCTGGGTATGTGCATCATGGCGTCGGCCAATCATTTGCTCATGATCTTTCTGGGCGTGGAGATGGCGAGCGTGCCTTCCTATGCTCTGGCCGGTTTGCTGAAAGGGCGCCGCCAAAGCAGCGAAGCCGCCCTGAAATATGCCGTGTATGGCGCTGGCGCCGCGGGCATCATGCTCTATGGCGTCAGCTTGCTGGCAGGCCTGTTGGGATCGGTCCATATGCCGACGATGGCGGTGCGACTGGCCGAGTTGCTCTCCACCCAGGCGGAGCATGGCGCATCCGGCGGCACCAACATGGTGCTGGCGTTGGGCGGTTTGATGATTATGGTTGGCGTGGCCTTCAAGCTGTCGGCCGTTCCCTTCCACTTCTGGTGCCCCGACGTGTTCGAAGGAGCCACTGCCGAGGTGGATGCCTTTTTGTCCGTGGCGTCCAAGGCCGCTGCACTCGCATTGTTGGTGCGCGTGGCGGTTGGATTCGGTTACATTCCTACACCCTCGAATGAACCCGCCGCGGTGGCCGTGCTGAATGTGGCCGAGCAAACAGCAGCCGATCGTGCTGCCACCGCCGATTCGTCATCCCAAGGGTCGGCACCATCCGCTGCCGCGGAATCCGATCGCGCCCAACAGCTCGCCGCCCTGGCACCGGCGCGCACGTTCACCTGGCAGTTATTGGCGTTCGTGGCCGTGATCACCTGCACGTTCGGAAACCTGGCGGCTTACGGCCAGACGAACATCAAGCGGATGCTGGCCTATTCCACCATCGCGCAGGCCGGATACATGATCATGCCCGTGCCCGCCGCGATGGCGTTGGCCGGCGCCGACCCCGAGGCCGCTCGCGCGGCCCTTGGCGCCATGGCGTTCTATGCGGGCGTGTATCTGTTCATGAACTTGGGCGCGTTCGCGATCGTGGCGTTCTTGCGCAATACGCTGCACAGCGAGGAGATCGCCGAATACGGCGGTTTGATCCGCCGCTCGCCCTTGGTAGTGATTTGCTTTTCGATCATCCTCATCAGCCTGATCGGCTTGCCCCCGTTCGCCGGCTTCGTCGGCAAGCTGCAGATTTTTTACTATCTGGTGCAGGCCAAGCTATGGACCGTGCTGGTTATCGCCGGCTTGAACACCGCGATCAGCCTGGTTTATTATCTGCGGGTCGTAAAAGTGATGACCATGGACCCCGAGCCAGAACAGCGCGTAGCCAGCACGATGCCTTTCATCCCCGCCACTTACATGGCACTGGTCACGTTGCCAGTCGTTATCCTGGGTATCTGGTGGAACGAACTGGCGGAACTGGCCAACTCGGCCACACGTCAATTGTTCTAGCTCGACAGCGCCTCACTCCCCACACACGGACGCAACCGATGACGAAGCTTGGCACTTACCATGCGCTCAACCGGCTGCTGACGATCCTCTATCGTTCGCTGCCCCAGTACCTCGATTACGCCTGTCCGTGGACGCATCGTGGTGATGAAAAGGCGGTGGCCACCCTGCGCAACATCGTGGCCGATCAGAAGCAGCTATCGACACGTGTGGCACAAGCGGTCATGGCGCTGGGGCCTACCGAAATCGGTGAGTTCCCGATCGAGTTTTTGGACATGCACGATTTGTCGCTCGACTTCTTGGTGAAGAAACTGATCGAGTACCAGAAGAAAGACATCGCTGCCCTGGAAGGGTGCGCTGCCGAGCTCGCGGCCGACCGTAAGGCCGCGGCGCTGGCCGACGAAGCGCTCGGAGCAGCCCGCGGGCATCTGGAGTCACTCGAAGAGCTGGCCAGCCAACCCGCTTCCAACGGCGCCTGACCTTGTGAAACTCGATTCTGACACGCCATGTCCCTGGTCGACACGCACGCTCACCTGGACCAGGAAGAATTCGATCCCGACCGTGACCTGGCCATCAGTCGAGCGCTCGAAGCGGGCATCGAGACCATTGTCGCGATTGGCGTGACGGCGGCATCGAGCCAGGCGGTTGTCACCCTGGCCAGCGAGAACCCGGCCGTCGTGGCCGCGGTCGGCATTCATCCCAATTACGCCGCCGAGGTTCAGCCGGGGGATTGGGACCGCGTGGTGGCCCTGCTCGATCAGCCCAAAGTGCACGCGCTTGGCGAGACGGGCCTGGATTGTTATCGCGATTACGCTCCTTTGCCGCTGCAGCAAGATTACTTCGACCGGCACATTCGCTTGTCACAAGCGCGTGACGTGCCGTTTATCGTTCACACGCGGGAAAGCGAGAACGAAATCCTGGCCATGCTCGAAGAAGCTCGCCGTCGCGGACCCTTGCGCGGAGTCATGCATTCTTTTACGGGCTCGAGCACGCTGGCCGAAACGTGCCTGGCGCTGGGCATGTACATCAGCTTCGCCGGCATGGTGACCTTCAAAAAGTCGGATGACCTGCGGGCTGTAGCCGCCAAAATTCCCGGCGAGCGGATTCTGCTCGAGACCGACAGCCCCTACTTGTCACCGCATCCGCTGCGTGGGAAGCGCAACGAGCCGGCCAACATCGTCCATACCCTAAATGTGGTGGCCGAAGCGCGGGGCCAATCCGCCGCTGAACTCGGGCGGCAGACCACCGAAAACGCCCGCCGCTTGTTCAAGCTGACAAGCAGGGGCTGACGCGCAAGCCAGCGCGAATCCGTCAGTCTTGAGGGCGTCGTGCCCGATACTTGACACTTTCCGGCCGGGTGCGGGAGAATTAGCCGCTGCCGTGGGCGCACCCCTCACTCGCGCCTCTTTCCCAGGTGCCAGCCATTCTCGATTTTGCCAGGGTGCGCATGGTCGCGACCGCAGACGCAAAACGGCATGCCGCCAAAATCGTACGGCGGCTCAAGACGGCGTACCCGATCGCGCGCTGTGCGCTCAACTTCAAAACCCCACTCGAGCTGCTCATCGCGACCATTCTTTCGGCCCAGTGCACTGACGCCCGGGTCAACATGGTCACGCGCGACTTGTTCAAAAAATATCGCTCTGCCGCCGATTTTGCGCGTGCGAAAACGCCTGACTTGGAGCGCGCGATCCAAACCGCCGGATTCTTCCGCATGAAGGCCAAGAGCATCCAAGGCGCCAGCCGCAAGCTGGTCGAAGAGTACGGCGGCAACGTTCCTCAAGACTTGGACGCCTTGGTCGAGCTGCCCGGCGTCGGACGGAAAACGGCGAACGTCGTGCTGGGAACCGCGTTCGGCATCGCCAGCGGTGTCGTGGTGGACACGCACGTCACGCGCGTTACGCGACGTCTGGGCATGACGAGCCAAACCGACGCGGTCAAGATCGAGCAGGATTTAATGGCTCAGATTCCCAAGCGCGAGTGGATCGACTTCAGCCATCGCGTGATTCTGCACGGCCGCCAAATCTGCGCCGCGCGCAAACCCAAGTGCTCCATTTGCCCGCTGAAGGACATTTGCCCCAAAATCGGAGTCGCGGATGGCTCCCTGCTCGACTGAGCGCGGTTAGCGAGACCACAAGGACAGTGACGCCATGATTCTCTCCGGCCACGAAATTCGCAAGCACCTGGGCGGCAACATCCAGATCGACCCCTTCCAGGAGTCGAATCTCAATCCCAACAGCTACAACCTAACGCTGCACAACGAGCTCATGACCTATGAAGAGGTCGTGCTCGACATGGCCAAAGCCAACCGCGTGCGCCGCATCGCGCTGCCGTCTGAAGGTTTCGTGCTGGGGCCGAATCAGCTCTACCTCGGCCGCACCGTCGAGCGCACCGAGACGCACGGCTTTGTGCCCATGATCGAAGGACGCTCGTCGGTGGGACGCCTGGGACTCTTCGTGCACGTGACGGCCGGCTTCGGCGACGTGGGCTTTTGCGGCTACTGGACGCTAGAGATGTTCGCGGTGCAGCCCGTGCGCGTGTATCCCGGCGTGCCGATTTGCCAGATTTTCTACCACGAGATCAACGGCGCGATCACCGAGTACGCCAGCGACAAATATCAACACAATCGCGACATCCAACCCAGCCTGCTCTTCAAAGAACTGAATCCCGACTCCGAGAAAGACCCGCAGTTGAAGCTGAATTTCGGAATCGAGCGCTCGCACCGATAGCGGCGAACCGTCGATAAGTCCTATCTAGCGCAACCGTCGCCAGCCCAAGCCTTCGGAGGCACGCCATGCAAGTCGATCTCAAGGGGCAAGTCGCGCTCGTGACCGGCGGAGCGCAGGGGATCGGCCGCGCCACGACGCACAGCTTGCTCTCGAACGGAGCCGCGGTCGCCATCGTGGATTTGGATGGTGCAATGGCCGAGCAAACCGCCAAAGAGCTCGGCGCCGCGGGCCAATCGGTGATCGCGCTGGCTGGCGACGTATCGGACCCCGCCCGGCTGGCCGCCATCGAAGAGCAAGTTCGCAACCGCCTCGGTCCGATCAGCATTCTCATCAACAACGCGGGCATCAACACGCTCAAGGACCGCCGCCCAATCCACGAGTATTCGCGCGCGGACTGGGACAACATCCTCCGCGTCGACCTGACCGGCGTGTTTGTCGTCAGCCAGGCTGTCGTGCCGGAGATGATTCGCCGGGGCGGCGGACGCATCGTGAACATTGCCTCGATAGCGGGCCTGGTTCCGTTGCGGCTGCAAAGCGCCTACGTCGCCGCGAAAGCCGGCGTCGTCAATCTCACCCGATCGATGGCGCTTGAGCTTGGCCCGCGCAACATCCTTACCAACTGCGTAGCGCCGGGCTCGATCGTGACGCGCGGCACGCGCGCGTTGTTCTATGGTCCTGAAGGGGACAAGACCGCGCTGGCCGAAAGCCTGCTCGCGCACATTCCGCTCGGTCGGCCTGGCACGCCGGAGGAAATCGCGCAGGCCGTGACGTTCCTGGTAAGCCCGGCGGCGGGCTATATCAATGGAGCCGTGCTGACAGTGGACGGCGGTTGGACGGCTGGTTATACACGTGATTGGTGAAATCTGCTTGCGTGTTTAACCTCCCTCCCGCCAACGGCTCCTTCGCGCACCCCAGGTACAGGCAAAGCTTCGAATGGCGTTAGGCTCGATCGCACCCCCCGAAGAGCAGCCCGAGGCCGCGCTTGCGCCATGGCCTGGCTCGCACGACATGCCTCGCTGGAACGTCGGCCAGTTGGTCGATGCGCCCACGTTCACCTGGAAAAACTGGTTCGCCATGTTGGGCCCGGGTTTGCTCGTAGGCGGTTCGGCCATCGGCGGCGGCGAATGGTTGGCTGGTCCCGCCGTCACGGCGCGCTATGGCGGCGCGCTGATGTGGCTGGCCACGCTCAGCATCGTGGGCCAGGTGTTCTATAACTTCGAAATCAGCCGCTACGCCCTGTACACCGGCGAACCGATCTTCACGGGCAAGTTTCGCACGTTGCCCGGCCCGCGGTTCTGGTTGTTCATGTACTTGCTGTTGGATTTCGGGGCGGTGTTCCCGTACCTGGCGGCTAACGCGGCCACGCCCTTGGCGGCGATTTACCTGGGCCGCATTCCGAACGGGCCACAAGAAGAATCGCTCGTGCGCGGTCTGGGCATTGTCGTGTTCCTGGCGGCCATGCTGCCCTTGATCTTCGGGGGCAAGATTTACGACACCTTGAAAAAGGTGATGTCCTTCAAGATCGTCACCGTGCTCGGCTTCTTGCTGTTCATCGCCATCTTCTTCTCCAGCGGTTCCACCTGGCGCGAAATCGTCACCGGCTTCTTTCGCTTCGGCACCGTGCCCATCCAGCGCGGCGAAGATACGAACGGCAATGGCGTGCTCGATCCGGGCGAAGATTGGGACGGCGATGGCCATCTGGATGTGATCGAGCCGGCTTTGCCACCCACGATCGATAGCGATGGAGATGGCAGACCCGACGCGTGGGCCGACATCAATGGCGACGGCAATCCGGACAAGTTTCAGGACCTGGATGGTGACGGCACCCGAGACGGAGACTCCACTGAAAATGTCTTCGTTTCGCTGATCGAAGGTCGCGGATTCCCCACCATCGATTTCAGCACCATCGCGCTACTGGCCGCATTTGCGGCGATCGCCGGTTGCGGTGGTTTGTCGAACGCGCCGATCAGCAACTACACGCGCGATCAAGGCTGGGGCATGGGGCATTGTGTCGGCGCCATTCCCAGTCTCGTCGGTGGGCACAATATCGAGCTCTCACACGTCGGCATGGTCTTCGACGCCACTCCCGAATCCTTGCCGCGTTGGAGGCGCTGGCTGCGCCACGTGCTGCGCGACCAGTTGGTCGTTTGGATGCCCGCGTGTTTTCTGGGGATGGCCCTGCCCAGCATGCTCTCGGTTCAGTTTTTGCGCCGCGGAACCGAGGTCAGCAAATGGTACGCGGCCGGCATGACTGCCGACGGCGTGCAAGGCGCGGTCGCCACCGCTTGGGGTGGACTGGCCGGGTCCGTGGTGTGGTACATGACCCTGCTGTGCGGATTCCTTGTGCTCGCGCCGGCCATGGCGACCTCGGCCGACGGCATTATTCGCCGCTGGGTGGACGTGGTGTGGACCTCTAGCCGCCGCTTGCGCGTGTGGGACCCCAAGCACATCAAGACGCTGTACTTCGGCGTTTTGATCGGCTACATGGTGCTGGGCTTGTTTTTGCTGTCCACCGGCGAACCCCTCGCGCTATTGACCATCGCCACCAACATTATGAACTTCGCGCTCGGTTTCAGTTGCTTCCACACGCTCGTGATCAACTGCACGCTGCTTCCAAAAGCATTGCGGCCCGGTTGGTTCGCGATCGCCGGCATGGCTGGCGCGGGCGTGTTCTTCTTTTCGCTGGCTGGCATTTCAGCCGCCGAGACCCTGCGCGCCTATTGGTCCAGCTAGGCCCGCTTGGGCGTTGTGGAGCGCGCGGGTAGTTGCACGCTGTCATGGATTGCGGCAATTCGCGCGGGGAAGTGGAACTTTTCCCCACCGTCTCGCGTCTAAAAAGCTAGAATTGCCGCGGGGCTCGCGGCTTCCTGTCTCGCGCCGTTTCTCCGCATTTCCAGGAGCAGATGCATCATGTTCGCGAATCGATTCGCCGCCGTTTGCCGCCGTGGACTCTTGCTCGCCGCCTGCTCTGCAAGCCTGTCCCTTGCGCCGTTCGCCCGCGCCGAAGAAAACGAAAAACCCCCGCTGCCGCTCAACAAGGTCATCCTGTTCAACTCGGGATTGGGCTACTTTGAACATCGCGGCCAGGTCGAGGGGGACGCCAAGATCGAGCTGA
Organism: Pirellulales bacterium; assembly: GCA_035496575.1. Lineage (GTDB taxonomy): Bacteria > Planctomycetota > Planctomycetia > Pirellulales > PALSA-1355 > PALSA-1355. Next base: position 9,268 of record DATJEN010000325.1, read on the forward strand.
AGTTCCGGGTCGAGGAAATCAACGACTTGCTCAAGAGCATGGTGCTCGAGGATCGAGGCGGCGGAAAGATTTCGACGGTCACCTATGGCTCGCGCGACCCGATCACGAAAACGTTGCAAACCTTTCCTATCGATCTGACCGACAATCCAACCCTGGGACAAATCCTGGATCAAATCCGCGGTCAGCGCATCCAGATCGAACAGCCCACGGCCGTGTCGGGCGTGCTGTTGGGCGTGGAAAAACGCAAGCGCGACATCGGCAAGGACCAGGTCATCGAGGTCGAGTACCTGAACCTGCTCACCGACAACGGCATGCGCAGCATCCCGATCGATGCGATCGGGCCGGTC
>DATJEN010000326.1:0-2056 GCA_035496575.1 Pirellulales bacterium
AAACGCCAGCTAGCGGGGATGTTACAGGCCGTCCTCGTCCGCGGGGTGCTGATAACCGTTGCGCTCACAAGCAGTAGCGAGCGATTTGACGCCTTTGCGCGAATCGGCAACGATGTTGGTCCCATGTCGTGGCAGCGCGTGCCATACCAGCCTTTAACCACAGGAACACCGGCCGTGGAAAAGTGGCCTCTCGGGGTATTTGCCAGCATCGACGCTGGCCTTGGCGTAAAGCTCGAAGTCGCTCACGAGCTCGGCGTGCCCACCATTCAGCTCCATGCTCCTCACCAGCAGACCCGCACGGCCGAGCACGCTCGGCGTTTTCTGGGCCGGCTGGGCGAGCTGGGACTGACGATCACGGCCGTCTTCGGCGGCTTCGAGGGTGAGAGTTATGCCGATATTCCGACCGTCACCCGCACCGTGGGCCTGGTGCCGCCCGAAACCAGGGCTCAGCGCACGCGCGAGATGAAAGAGATCGCCGAGTTTGCCCGCGTGTTGAACGTCGACGTAGTTGCCCTGCATCTGGGCTTTGTCCCGCACGATACGTCCGACGCGTTGTACCGCGACGTGCTGGCCGTCACGCGCGAGCTGTGTGACCATTGCCGCGGACTGAACCAGGCTCTGCACCTGGAAACAGGGCAAGAACCGGAAGACACCTTGCTGCGCTTTATTCACGACGTGGAGCGCGACAATTTATTCATCAATTTCGATCCCGCGAACATGATCCTGTATGGGTCGGGCGAGCCCATCGAAGCCTTGAAAAAGGTGGGCAAATACGTGCGCAGCGTGCACTGCAAGGACGCCACCTGGGCCGCGAGTCCCGGCCGCGAGTGGGGCGCCGAAGTGGCCTTGGACGAGGGCGACGTCGGCATGGAAACCTACGTGCGCACGCTCGACCAGATCGGCTATCGTGGACCTTTGACGATCGAGCGCGAACTGCCGCAAGACCCCGAGCGGCAGAAAGCCGAGATCGGCCGGGCGCTCACCTTGCTCAACGAGCTTAAGCGTAAAATTGGCTAACGCGTATGGCCAAGCACCACTCGCCGCATGCGCTGGCGTTCATCTTCGTCACGGTGCTGATCGACACGATCGGCTTCGGCATCATCATGCCGGTGACGCCGCAGTTGATCATGGATCTGACGGGGCAGGGGATCGGCGAAGCCTCACTCGATGGCGGATGGCTGGCATTCGCCTATGCGATTGCGCAGTTCTTGTGCGGCCCCGTGATCGGCAACTTGAGCGACCACTTCGGCCGCCGGCCCGTGCTCTTGCTGTCGCTGCTGGCCTTCGGCTGCGACTACGCCCTGATGGGATTTGCCCCCACGCTCAACTGGCTGTTTCTAGGGCGCGTCGTGGCGGGCATTGCCGGTGCTGCGCACACCACGGCCAACGCCTATGTGGCCGACATCAGCTCGCCCGAGAAACGAGCCCAGAATTTCGGCATGATCGGCGCCGCGTTCGGCGTGGGATTTATTTTGGGCCCGGCCATCGGCGGACTGCTGGGCGGCATGGGGGCGCGAGCGCCCTTTTTCGCCGCGGCCGCCCTGGCGTTTGTGAATTTGCTGTACGGCTTTTTCGTCCTGCCCGAGAGCCTGCCGGCCGATGCCCGCCGGCCGTTCTCGTGGAAGCGCGCCAATACGATTGGCACGGTTCTGCAAATGCGTCGTTATCCCGTGGTGTTCGCCTTGGCCGGAGCGCTGTTCCTGTGGCAGCTCGCCCATCAGTCGTTGCCGAACACGTGGGCTTACTACACCAAGTTCAAATTCGGTTGGAGCGAGGGGGAGATCGGCATGTCGCTGGCATTTGCCGGTGTCACGATGGCGATCGTGCAGGGGGGCCTGACGCGCGTGATCATCCCGCGCATAGGCGAGCACCTGGCCGTGCTGATTGGATTTACCGACGGCGCGCTGGGATTTCTAGGCTACGCGTTTGCCGACCGCGGTTGGATGCTGTTTGTTTGCCTGGCCGGCGCGGCGTTGACGGGCCTGGCGTATCCTTCGCTCAATGCCATTATGTCGAAGCAAATCCCGCGCAGCTCGCAGGGCGAATTGCAAGGAGC
>DATJEN010000327.1:0-12391 GCA_035496575.1 Pirellulales bacterium
CAAATAGCCAAAACGGGCTCCCGCGGCGAACTCCTCCGCCGCGCCGCGATAGTCGTGGTAGTAGCCCTCGCGCTTGCCAGTCAGCCGCACTTGGGCCGCATGATGAAAGTCGTCGTTCCACATGGCGTCGAACTCGCATCCGCCTTCTTGGCCCGCACACAATAGCTCGGCGCGTTGCGGCTCATTCTCACCGATCACGATCACCTCGCGCTCCCCGGCGGCGCGCCGCGCCGTGCGGCAGATTTCCAGCAAAATGTGCTCGGGCGAGCGGTCTTCAAAACCTTGCGTCGCATCCACGCGCAAGCCGTCCAGGTGATACTCGCGCATCCACATCTCGACGTTCGCAAGCACGAACTCTCGCACTGCCGGCGAACCCTGGTCGTCAAAATTGACAGCGTAGCCCCACTCGCTTTTGTAGCGGCGAGAAGTGTACCCTTTCGCAAAAGCGCGCACGAACTGCTCGGCGGGTTGGCTGAAATGGTTGTAAACCACGTCCAGCGCGACGCCGATCCCTACGCGGTGCGCCTCGTCGACAAAGGCGCGAAAGTCATCCGGTGTTCCATACAGGTGCGTCGGCGCGTACCAATGCGTGTTGTCGTAGCTCCAGCCGAAAGCGCCCTTGAACTCGGCGACCGGCATCAGCTCGATCAGCGTAATCCCCAAGTCGGACAGTTCAGCCAGTTGCCTGGCCGCGGCGCCCCACGTTCCTTCAGGCGTGAACGTGCCGACGTGCATCTCGTAGATCACGTGCCCGTGGGTCGCGATGCCGGGCCACTCACGATCGTCCCAAGGGTACTGGCTGGGGTCGATGACACGCGAAGGGCCGAGAGGGCCCGACGGCTGGAAGCGCGAGGCAGGATCGGCCCACGGCTGCCCCGAATGACCGAGTAGAAAGTGATAATCCCAGCCGGCCTGCGCACCTGGCACGAAGCCGCCAAAATAGCCGCCCGGCTCGGCTTGCAGGTCGACCGTTTGTCGCGCGCTGCCCTCGGCCCGCCACAGCTCGGCTCGCACCCGTCGATGATTGGGCGCCCAGACCCGCAAGTGCACGCCATCACTGCCCACCTCGGCCCCGATCGGAAGCTGTCGGGCGACGGGCGTTAGCATTGCAAACCTCGGGAACGGGCCTCTTCGTTCGTGCACGCGGTGGCTGCGGGAAATGCAATCCGCGCGCCGCGCGCCAAGCCGCTTGGCACGTTAGCTGCAAGCTGCACCCGCTTCAGACGCCCCAACCGCGCCGCTCGGCCCCAGCCGCGTGAGTGGATCATTGCCGCGCTGGTCTAATGATGACCAGGGTGGTAGTTTGAGTCGCATTCGCCTGCCCTCGTCTTGCGTCCTCAGGATTGAGCTCACGTCATGTGTTTGCGTAGATCGACAATTCGAGGCTGCTAAACCCGGCGACAAGGACCCCGCGCTTGAGCTCGGCCCACAGGAACATTCCCAGCTCGACCTACCGCCTGCAGCTCAGCGGCCAGTTGCGCTTTGACGGCGTGGCCGGCCTGAGCGACTACCTGGCCGAACTGGGGATCGGGGCCGCTTATCTCTCGCCGTTCTTTCGCGCGCGGCATGGCAGCGCGCATGGCTATGACGTGGTCGACCACCGCATGCCCGACCCGGAACTCGGCACGGAAGACGACTTCGTGCGCATGGCCGAGACTCTGCGCGAGCGCGGCATGGGCCTGATGGTCGACATCGTTCCCAATCACATGGGCATCGATGACGAGAACAACGTGTGGTGGCAAGACGTGCTCGAACACGGACCCAGCTCGAGCTACGCCAAGTATTTCGACATCGACTGGCGCCCGCCCAAGGAGGCGCTCCGCGGCCGCGTGTTGCTGCCGGTGCTGGGCGATCAGTTCGGCAAGGTTCTGGAAGAGCAGCAGCTCACGCTCGCCTATCACGATCAGCGCCTCGTCATTCGCTATTACGAGCGTTCGTTTCCAACCGATCCGCAGACCTGGGTTCCCATTTTGCGGCTGGTGCTGGATTTTATCTCCGAAGAGCTCGGGCCCGACGTCCCGGAGCGCATGGAGTTCGAGAGCATCATCACGGGACTCGAGCACCTGCCCAAGCGGTCGGCGCGATCGGCCGAGGATTTTCAGGAGCGGCACCGGGAGAGCGAAGTCGCGCGCCGACGGCTCTGGACTTTGCTGGGCGCCAGCCCGCCGATTGCCGGCGCGCTCGAGCGCGCGATTGTTGAATACAACGGCCAGCGCGGCGAGCCGGCCAGCTTCGACCGGTTGGAGGCCTTCATCAATGATCAGCCCTATCGGCTTTGCTACTGGCGCGTCGCGACCGACGAGATCAACTATCGGCGCTTCTTCGACGTCGACGCACTAGCCGCGATTCGCGTAGAAGACCCCGAAGTGTTCGACGCGGTTCACGAGACCGTCTTGCGGTTCATTGCCTCAGGCTGGGTAACGGCGCTGCGCATCGACCATGCGGACGGACTATTCGACCCGCAGCAATACTTGACGAACCTGGCCGACGCGGTCGAGCGCGCGACGGCCGCCGGCGGTCAGGACCAGGCACAGCGGCACGGGCACAAGCTGTACACGCTGGTCGAAAAGATTTTGGCTTACGATGAGAATCTGCCTTCCGACTGGCCGGTCGATGGCACCACCGGCTACGACTTTTTAAATCTGCTCAATGGAATCTTTGTCGATCGCTTGGGAGCATACGCCCTGCGCGACATCTACGCGCGGTTTACCGAAATCCATGAAACGTTTCGCGATGTGCTGCATGAGAGCAAGCGCACGATTCTGGCGAGCTCGTTGTCGTCGGAACTCTACATGCTGGCGCAGCAACTCGATCGCATTTCGGAGCAACATCGCTGGTCGCGCGATTTCACGCGCGCTTCGCTGTTTCGTGCCCTGCGCGAGGTCGTCGCCTATTTTCCGGTGTATCGCACGTATATCCGCCCCGAACAAAACGAGCTTCGCGAGGAAGATCGGCGGCGCATCGTGGAAGCCATTCGGGCGGCCAAGCGTGGCAACCCGGCTATGAGCCCTACGTTCTTCGATTTCACGGCCTCGGTGCTGCTGCTGGAAGACCCCGAGGGGCTCAGCCAGGCCGATCGCGACGAGCGGCATCGCTTCATACGCCGCTTTCAGCAGTTCACCGGACCGGTCACGGCCAAGGGGCTCGAAGATACTTCGTTCTACCGATACTTTCCCTTGGCCTCTTTGAATGAGGTCGGCGGCGAACCTTCCGTGCCCGGCATTTCCGTCGAGCTGTTTCATCGGCGGATTCAAGAGCAGTCATCGAGCTGGCCGCGCACCATGCTCTCGACAGGCACGCACGACACTAAGCGCGGCGAGGATTTGCGCGCCCGGCTGGACGTGCTCTCCGAAACGCCCGAGACATGGGACGCCGCCATTCGTCGCTGGCATGGGCTCAACGCGCAAGCGCGCACCGAGCTCGACGGCGCGGCGGTGCCGGACGCGAACGAAGAATACCTGATTTATCAGACGCTGCTGGGCACCTGGCCGTTGCGGCCGCTCGCGGAGCCAGCCCGGCAAGAGTATGTCGAGCGCATCGTAGGCTATTTGGACAAGGCGCTGCGGGAAGCCAAGTTGCACACCAGTTGGTTGGCCCCCTACGAAGAATATGACCAGGCGGTGGTGAATTTCATTCGCGCCATTCTGGGCGCGTTCGACACTCCGTTTGTCGAGGAAATGTCGGCCTTCGCGCGCTCCGTGGCGGATGCCGGTTTTGTGAACGCGCTCGCGCAAACGCTGGTCAAATCGTGCGCGCCCGGCGTTCCCGACTTTTATCGCGGCGTCGAGTTTTGGGATTTCAACCTGGTCGATCCCGATAACCGCCGCAGTGTCGATTTCGATGCGCGCCGCCAGGCGCTGGCCTGCCTGCGCAAACGCGCCGATCACAACCTGGGCGAGCTGGCGGCCGAGCTGTTGCGCGCGTGGCCGGATGAGCGAATCAAGCTGTTTACGATTTGGCGCGCGTTGACGTTGCGCGCCGCCAGCCGCGCGCTGTGCGAAGGGCTGTATCAGCCGCTGTTTGCCGAAGGACCACGCAAAGGCAATCTATGCGCCTTTGCTCGCGTAGCCGACAATGAGTGGGCCATTTGCCTCGTGCCACGCCTGGTGTATCAAGCGACGCGGGAGTGCGAGGCTCCGCCCGGCGGCTCCTGGCGGTTGGCCGACTGGTGGCAAGGAACCGATCTGGAACTGCCGCCGGAAGCGCCCGCGAGCTGGCGGCACGTCCTCACCGGGCAAACCTATGAAACCACTTCCGCAGGGGAAGACCGCCATCGGCTGGACGTCGCCAGCGTTTTTCGATCGTTTCCCGTCGCCCTGTTGATCGGCGCGCCTGCGTGATCTTCTCATTTCTTTTCGCGAAAGTAAGGACTTCATGAAACTGAGAGTCTGGCCGGGACGGCCGTATCCATTGGGCGCTACCTGGGATGGCAGCGGGACGAACTTCGCCATCTATTCGGAGCATGCGACCGGCGTCGAGCTGTGCCTGTTCGACTCACCCGATTCCGAAGCGCCGACCCACACGGTCAAGCTCGTCGAGCAGACCGACATGGTGTGGCATGCGTATCTGCCCGATGCCCTGCCGGGGCAAGCCTATGGCTACCGCGTGGACGGCCCCTACAATCCGGCGGAAGGCCATCGCTTCAATCGCAACAAGGTGTTGCTCGATCCGTATGCCAAGGCGATCGCGCGACAAACGCGCTGGTCGGACGAGTTGTGGGGATATAAGGTCGGCGATCCCAAGGCCGACCTGTCGTTCGACGAGCGCGATAATGCCAAGTTCGCTCCCTTGGCCGCCGTGGTGGACGAGGCATTCACGTGGGGAGACGACCGCCCGCCCAACACCTCGTGGAGCAAAACGCTCATCTACGAAGTGCACGTCAAGGGCTTCACCAAACTGCACGAGGAAGTGCCCGAAAACCTGCGCGGCACCTACGGCGGGCTGGCCTCGGACGCCGCCATCCGCTATTTGCGCAACTTGGGCGTCACGGCGGTCGAGCTCCTGCCCGTGCACGAGCCGGTCGACGACCGGCATTTAGTCGACCGCGGCTTGGTGAACTACTGGGGCTATAACACGCTCGGGTTTTTTGCGCCTGCCAGCCGCTATGCCTCCGTCGAAGCGGCCGGCGACGTTGTCCGCGAGTTCAAGATGATGGTCCGCAACCTGCACGCGGCCGGCATCGAAGTCATCTTGGACGTCGTCTATAACCACACGGCCGAGGGCAATCATCTCGGTCCCACGCTCTCCTTCCGCGGCATCGACAACGCATCGTACTATCGCCTGTCGCCTGAAGACTCGCGCTATTACATGGACTTTACGGGCTGCGGAAACACCTTTCACATGCGCAATCCGCGCGTGCTGCAGCTCGTGATGGACAGCTTGCGGTATTGGATCACGCACATGCACGTGGACGGGTTTCGCTTCGATCTGGCCAGTACGCTGGCGCGAGAGCTGCATGAGGTGGACAAGCTGGGCGCGTTCTTCGACATCATCCATCAAGACCCGGTCATCTCGCAGGTCAAACTCATTGCCGAGCCGTGGGATCTGGGCGCCGGCGGTTACCAGGTCGGCAACTTCCCCGTGTTGTGGTCGGAATGGAATGGCAAATATCGCGACGCGATCCGCCGTTTCTGGAAAGGAGACGGTGGCGCGATTTCCGAGTTCGCCACCCGGTTCTGCGGCTCCAGCGATTTGTATGAGTGGAGCAGCCGTCGCCCGCACGCCAGCATCAATTTTGTCACGGCCCACGATGGCTTCACCCTCAACGATCTGGTGTCGTACGACAAAAAGCACAATGAAGCCAATGGCGAGCAGAACCGCGATGGCAGCGACGACAACACGAGCTGGAATTGCGGCGCGGAGGGGCCGACCAAGGATCCGGCCATCAAGGCCCTGCGCGAAAAGAAGAAGCGCAGCTTTCTGGCCACGCTCATCCTGTCGCAAGGCGCGCCTATGATGCTGGCTGGCGACGAGATCGGCCATACGCAGCGCGGCAACAACAACGCCTATTGCCAGGACAACGAGATTTCGTGGCTCGATTGGAAGCTCAGTCCCGAGCAGGAGTCGTTGCTCAAATTCACGCGCCGCGTGATTGCGCTGTTTCGCGAACAAGCGGTGTTTCATCGCCGCCGATTTTTCCACGGCCAGGCCATTCAAGGCGCCGAAGCGCCCGAAATCGCCTGGTACGATCCCACCGGCGAGGAAATGTCGAGCGAAGCCTGGAACACCGGATTTGTCCGCTGCCTCGGCGTGCAACTCTTTGGCGGCGAGATCGACGTCGACGAGCACGGTGAGTCGATTTGCAGCGACACGATCCTGGCGCTCTTCAATGCCGACCACGCGAACACGATTCCCTTTGTCCTGCCGCCGACCGGCAGCGAGGACGGTAAGCCTTGGGAGTTGGTGTTCGACACCTCGAACCCCGACCTCGACAGCGAGACCGAGCTGGCGGCCGAATATCAATTGCAGCCTTGCTCGATGGTCGTCCTGAAATCGCAGCTTCCGAAAGAAGATGTTTAGAACCGCCTCTTCGCGGTCGGACACTGCGCGCTCGCGCCTGCTGTGGGCCAACGGCCCAACCTGCTACAGCCAGGGGCAGAGCGCAGCGCCGCCCCTGGTACCTAGGCCCGCGCCTTTATGATGTAAGCCCCAACGGGGCGCTCTGCACGCGCCACGTAAAAAAACTTTCTTCAAAGTGGCTCACTAATTCGCTGGAGCAAACCCACACCTTCTGGCATACTCGCCCGCAGCCAACGAGGCCTGAAGATTCGCGGGGCTTTAATGGACGGGTTGTGACGTGCCGTGGTTCATGGTAGCTCCGTCCCGGTGTGGCCCAAGCGGCGCTGGCGTTTGTCGCGCTCGCTCACACCAGGTCCCGCGTCTGCTTCTCCGCCAACGTTGCTTGGGCGAGCGCGGCCCGAGCAATCGGCGCGGCGTGCTGAGTGTTGGAGGTGTGGGATAGACGGCGGACCGTTTGGCTGGAAACCAGGGCCAGGCGACTCCAGTGTTGACGTGGGCGAATGCCACTCGTGGCAAAGCTCGCGTCATGAAGGTCCGCAGGACACCGAAGTGGCCCCCGCCGCTGCGGCTCGCGGTCATGAAAATGGACCGAGGCGCCGTGCGCCCGGCGTACTCCCGGGCACACAAGCGGAGCGCGGCAACGTGCCGCGCTCAAAAACCCGGGCTTGCGTGGATCAAACCCGCAGCCCACCCAACCACCCCCAGCCTCGGCCAGCGTCGACGCTCGTAGCGGCAAATTTTTTTGTTCGAAGGTGGTGCTGCGCGCCCACGTGCGCGCAGCGCCGCTTTTTTTGTATTTGTCCTCGTTCTCTTCACTAGCCGGAAGCGTAAGCGCCCGGTTCGGATCAGAACACAAACCCGCATGAAAATTCCAAAATGGTGCGCGCAATCCTCTCGCCTGCCAGTCCCGGTTCTTCGTGCTGCGCGAAACCGGGCGCTAGCGCTTCCGGCTGGTGAAGACAAATTCGTCCACGGCTCACGCCGACAGCGCCAGCAACCGCGTCAGCGAGACCCAGATCTGGTCCGGCGCTCCGGCCAATGCGTCGCGCAAGTCATAGACCGCCTCTTCCAACAAGTGGAACTGCAACAACAAGTCCCACTGCTCGCGCGTGGCAGGCAATAACTCGACCGCGGGTGTAGTTGAATAGGCCCGCAAGAAGGCCGAGCCGTTCCACAGCGACCAGAAGTCGGCGGCATCCTGCCATTCGCGCACGGCATCGGGCGAAATGATGCCGCGCTTGGGCAGTTGCAAGAGCGCATGCGAGGCGGCGTACTGAAAGGAGTGCAGCATGCCGGCCACATCGTCGATGGGCGAGTGCTTGATGCGCCGAGCGGACAAGGGCAAGGTCGGCTCGCCCTGAAAATCGACGATCAAAAAATCCTTGCCCGTGTACAGCACGTGCCCCAGGTGATAATCGCCGTGGCAGCGGATGCGCTGCGCGACGATCTTCGGTCCCACCACCGCTCGAAATTTTTCGATCAACTCGCGCTCGCGCTCCAAAGTCTCGCGCGCCAGCGCATGAGCGTCCTCGGGCAACGACTTGGCCGTGCGCCGCAGCTCCTGCAAAGTCTGCAACGTCAGCTTGCGCGCCGATTGATACAGCGAGCGTTGGTGAAATTGCGAGAACGGCTCGGGCGCGAAGTTCGGGTCGGCCTTGTCGCTGGCTAGCGCCGCGTGCAGCTCGCCGGTGCGGCGGCCGAGCAGGGCGGACCACTCCAAGATGGCGCCCAGAAAATCTTTGGCCAATTGTGGAGCATCGCCGCTGGCCAGATCCCACACGCGGTGGTGCGCGTTGGGAGGCGCGGTGGGCCGAGTATCCGTCGGATGCGCCATGACTTGCTCGAAGAACCGGCCGAGGGAATCTTGCGCGAATTGCCAGGCGGGAATCGCATTGGGCGCGTATTCGTGCAGGATACCGATCGTGACCGGCTCGTCGGTCTTGCGGCGGTAGTTGACCGTGCCGGCGATCGGCAGCACGTTTGCAAACCGAATGCTTTCGCGGCTCAAGAAGCGGCTGATTTCGAAATCGGGATTCACGCCCGCCTCGAGGCGTCGAAACAATTTGAAGATGTATTTCTCGTTGAACACCACGTGCGGATCGCGCGGCTCGGGACCGACCGTCACGGCGCGGATCTCGGGCGGCGATCCACTCGCTTCGGCCATGGCCGCGATGGACCATCCGACCAGCTCGCCGTGGGCGCCCTTGAGACGGCGGCGGCGGACCATGATGTCCCACAGGCCGCGCCCGATCGAAGTATCGAGCGTCGCTTCGCACAAGGTGTCGCCCTCGTTCTGACCGGGACTCTGGATCTCGGCGATCAACCTGATCGGCGCGAGCGCGCCGTTTTCGTCCGCGCCCGATATTCTCGCCATGGGCAGCAGATAACCCTCGGGCTCGCCGGCCAGGAAGTCCACGCGCAACAGTGACAGGCAAGGGTGACCCTTTTCCTTGGGCCCGCCGAGTGGAATCGAATCGTACACCTGCAGGGCCTGGATCGACTTGCCGGCCGGGTGAAACCAAGGCTGCAGCGGCAGCTCTTGCCGCAGAATGTTTTCCAGGCTCTTCTTGGCGCGGCCGCGCAACAGCTCGTCCCAGCCGTCCTTGCCCGGCACGCGCACCACCGGGGGCCGTGCCGTGGCGGTCGACACCAGCGCCGGCGCCGCTTCGGCCTCCAGCGCGAACCAATAGAAAGCATGTGGCGAAAGCGTGAGTGAGTAGGGCGTCTTGCCGATGTTGGGAAACGCCGTCTGCCCGAACATCTCGACGGGGCGGCGGCCGGCATAACGGCTGAGATCCAAATCGGTGAATTGCACGAAGCGCGACATGTTGGCCACCATCAACACGCTTTGCCCATCGTATTCCCGCGTGAAGGCCAGGATTTTCGTGTTCTCGGGCGCGAGCAGCTCGAGCGTGCCCTTGCGCAGCGCGGCGTAGTGCTGCCGCAGGGCGATCAACCGTTTCATCCACCACAACAGAGAGGACGGATTCTTCTGTTGCGTCTCGACATTCACCGTCTCGAACAAGTACTCCGAATCGATGATCACCGGCGAATACAGCCGCTGCGGATTTGCATCCGAGAAACCCGCATTGCGATCGGGGCTCCATTGCATGGGCGTGCGCACCCCGTGGCGGTCGCCCAAGTAAATGTTGTCCCCCATTCCGATCTCGTCACCGTAATAGATGACGGGCGTGCCCGGCAGCGAGCACAACAATCCGTTCATCAGCTCGATCTTGCGGCGGTTATTGTCGAGCAGCGGGGCCAGGCGGCGACGGATACCCAAGTTGATCCGCGCCTGGCGGTCGCGCGCGTACACGCGATACATGTAGTCGCGCTCTTCGTCGGTCACCATCTCGAGCGTCAGCTCGTCGTGATTGCGCAAGAAAATCAGCCATTGGCACTCCGGCGGGATCGGCGGCGTCTGCTGCAGGATGTCCATGATCGGAAATCGATCTTCCATGTGAATGCCCATGAATAGCCGCGGCATCACGGGAAAGTGAAACGCGGTATGGCATTCATCGCCGTTGCCAAAATAAGCGATCGCGTCCTCCGGCCATTGATTGGCCTCGGCCAGCAGCATGCGGCCCGGGAACGATTCATCGACGTGCCGCCGCAGCGCTTTCAGAAACGCGTGCGTCTCCGGCAAGTTCTCGCAGTTCGTACCCTCGCGCTCATACAGATAAGGCACGGCGTCCAGCCGCAACCCGTCCACCCCCAGCCGCAGCCAATAGTCGAGCACCTCGAACAGGGCCCGATGCACGCGCGGATTGTCGAAGTTCAAATCCGGCTGGTGGGAATAAAAGCGGTGCCAGTAATAGGCCTTCGCCACCGGGTCCCAGGCCCAGTTCGACACCTCGAAGTCTTTAAAGATGATCCGCGCGTCCTCGTAGCGCTCGGGCGTGTCGCTCCAAACGTAGAAGTCGCGCTCGGCGCTGCCCGCCGGCGAGGTTCGCGCACGCTGAAACCAAGGATGCTGATCCGACGTGTGATTGACCACCAGCTCGGTAATGACACGCAAGCCGCGCGCGTGCGCTTCGCGGATGAAGTTTTTGAAATCGCGCAGCTCGCCATACGCCGAATTGACAGAAGTGTAATGCGAGATGTCGTAGCCATCGTCGCGCAAGGGCGACGGATAGAACGGCAATAGCCACACCGCCGTGACGCCCAGGTCTTGCAGGTAATCCAGCTTTTCGGTCAGGCCCGCGAAGTCGCCGATGCCATCGGCGTCGCTATCGCGGTACGAGCGCACGTGCAACTGGTAGATGACGGCGTCTTTGTACCACTGCGGATCAAAGCTTTGGCCACTGGCGACGTCGAGCTCGGTGGCGGAGGAGGTCGACTGCTTGGCCATCGGCTACAGCTGTGAAGTGGCGGCGTGAAAGGCTCAGGCAAGCGGGTCCGCGCGGAGCACGATCGTGGCGTGCCCGGGCAGATACCAATTCTGTGTATCGAGGAGCCGCGTGCCCAGTCCACCATAGCGGGGATCCTCGCTGGACCACAAGAGCTTCCAATCGTGGTCGGCGGGCGCCGCGACGAGCGGATTGGCGACGGGTTGCCAGGCGAAATCGCGACCCAAATTCACCAGCAGCAGGCGGTCATTTCCGTGCTCGCCGAAATAACGCAACAGGAATGCCTCGGGGGCGATGGTGGCGCCTTCGATGCGATCGGCGCGTTGGGCGGAGAAAACCGGGTCTTCGCGCCGCAGGCGCAGCAGATCGCGATGCAGCAGATACGCCGAGGCGTGGGTTTCCACCTCGCTGAAATCGAGCTTGCATTTCTCGAAGGTGCGCACATCGCAGGGATCGTCGAAGTAGTCGGCGGCGTCCTCCCCCGCCAGGCGGGAAAAATTCCGCAGCTCGCCCTCGCGGCCTTGCCGCACCAGCCGGCTCAGCTCGGCCTCGTGGTCTGCAAAGTACAGAAACGGCGCGGAGGACGAAAATTCCTGGCCCTGAAAGATTAGCGGGGTCCCCGGCGCCAGCGCCCACAAGGCCGTGAGCGCGCGGTGCCGGCCGGGGGACGTCAGCTCATGAATGCGTTTGCCGCGCGGCGAGTTGCCGACCTGGTCATGGTTCTGCAGGAAGGTCACGAACTGCATGGCCGGAATATCGAAGCACGGCGATCCGCGCTTGCGTTCCTGCCGCAAGTTCCACTGGCCCTGATACAAGTAACCCCAGCGCACGGCCGCGATCATTTCTTGCGGCGTGCCCTGGTAGTCGCCGAAGTAGTATTCGTTATGTCCGCTGGCGGCCACGCGGCAGGTGTGATGGAAGTCATCGTTCCACGCGGCATCCATGCCGTAACCGCCAGCGTCGGCGCCGCGGATGACCCAACATTTTTGCAGCTCGTTCTCCGCGGTGACGAGCGTGCGCCGTCCCTGCCCGGCCTCGCGCACGCGACGCGTCAAGGCAGCCAGAACATGATCGGCCGAATCATCAACAATCGCGTGGATGGCGTCCAGCCGTAGCCCATCCAGGTGGAACTCGTCGATCCAGTAGCCGGCGTTCGAGATAATGAATTCGCGCACTGGGCCGGAATTCTGGCCGTCGAAGTTCAGGCCGTCGCCCCAATCGGTGTGATGCCGCTTCGAAAAATAATCCTGCGAGAATTCGCTGATGTAATTGCCCACCGGGCCGAAATGGTTGTAGACCAGGTCGAGCATCACGCCCAAGCCGCTGCGATGCGCGGCATCGACAAAGCGGCGGAAATCATCCGGAGTGCCATACAGCCGCGTCGGCGCGAACATGTCGACGCCGTCGTATCCCCAGCCGAAGTCGCCCGCAAACTCGCAAATCGGCATCACTTCAACCAGCGTGACGCCCAGATCGACCAGATGCGGCAACAGCTTGGCGGCCGCGCGCCACGTGCCTTCCCG
>DATJEN010000328.1:0-4844 GCA_035496575.1 Pirellulales bacterium
CCGCGCCGTCCGCGCTCTGGGGTGCGCTCGCCGCCTTCTTTGGCGACTTCTTTTTCTTTCTTGCCTTCTTCCGCTTTGGCTTCTTCGGCGTTCTCGCGGTTGCCGCCTCGACGTCCACTAAACAAATCATTTCCAGGCGGCTTCATGAAGACGATCATGTGGTGCACGACCGAACGATTGCCCGGCATGCACTCGCCAACCTTGACCCACTTGTCTTCCGTGAAACCGGTGTCAACGACGTAATAGCGGTACTCGACCGTTCCCTCAGCGGGCACGTCGACCGGCTCTTCGGCCATGTAGAAGACCTTGTCGGGTCCGCCCGGCATCATCCAACCGCCGGCAAATTGCCTCGGTTCAGGCAACTGCTGGGGGTCGCCCTCAGGCGCGCCGGCCTCGACCCACTTGTGGATCAGCGCCTTTTCTTCCTTGCTCAGTGAAATATCGTTGGCGAAGTGGCTGTATTTCGGATCGGGATGCCAAGGCGGCATGCGGTTGTCCTGCACGACTTCGTCGATCATCTCGGCCCAGCCCACCGCCTCTTCATAGTTTTGCAAGGAGAAAGGGCCGATCTGTTCCGGCCGGTGGCACTCCACGCAGTGTTTCTGGAAAAGGCGCGCGATCTGATTGCTGTAGGTCACCTCGGCGTTGTCTTGCGGCTTGAGCACCCGGCCTATCAAGCAGCCGATCGCTTCGGTCGTCGGACGGCTGACCGGCTTGTCGGCCAACATCTCGTCCAAAGTACGCGACAGATCGCGCTCGTTGATGCGGCTCTTGGCGTATCCACTGCCGGTTTGAAATCCGTACTGATCATCGATGCGCCCGACGTAGCGGACCGCCCGATCTCGGTCGAGCACGAACACCTGGGGATTGCGCGTGGCGCCGATTTCGTCGGCCAGAGAATTGTTCAAATCTTTCAAGAGTGGGAACTTGATCCCGTGAACTTTTGCGTACTCGGCCAGCTCACTCAGCGAATCTTGCCGATTCGAGTCAACGCCCACAAAGGCGACACCCTTGTCAGAGTATTGGGCAGCCAGCTCCGCCAATCGCGGGCCATACAACTTGCTGAGCGGACACTCGACGCCCACGAAGGCTATGACGACAAGCTTGGCGTCTTTCAGATCGGCAAGCGTGTGCGCCTTGCCGCGAAAGTCCTGTATCGAAAAGTCGGAAACCTTCTTGCCGAGCGAGGAGGATGACTCCGCCGCCCGCGCCGAACTTGCCGCGAGCGAGCAAGCCACCGCGATCAACACCAAGCCAGACAGGTGTCTCATGTTACGCTTCCCAATTTGCGAGTAGATAGGGAACCAAGCCGGGTGCCTCTCAAGTTCCAATGATATCGCGATTAGGAGCCAAATCGCAACATTTATATTGGCCGAATAGAAGCCATGCGCAAGCCGGCTCCGATGAATCAGTCCCGCTTCATGGGCGGCACGCCCAGCGATTTGCCCCCATCGATTCGCAGGGCCGTGCCGGTAACCATCGCGGCCGCCGGACTCACCAGGTACAAAACCGCGGCGGCGACCTCCTCGGGCGTGATCATTCGACCCCAAGCCCTGGCCAGCGGACTGGCTTCAATGAAACCCCGCTCAAGCTCGCGCGGGTCCGCTCCGCCGGCCATTCCTTCTTCCAAAATGCTCGTCCCGGAAACCGGTCCGGGGCAGACGGCGTTGGAACGAATTCGATCGTCCGCGTGGCATAGGGCCAGGCTATTCGACAGCGCAACGAGGGCCGCCTTGCTGGTCGAATACACAGGGTCGTGCGCCCGCGGCAGCAGTCCGGCATTGCTGGCCATGAAGACGATTGCCCCTCCCCCTCCCTTTTTCATGGCGGGTATGGCGTGCTTGGCCGCGAAGAAGCCTCCGCGCAGGTTCGTCTCAAGGCAAGCATCCCACTCGGCCTCGGTCGCGTCCGGCACTTGCTTGACCAGGTTGATGCCCGCGTTGCTGACCAGAATGTCGAGCTTGCCGTCGGGCGCGGTGGCATGCTCGATCAGCGCCCGCACTTGTTCTTCGACGCGCACGTCGCAGAGGAGTTCAGTAATGCCGAGCTCGCGATTCGTCGCCTGGTTGACTGCCACCAGGCTTTGGTCGCCCGAAAACACCCGCGCGCCGGCTTTGGCCAGTGCGAGCGCGACGGCGCGGCCGATTCCACGCGATCCGCCCGTTACGACGGCGATTCGGCCTTTTAATTCGGCGGTCACCGGGCTATCTCCCGAGCGGTGTGGTTAGAGTCGAGGTGCCCTAAAGGCTATAGTGGCAGGTAGTCACTGGCTAGGGTTTTGGACTCGAGGAACCTGGGTGGCGATCAGCGAATCTTCAGCCCAGCGCTACACGCTGCAAGATCCGGATGTGCGGCTGATGCTCGAGGTGCGCGATGACAACGCCGCGGCCTTCGACGAGCTGATGCTGCGCTATCAGAACCGGCTGGTGACGGTGCTCGAGCACCTGGTCGGACGCCGCGACCTGGCCGAGGATCTCGCCCAAGAGGTTTTTCTGCGCGTGTACCGGGCGCGCAAGCGCTATGTGGCGGGCGCCAAGTTTTCGACCTGGCTGTACACGATCGCCAACCACGTGGCCGCTAATGCGCTGCGGTCGATGTCGCGGCGGCACGAGGTCAATCTGAGCACGCCCACCAACGAGTCTGGCCCGACGAGCTCGCTGGACCGCATGGCGCTTGCCGCTAGCGGCGCCATGCCCACTCGGCAGGCCGATAAAGCGGAGCTGTGCGACATTGTGCGCACGGCGCTCTCAGGTCTGAGTGAGCGGCAGCGAATGGCCGTGTTGCTCAACAAATTCGAGGACATGAGCTACGCGGATATCGCGGTGACGATGGAAATGTCGCCACAGGCCGTCAAATCGCTGCTATCGCGGGCGCGTGTGAATTTGAAGGAGATTTTGGAGCCCTATTTGGAAAACGGAACCAAGCCCCCCGAAACCGAGTGACGAGCGGGATGGTTTAAAGCTGCAGGCGAGCGTGTCATGACAGAACAATCCACCAACACGGAACAGGTTCAGGAAGAGCTGAGCGCCTATTTGGATGGCGAGCTCGACGCGGACAGCGTGCGCGAGGTGGAGCTGCGCCTGGCGCGCGATGCCGCCTATCGCCAGGAGCTGCAGCGTCTTGAACGGGCTTGGGACATGTTGGATGGCCTGCCCCGCGCGGCCGTGGGAGACTCATTTACCCGCACCACGATCGAGATGGTGGCGGTGGCGGCCGCCGACGAGGTGAAGTCGTTCCAGGAACAGTTGCCTCGCCAGCGGCGCACTCGCAATGCGATTGCGGGGGGGTTGGCTATCGCGGCCGGTGCGGTCGGATTCGCGTTGGGGCTGTTGTGGTGGCCCGATCCGAACCGACAGTTGCTCGACGACCTCAAAGTGCTGCAAAACTTTGAGTACTACTACCAGGCGGACGACATCGATTTTCTCAGGCAGCTCGACCGCGAAAGCCTGTTTGCCGACGGAGATAATGATCATGCCAGCTAGGCACGTCGGGATCATGCCAGCCAGGCACGTCGGGATCGGGCGGCCGGATGCGAACCGCTTCGCCTGGCTGCGCACATTCGCGACGGTCACCGCTTTATGCGCGTTGTGTGCGTCGCTGCCTGCGGAAGCGCGCGGCGACTCGCGTACAGATGATCTCGAACAGCGCCGCGAGCAGGTCGCGCACATGCAGCCCAGCGAGCAACAGGAGCTGTTGCGGCGGCAGGAACGGTTTTTGGCGTTGCCGGTCGAGGAACAAAATCGCCTGCGAGAATTGCAGGCCCAGCTCGATGCCGATCCCAACTCCGAGCGGCTGAACCAGACGCTGTTGCGCTATCACGAATGGCTCAAAACGCTCACGCCAGCTCAGCGTGCCCGACTGGCGGAACTGCCGCCGGAAGAACGGGTCGCTCAAATCAAGCGGATGCGGCAGCAGCAACACGCCGCGAGAGAGCGGTCACACCAGGCGGACTTGCTCACCTGGCAAGACATGAAGCAGGTGCTGCGCTGGACAGAAGATTTCGTGTGGGAGCGCCGGGAATCACTGCTCGAAGAAATGACGCCCGAGCAACGGCAGCGCTTCGATAAATGGGA
Organism: Pirellulales bacterium; assembly: GCA_035496575.1. Lineage (GTDB taxonomy): Bacteria > Planctomycetota > Planctomycetia > Pirellulales > PALSA-1355 > PALSA-1355. The sequence continues at coordinate 4,074 of DATJEN010000328.1, forward strand.
TCGACAACGGCAAAAGCGCGTATTGCTCAGCAAGGCCGTGGAGCGGGCGCGGCGTCAAGGCGGACGTGGCGGATTATCGACGCTGCAGGAAGCCGATATCGACAAGCTGGCGGAAAAGCTCTCGCAGCCTGCGCGCACGGAGCTTACGGAAGCCGAAAACCTGGCGGCCAAACGCCGCATCATCGGCACTTGGATTGGCACCGCCATGCATCGTCTCGAGCCGTGGCCCATGGCGCGGCGGCAGAACCCGCTCGTCGTGGACGATCTCTTGCAGTATTTACAGAATGATGTACCGCCGGGCGAGCGCGAGCGGTTGCTGAAACTGCCGCGTGAAAAGATGCTCGAAGAGCTGCGCGGCATGTATTTTGAACGGCCCCGCGAGCCCGGCGCCGGCGGCCCGCCGCGTTCGCGCTTCGACGGTCCCGGCGGCGATCGCGGCAAAGGGTTTCGCGGCAAGGGCCCGCGCTCCAAATCCGGCGATACGCAGGACGCGCCGCCGAAAGAGCCTGCTGACGCGCCTGCCGATGTGGCCGCGCCGGCCAGCGACGAGCGCGCTCCGAATTAGCCGCTGCGGTCTGGTTGATCAATCGCCTATCGCGCGCCCCCCGCCATCGCCAGCCCTGGCAGCCACGTAAACAGGTAATACGCTTTGGGCACGGCCAGGTCGCCCAGCGACGCCAGGTCGAAGCGCGGCTTGCGTGACTGCGGGCCCAAGAGCATCTGCTCGAGCAACCCTTCGCGTCTGTGATACTTCACGACGCGCACGTTGTG
>DATJEN010000329.1:0-11493 GCA_035496575.1 Pirellulales bacterium
GCTGGCCATTCCGCCTTTGCTCAAACCCGTCGCTCGGTCCCGCACCAGATCGAACACGCCCTGGTTCAGCTCCGTCACCGTCGCAATCAGCTTGGAACCCGGGAGTTGCGGGTCGCCATCGAACAATCCGTCCACGTCCGAGAGCAGCACCAACAGCGGCGCGCGAATCAAGTTCGTAAGCATCGCGGCCAGACGGTCGTTGTCGCCGAACGTGGTCATCAACTCATCGACGCTGACGGTATCGTTTTCGTTGATGATGGGCACCGCGCCATACTCGAACAGAGCCCGAATGGTATTCCGCACATTCAAGTACCCCGTGCGGTCGTCGAGATCGTGCGCGGTGAGCAGCAATTGGGCCGCATGCCGGCCATGAGCCCGCAGGCCCCGATCGTAGGCTTCGATCAAGTGGCTTTGCCCGACGGCGGCCACGGCCTGAAGTTGGGCAAGATTGGTCGGCCGCTTGGGCAGCTTGAGCTGTCCCAATCCCGCGCCCACCGCGCCACTCGTCACGAGCGCCACCTTGCGACCCGTGAGCGTCAGTTGATGCAGCTCTTCGGCCAGTTGCGCAATGCGGCCTTGATCGAGCCGGCAATCGGCGTCGGTGAGCACGCGCGTGCCGACTTTGACCACAATTGTGTGGGCCGCGGTCGCAATTTCCTGGCGAAGAATGTCGGTCATCGAAGCTGCGGCGATTGCCAACGGTCAAGCTTTCCTCGGACGTTTACGCATCATACCTCGTGCAAGGACAGGGCAAAGATCACTCTCGTTCGCGTCGAGCACCGCGCAAAACAGGGCGAAACCGCGTTGGTTGTTAAAGCGCGCTCTAAAATCTACAATTACGGTGCGGCCGCGATGGAACCCACCTCTCACAGCGAACGGGGATTTCTGCCCGGATGAGCGAACTGCTGCACGAATGCGGCGTTGCCGCCGTCTACCATCTGCCCGGGCGCGGACGCAGCCCTCTTTGCCCGGAGCAGGGGCCGAGTGAAGTTTCGCGGCTTATCCCGCGCATGCTGCTCGACATCCAGAACCGGGGGCAACTCTCGGCGGGCATGACGTCGTTCAACCCCGATCGAAACCACCTGCTCGACACCTACAAAGAGCTGGGCGGGGTCAGCGAGGTGTTCCGGCTCAGCCACCGCGGCAAGTACGAAAGTCTCATGCGCAAGTACGCCGGCCGGGCCGCCATCGGCCAGGTCCGCTACGCCACATGCGGCCCGGAAGACCGCAGCTACGCCCAACCCTTCGAGCGGCATCACGTTCAAAAGCACAAGTGGTTCAGCTTTGCGTTCAACGGCCAATTGGCCAATTACCAGGAGCTGCGCGAGCGGTTGCTGGCCGACAGCGACAACCACCTGTCCCGCGATACCGACACCGAAATCATCATGCATGAGATCGGGCGCGAGCTGTCCTTGGGCGACCGCCCTCCGCTGATCGAAATCATGCGCAACATCAGCGCGCGGTTCGATGGCGCGTATTGCCTGGTGCTGCTGAACGCCTTGGGCGATATGCTCGTGGCCCGCGACCCGCTGGGTCTGCGGCCGCTTTGCTATGCCATCGAAGGCCCACTGTTCGCCGCCGCCAGCGAGAGCGTGGCGCTGCTCAACCTGGGCATCGCGCCGGAAAACATCAAGTCGCTGCTGCCGGGCCAGGCCGTCACGATCACCGACGGCCAGCTCGAAATCCAGCGCTTTGCGTCCAGCCCGCGCCGGGCGCACTGCTTCTTCGAGTGGATCTACTTTGCCAACGTGGCCAGCACCATGGATGGCCGCAGCGTCTATCTTTCGCGCAAGTCGCTCGGTGACGAGCTGGCGCGGCTGGAGACCGTGCCCATCGATGCCGATACCATCGTCGTGCCAGTACCCGATACCAGCAAAGCGGCCGCCGACGCCATGGCGTTCCGCCTCAAAGTGCCCTCGGTGGAGGGCCTGATTCGCAATCGCTACACGGGGCGCACGTTCATCGAAGGTAGTGGCAACCGCAAGCGCAAGGCCGAAAGCAAGTACACGCCGCTTCGCGAAGTGCTCGAGGGCAAGCGCGTGATTCTGGTCGAGGACTCCGTCGTCCGCTCGACCACGATGAAGGTGTTGCTCAAACGCATCCGCGACTTGGGGCATGCCCGCGAGATTCACGTCCGCGTGGCCTGTCCGCCGATCATCGCGCCGTGCTTCTACGGCATCGATATGTCCACCATCGGCGAGCTGTTTGCGCCGCAGTTCTTGCATGGCGGTCCGTTGACCGAAGGGGTGCAGGCGGAAATGGCCGCCTCGCTCGGCGCCGATTCGCTCCGCTACCTGCCGGTCGAGTCGATCGCCCGCGCGATCGCCTTCGATAGCGATCAGCTTTGCCAGGCCTGCATCACGGGCGACTATCCGTCGAAGGCGGGGCAAGAGCTGTATCAAATCGCGCTTCAGAATGCCGGCTCGCCGACCAAGTCGCGCACCTACGAGAGCCGACCCGTTGGAGTTGCGACAACGCCTACTGCGTAGCCGCGCTGACGACCGTCTACCGTCTTTAAACCTAGGCGGGCTTCACGAAGGTCGCTCGATAGACGGGCTCGCCCGCCAGTCGCATGCGGCGCTCGAAATGCGTGCGATAATCCAGGTCGTGGTCGGCCGGTTTTTCTTGCACCGGCTGTGGGCCAGCCAATTTCGTGCTTTCGGCAATCGTGACGACGGCGGCCTGAAAATACTCCTCGACGTCGGTCCAAAAGTGCAGCACGCCGCCCGGCACCAGCGTGCGCTGGACCTGCGGCAGGAACGTTTCGTTCATCACGCGCCGCTTCTTATGCCGGGCTTTCCACCACGGATCGGGAAAGTACACGTGCACGGCTTGCACGCTGGCATCCGGCAGCCACAAAGTGAAAAACGGCTGCGCATCGCCATGAATGATTCGCGCGTTCGATAATCCGCGCGAGGCCAGCCGGGCCGCGGTAAAGCGCGCGTACTTCGCCAGGATCTCGATTCCCAGGAAGTCTTTGGTGGGCTCCTGTGCGGCGGCTGCCGAGAGAAAAAGTCCCTTGCCGCTGCCGATTTCAATTTCCAGGGGTGCTTGCCGCCCGAATAGCTGGTTTCGATCGAGCGGTTGCGGCAGGGCTTCGAGCGTAACGAGGTGCCCCGAGAGATCCAAGTCCGGATCGATCCGCCGCAAGGCTCGACGCCCCATGGAATAAATCCTCGTCGCGCGCGGAGTAGACTGGCGCCGCCCCGGCTAATCAGCGCCTTTATGGCGGTACATCCGTAAAGTGTTTTCGCAGTTCTTCCTGCCAGCTCGAGCCGGGTGGCGGTGATCCGAAAGACAGGATGGGCATCAACAACGCCCCCGCGGCAAAACCTCCGATGTGGGCCCATACGGCCACGCCTTGCTCCCGGTTGAACAAGGCGTCGACGAGCTGCCCCACCAGCCACACGCCCAACCAAACCAGCGCAGGAATTTCGATCACGGTAATGATTCCGAAGAAAAACAGGGTGCTCACCGTGGCTTTCGGAAACGTGACGGCGTAAGCGCCCAGAATCGTGGCCACCGCGCCGCTCGCCCCAACCACCGGGGTCGTGCTGGCTGGGTCGTTGGCCCAGTGGCAGGCCGTGGCCAACAGCCCTCCGACCAGATAGAAGGCCAGATACAAAAAGTGCCCCAGCCGGTCTTCGATGTTGTTGCCAAAGACCCACAGAAACCACATGTTGCCGGCCAGGTGCATCCAGCCGCCGTGCAGAAACATGGTCGTGAGGATGGTGCTCAGAATCTGCGCGGGATTGGGCGGCAGTTCGATGCGCTTCACCTCGCGCCGCGCGGGCGCGAAGCCAGGCGCCGCTGCCGGTTCCTGCAGCTCGAACTCCACCTGGATGATGCGGTTCTGCGTTAATTGCGCGATGCGAGCCGGAATAAATCCGTGTTCCAGGACCGCTTCTTGCTGTTCGAGCGGGGGCAGAAAGGCCAGCCAGGCCATGACTAGCGTATTGATCGCGATCAACAGCAGCGTGACGTACGGGGTCGTCTCGCTGGGATTGTGATCCTTGAGGGGGAACATGTTCGAGCCGCCAGACTACTTAGTCCGTTGAAAAATGCCTTCGTGGCATTTTTCAACCTCGCCAAGCGCGAAGCAAAGCTTCGCCCGGCTCGCAAAATAACGACTTACATCGTCATTTTGAGATCGCATCCATGCGATCACGCAGCCAGTTGAATACTTCAATAATTGAATTCTTCAATGGGCTGCTAGCCCGCGGCTCCTTGTTCAGCCACAAGGCTGTCGACCGGCAGCGGAATCCCCTTGATCTTGCCATCGGCGACGAGAGACTGTCGCACGAAAGCCTGAAAGCGGCAAACGATCAACGATCCGGGCCGCACCTTGATCATTTTGCAGACCACGACCAGCCGGTCGCCGACGCGCACCGGGTCGCGAAAGCGCACGTCTTCCAGCCCGCCGAAGCCCACCACCTTGCAATCGCCCAGCAGGCGATGCTTGTGCGCGTAATAACTGCACATCTGCGCGGCGGCCTCGCACATCAGCACGCCCGGCATCAGCGGCATGCCCGGCATGTGGCCGCGCACCCAGAATTCGTTCTCGGTGATGTCCTTATAGCCGGCGCAGATTTTGCGCTCGAAATCGTCGAAGCAGATCGCGGTGAGCTGCTCCATCTCGAACCGCTGCGGGTTGAACTGGCGTATTTCGTCCAGGTCCGCGATGACGCGGTTCAGGTCGAGCTCCGAAAAATCGATCAGCAGATCTTTCACGCTCACGTCTCGGCACTCTTCGCAGCGACTATGCCTGGGTCCGCCTTCGCCCGCGTATTTTAGTCCTCTGCCAATAGCCGGGCAACGCGAGGTGTCGTTGGCCAGCAGACGCATGGGGCCTGCAAGAGCGCGCGTGCCACCGCGCGGGGGACATGCACGCGCGAAGCCCGCCTGGGCGGCGAAACCATCAGGTGCGGATGTCTTTGCGCTTCAAGCGCCTTGCCTTGCTATTCGCCGGTCGCTTGCCGTGATTGGCCTTCTTGAGTTTGCGGTGTGGCTTGGCCATCGCTATTTCCAGGTGGGGGATGGATGTGTTGGAGAATCCCCCAAAGTACCAGTTCCTGGCGATGTTTGGAAGGTCCGCTTCACTCAGGCGTTCGTCAAATGGGCCAGCCGCTTGAGCAGCTCGCTGGCCGCGCCCAGATCGATAGCCGTCGCGGCCAAGTCGACGCATTCCAGCAACGTTTCGGCTTTGCCCGCCACCCATAGCGCGGCGGCAGCGTTGATCAAAACGACGTCGCGCGCCGGCCCGGGGGTGCCGTCCAGCACGTCGCGAATCTTGGTGGCACTTTCGGCGGGTGTCTCCACGCGCAATCGCTCCAACGAATCGGGCTCCAGCCCAAAGTCAGACGGCGTCCAACTGAAGTTCCTTAGCCCTTCGCTGGTCACCTCGGTGACGCGGGTGGGACCGCTGAGCGTCACCTCGTCCAGTCCGTCCTCGCCCTGCACGACGATCGACCGCCGCGTGCCCAGCAGGCGAAGCGCTTCCGCGATCACCCCTCGGAGCTCGGCTTTACCGACGCCTACCACCTGGTAGGGCGCGGTGGCAGGGTTCACGAGCGGCCCCAGCAGATTAAAGATCGTCGGCATGCCGAGCTGATGGCGGACTTGGGACACGCGCTTCATTGAGGGGTGCAAGAGGGGAGCGAAACAAAAGCAGATGCCCAACTGCTTCAGAGACTGCTCCACGAGCTCGACGCTGGCTTCGACGTTGACGCCCAGCTCCGCTAAGACGTCGGCGGAGCCGCTCTTGCTCGTCATGCGGCGATTGCCGTGCTTAGCGACCGGCACCCCAGCCGCGGCGGTGACGAGCGCCGCGGCGGTGCTGATATTGAACGTGCCCGATCCATCCCCGCCCGTGCCGCAAGTATCGACAATACCCGGCAAGTTGGTGCGAATGGGGGTCATGTGCCGGCGCAGAGCCAGCGCTGCGCCAGCGATCTCTTCGGCGGTCTCGCCCTTGGCCCGCAAGGCGGTGAGCAGGATTCCGATCTGGCCGTCGGTCCATTTGCCCTCGACGATGGCCTCGATGGTGTCGGCCATTTCGTCTTGCGACAAGTTTTCGCCGCCAGCTAATCGGCCCAGGGTACTCTCAATCACAGTGGTTGTCCTCGCCCCCGTTCGATCGGTCTCTTGCGGGATTGTATCGGGTTGTCGCGGGGCGTGAATCGCTTCTGCCGGTCTTCACTCGATCTGTCCGATGCTGGTCATCGGCCTTGTTTCCCGAGCGGGGGGCCCCTAAAATCCCGCGCAAAAGGGCGCTCGCAGCCCGTCTTCGTCCCGGAAGGCAACGCCATGATAACCAAGAAGTTGCTGCTCGACGTCGATCCCGGAATCGACGACGCCGTGGCGCTTTGCCTCGCGCTTTTTGATCCGCAGGTCGAAGTTGTCGCGGTGACCGCGGTTGGCGGCAACGTGCCGCCCGACCAGGCCACGCGCAACGTGCAGGCCATCATCGAGCAGCTCGATCCTCCCCGCTGGCCGCGGATTGGCGTGGCCTCCATGCCCGAGATGGGCCTGCCCACCCGCGACGTGCAGCTTCATGGGCCCGACGGCTTGGGCAACGCGCTGTTTCAGGTTTCTGAGCTGCAGCACCGCCATCCCTCCGAAAAAGTCATTTGCGACGAGGTGCGCGCGGCTCCCGGCGAAGTCACGATTGTCGCGCTGGGGCCGCTCACGAATATCGCCCGCGCCTTTGCCCGCGATCCAGCCCTGCCGGAGCTTGTCGGGCAGCTCGTGATCATGGGCGGGACCCTGGCTGGCCCCGGCAACGTGACTCCAGCCGCGGAGTTCAACATCTACTGCGACCCGGAATCGGCGCGAGCGGTTTTTCATTCGTCCGCCACCAAGACGCTCTTTCCGATCGATATCACCGGCCAGGTCACCTTCGGGTACGACCTGCTGGATGAGCTGCCTCCAGAAACCTGCCGGGCCGGCTCGTTTCTACGAAAGATCTTGCCCAGCCTGTTCAGGTCCTACCGCCAAGAGCTTGGCTTCGAGCACATTCGGCTGAACGACGCGGTTGCCTATCTGGCGGCGCTGCGGCCCGAGCTGTTTGAAACGGAGCTGGCGGCCGCCGACGTCGAGCTGTCTGGAGAGCTGACGACGGGCGCAACCGTCTTCGACCGCCGCCGCTTGCGCCAATGGCGCACGAACACGGCGCTGGCGACCAAAGTGGACGTGGCGGCTACGCGCGATTGCATTCTGCGCGGGCTAGCGTCGGCGGGATTGGCCAGCGCTAGCTAATCGCCCATCGCGTCAGTACTTCGAGGGATTGGCGTCCGGCCGTCTCGGCACCGTCGGCAGATTGGAGGGCTGGGCGCCGACTTTGATCGTCACCCGCAGTGCCTTGTTATCGCGGTACACGATCAGCGGAACGTCTCGCCCGACCTCGGTAACGTTCACCAGGTTGACGAGATGGCTGTCGTTGTCGACCTTGGTTCCGCCGTAGCTGACGATTATGTCGCCCGGCTGCAGCCTGGCAACCGACGCTGGTGAATCGACGGTGACGTCCTTGATGCGAGCTCCGGGAAACCGCCGCAATCCAACATTGATGGCCTTGGGCGAGCCGTAACCACCATCGAGCTGCACCCCGAGGAAACCCTTGGTGACCGCGTTGTGCTCGATGAGCTGCCGCGCGATGCTGATGGCCAGGTTGATGGGAATTGAGAATCCAATGCCCTCGTTGCCGCCCGAGCTGCTGGCGATGGCGGTGTTCATGCCGATCACCTCGCCGCGCAGGTTGATCAAAGGTCCGCCGCTATTGCCGGGATTGATGGCCGCGTCGGTCTGGATGAAGTGCTGATATTTTACGCCCTCGCCCAGATTCAAGTCCCAGCGGCCGGTCGCGCTCACGATGCCAAAGGTGATCGAATGGCTCAGCCCAAAGGGGCTGCCAACCGCCAGCACGAAGTCGCCGATCTCGAGCGTGTCGCTGTTGCCCAGGCGGGCCGGGATCAAGTTGGGGGCTTGAACGGACATCACCGCCACGTCCGTGTCCTGGTTGTCCCATTTGCGCGTGGGATGAATCTCGCGTCCGTCCGCCAGCCGAATAACGATCTTCTTGATGTCCGCGGAAGTGATCACGTGGCGGTTGGTGAGGACGTAATCCTGGCCATCGAACTTGACGATCACCCCCGAGCCAGCCTCCTCGGTCTGTTTGCCGGCAACTTGCAGACTGCTGGCTTCGATCTTTTTGGCCTCGATGTGCACCACGGTCGGGCGGACGAGCTTGACGATCGTCTTGAGCACATTGGCCTGACGCTCCAGGGCCGAGACTTCGCGGTCGAGCGCGTCGTACATCTTGGCGCGGGCGGCCTCGACGCGGTGGTCGTCGGCCAGCTCCTCTTCCTGGGCCCGGGCTGATCCTGCCAGCCAGCAGAAGCCCACGAGCGCAGCAATCAAACAATGTGCGAACCGCAGGGGAAAGCGACGAAGCATTCGAGGCGCTCCGACAGGATGGCTAAAGATGAAAGGTCTAGCCGAATAAATCTACCATAAGGACGTCCCGGGCGCTTGGCAACGCCTGCCGCAGACGGAACTTCCGTACCGAAGTCGCGGATATCAAAAAAGAAAGTGCACCGACAATTGGCCACCCCGCTAAGGGTCGACTCCTTGCCAGTGCACTCTTTTCTCTTCTACTGATCCGTGTTTTCGAGCTTACGTAATTGACAGCTTAGACGTCGATTTCAATGTCGTTGATCGATACGTCGTTGTCGCCGCCGTGGTCGAGCACCCGGCCCCAGTCGGCGTCGCTGCCGGCGCCTTTTCCAAAACGTTCGCTTTCGCGTTGGCACTCGATGCACAACGTGGCGTACGGCAAGGCATTGAGCCGTGCCATGGGGATCGAGCAGCTGCAGCCCTCGCACACCCCATACTGGCCATCGCGCATCCGTTGCAGCGCGTTTTCGATGCTAGCCAGCTCCCGGCTTTCGACCTCGGCCAGTTGCGAGCTGATCTCGTCCTGGGCCGAATCGAGAGCGGCGTCTACGACATCGCCAGCCGCTTGAGCGCGAAGCTCTTTGAGCAGGCTCAAGTCACCTGCCAGAGCGGTGCGCAGCGCGTCGCGACGCATAATTAGTATCTGGCGCATGCTCAGGATTGCATCTTTGCGTGCCATTTCCGTTTACCTTCTGTGTCCGGTTCCAAAAGTGGGCTACCAGATGGGACCCCCCCAAGTAGCCGTCCGCCTCGACAAATGACATCCGAAAAAAAGGAAAAACCGCTCCGCTTTGGAAGGGTTTGATAAGCCGCAAACAAACTATAGTACGCACTGACTTCCCAAAGGGTCACAAATATCTCTCAGTTTTCTAACAGCGCGTTTGCGCCTCACCGCCGCCACCGCGCTCCTGCCATAAGCCAATGCGGCTATGGCGGTTCGCGCATTTCGCGAAGCCTCGGCGCGCAAGCGCGAAGCGGCGAGCCGCCGTCGGCCTGTGCTGTCGTCCTGCCCCGCTAGTGCAACTTGAGGGCCGTTTGCAACCCGCTGCGCCTAGTCGAACCTGCCGGCGCCTCGCAAACGGATAATCGACAAAACCAGCCCAGATATGCAGCCGTTCTTACCAAATCGGCAGATCCGGCTCACAAGGAACCCGCTCTCGAAAGGGGCCCGTTTGACCCCGCGATGTACGTAACCTAAATCTCCTGTGGACATTCCGTCGCCAGCGAGGTTCGCGCGCGCAAGCCGGCCTGCCTGCGACCAGCGCCCCATGTTCCCCCCGGGAGGAAACCCCAGTGGTTGTTGACTCGCCCAAATGCACGAGCTGCTTGCTGGATACTCAGCCATTAGCCCCGTTTCACATGCGTTTGTCGGGCACCTCCCGCGACGGCGAATCGATCCAGCTTTCGACCGCTAAGTGCACCATTGGTTCGGCCCCCGGATCCACGCTCAGGCTGCGTGCTCCAGGCGTCCAGCCGCTGCACTGCCTCATCTTGCGAGGCCCACGCGGGGTTGTGGCCCGCGCCGTCGCGGCGGATTCACGGCTCAATGGTGTGCCGTTTCGCGATGCGCGGCTGACGCCAGGCGACCGGCTTTCACTAGGGCCCATCGAGTTCGTCATCGAAACTCCGACTTAAACTTTCAATCGCCTGCGGGTACTCCCGAGAAGGACGAAGTTCTCTTGGACACACAGTTCGACCAATCGCACCTGGACCCCGAGCGGCTGCGGCTGTTAGCCGACAGTTTCCAACAAGAGCGAGCCGCCTGGGCTTCCGAAAACGCGCGCATTCGCGGCGAGCTCGATGCCGAGCGGCAGCAGCTCAACGCGGAGCGCGAAGGCGCCGCCCGCCGCATGCAGGATTTGGAGCGGCAGGAAGATCAGCATCGCGTTGTGATGCATGCCCAGCTTTCGCAACTCGACCGCGAGCAACAGGAGTGGGTCTCGCAGCGGCAAGTCATGCTGGAGGACTTGCGGCGCGAGCAAGCGGAATTCCACCTCGCTGTGCGAACCTGGGCTCAGCAATCGGCCGATCTCGAGGCGCGCACGACCGCACTCGAACGCCGAGTCGCGCAGTTTGAGACCGAGCCAAACCAAGATTCGCCAGCAAGCGGCGCCTGCTCGGACGAGGAACTGCAAGCGGCTTGCGAATTAAGAGCCCAGAAAGGCGCCTGGCAAGAAACGCAAGCTGAAGAATTCAAAAAACTGCGCGAGGAACAAAACTCGCTTTGGCTGCAGGTCGAGCACTTGCGTGCTCAACTCGAAACGCATCAGCAGCCAGTCGAGCATGATGAAGCTCGCGCACCCGGGCCGAGAGATTTTCGTCCCAGCGCAGAACACGATTGGGACCTCGATCGCGTGGCCGAGCAAAACCCGCATCGCTTGCGCTCCAGCGAACGAGCCGCCCATGACCAGTCGATCGAAATGTACATGGCCGGCTTGTTCGGGCGCATAGAAAAGCGAGCATCGACCGAGGCGAGCGACTCGGCGCCCGCGGGCGGCTGGCGTACGCTCGGAGTGCCCAGCAAGAAGGGCGCGGAACCGGCCTCCGCGCAGGAATGGGAGGACGTCCCCGCGATCGAGCTGCCTTCCGGGCCAGTCGAGATGATTCGGCGGTCCGTCGAGACGCATAACCTAGGTGCGATGCGAGCGCTGGCCAACTCGCACGCCACGTTGGTACTCGGCACGCACCGGAATCGAGAGCTGCTGCGCCGCGCGGTGTTTGTGTGGTCAGCGGCGCTGGTTTGCGTGTGCCTGACGATTTTCGTTCTGTTGATCGCTCCGGCCAACGACTCGATGTCGCGGACCGGAGTGATGGTGTGCGCAATCGCGGCCATTTACTTTACGTTCTCCGGCCCCTTGGCCACGCGACGTTGGCTTGCGACCCGGCACAGAGACCGCAAGCGTCTGCGCGCCATGGTCGACAGCATCAACGAGCCTTCCAAGGCGGCTGCCGACCCATCGAGCGGCGCGCGATCGAACTAGACGGCGATGGACGGACGGACGACTGAAGCTGGGTAACTAAAACCCGCGCGCCGCCCGGATG
>DATJEN010000330.1:0-12218 GCA_035496575.1 Pirellulales bacterium
GCCGCGTGCCCTTGGCGATCGCGCGTTCGATCTGGGCACGAATCTCGGCTTCGATCTCTCCTCCCTTGGCATTGCGGGCGGTTTCCATCTGGCTGCGCCACAGGTAACCGTCCGGGTCGACCATGCCGGGCACCTTGTGACGGCCGGCCACGGGTCCCCAGCGATACCACTTCCACTCGCTGTTCATCGCCAGGTGCATGCCGAGGTCGTAGTCGGGGTTCGACTTGTACCAATCGGCCATCTCGTTGTACCAGGGGCATGGCGCCATGAGCGCGGCCGACTGGATGTGCCCAGCCTGCAAGTAGGCCTTGGCCGCGATGTTGGCCTCGTAGCACATGCCGATATCGTCGGCGTGCAGGATCAGCACCTTCTTGCCGGCAGGATAGCCCAGTTTTTCAGCCCAGGTTTCGGCGCGGAGCGAAGCACAGCAGATCGAGAGAAAGGCAACAATCAACAACGAAAGACGGGCAAGAGATTTCGGCATGGGAGCTCTGGGTGCTGGAGGGCAGGACGGCAGGACAGTCGCACGAATCAGTGGCTGGTCCGATCGACGGGTCGATTTTCGACGGCCCGCGGGCGCGAGTCAAGTTTCTAGGACGGCGGGAAGTGGGTCAGTTTAATCCGAAGAATTCCCGCGTCACTTTGCCGGCCCCCACGACTTTACCTCCCTCCATGATGTCGAATTCTGCACCGACCACGAGTGCCGAATAATCGACTTCCGGTTCGTATGCAAATCGGACGGTTGCAAATGTATCCTGGCCAGGGCGCACTGCTCCGTCTGGACCATCTATAAATTGCACTCCAAGATACTCGCCGTTTCCATCGCGGACGCGGAAATGCGGTCGATAGCCAACAATGAAGATGGGAGAAGAACGACCGCCCTTGTCGGTGGGCAGCAATTCTATCCACACTTCCGTCCGCTTGCTTTCGCTCATGAACACCACTTCAGGCGGACCGCGGTCTGTCGCGCGCACGGTTCTTCGGCCAGCCTTACCGCGACTTAACCTTCCACACGATGCCGGCCACGGCTGCGGCGATGGGTAACGCGATCAGGGCCGATGAGAAGAATCCGCGTCCCAAGTACTGCCACAACACCCCCATCAACACCATGACCGTGATGTTAAAGCCGACCAGGGCATAATCGCGGCGTTCCTTTTTCTCCGCGTCGCTCAGCGGACCAACTCGTTTCGCCTTGGCCGGGGCGGCGGCCGGCGCAGCTTGCTGGGCGGCTCCTGGTTGCTGGGGGGTTGCTTGCGCCAAAGGCGCCGTCTCCACCACGCTGGCGTCCTTCGGCACGTACTTGGTGATCGCGTCGCTGATATTGGCTGGAGTGCACAGCACAAGCCGCACCGGCATGCCGAACCGCAACCGCAGCTCTTCTTCCACGTTGGGATCGAGCAGGGTCGGCGAGGCCAACAGCACCTGGTTACCATCCACCATCACCGGAATGCACGAGTGCTGCCGGGCCATCATCGGCGGCACGCGCGAAATCAGGTTGGGATCCAGCGGAATATCCGTCAGGTCCAGGTACGGCAATCCGATCGACTCGGCATAGGCCGGCAACACCGCGTCGGCCTTGGCCAGCCGCTGTTGCACGAGCGCGTCGCGCACCTCGACATTGATGGCACGCGCAAAATTGCGGGCTTTATCAAGCGCCGCCTGATCGACGACTTTACTGGCCAGCAAGATTTGCTCGAAGCTGCGCGCCTTGCCGGCCTTGCCATCCTTGCGGCCCAGCGACGCGTCGTACTCACCCTTGCGCGAGGCATCCGTCAGGCACAGCATCGCTCGCGCGAGCTCGTTGAGTAGCTCTTGCGATTGCGAGGCAAACTCGCCCGCCGCGTACTTGCGGACATGGGCGTTCATCGCCCGGTAATGTTCGCGGACCTTTGCCGGGTTGTCCTCGAACACCTTCAGCCGCAGGAGCTGATAGTGATTGAGCGGTCGCGCGGCCTCCGAGATCTTCAGCCAATCGCGATAAACGTCGAGCGTTTGGGTCATATCCGAAGGAGCTAATGCCGAAGATGTCTGTCGCTACGAAGCGATTTTGATTTTAAGCCGAACGCTGCCCGCTAGTCGACCCGATAGGCGTCGGCCAGCGACACGAATCCATTGAGCTGGGAGTCGTCCAGGCCTCCTTTGCGCTCGATATCGATTTCCGCTTCCTTGCCGCCGGTCTTGTCCACGGCTCGCACGTGAACGCGCCCGGACGCGTCGAACGAATACACGACTTCGATCGGCGATCCCTTGGGCAGATTCTTGGGCAAGCCCGTAATGCGGCAGTTGCCCAACAGCGAGCAGGCGTCCGGATCGGGGGCGTCGCCTTCGATCACCTTGATGTTCACGCGCTGCTGGTTGGGTTCGCTGGTGGCGAAGGTCCGCGTGACCTCGGTCGGCAATTTGCTGTTGCGGGGGATCATCACGTGATTGACCGTCTTGCCAGTTTTGGGATGCCGCGCCGCGATGCCCAGCCCATGTGAGTTGACGTCCTCTTGCTTGACGCTCTTCAACATTCTGCGGACGCGCTCGGCCAGCTCGCTGGCTTCGCCACGAAACTTGGCTTCCAGAATGGCCGCGTGAATGGCGGCGCCTTGCGCCACGGCCGTATGCGGCGAGAGACCCTGAAACGGCTCGCGCCCGGTGAGCTCTTTCAGCATGGTGGGCACCTTGGGCATCAGCGTCGAGCCGCCCACCAGCACCACGGCGTCGAGCTGGGCAGCGCTGACGCCGGCTTGCTCGAGCACGAGCTGCGCGGTGTCGAACGTGCGTTGCAGCAGGTCGGCCGTCATCTCCTCAAACTGCTCGCGCGTGATTTGCAGCGAGACCGATTTGCCTTCGTGCCGGCACGAGAACGTGGCGACAGTACCCTCGGAAAGCGCAATCTTGACCTGGTCGGCATCGTGCCGCATCAGTTGCAGCGTGGCCGGAGACTCGCGCGGATCCTTTCCATGGCGGCTCTTGAATTCCGTCGCCAGGTAGTTGACCAGGCGGTCGTTCCAATCGATGCCACCCAGGTGGACGTCGCCGTCGGTCGCCAGCACTTGGAAATGCGTGGGCGTGTACTTCACGACGGTCACGTCGAACGTGCCGCCCCCCAGGTCATACACCAGGGCCATGTGTTCTTTTTGGGTCTTCGCGCCGGAGCCCAGCTCTCCGCGATGCCAGGCATAGGTCAGCGTGGCGGCGGTCGGCTCGTTGATGATGTCGATGACGTTCAGGCCGGCGATCTTGCCTGCGTCTTGCGTGGCCTTGCGCCGCGCGTCGTTGAAGTAATAGGGCACCGTGATGACGGCATTGCCGATTTTGCCGATGCGTTTTTCGGCGTCTTGCCGCAGCTTTTTTAGGATCAGCGCCGACAAGAATTCGGGCGTGATTTCGCGGCCGTCGAAGGTGCGCTTGTACTCGGCGCTGCCCATGTGCCGCTTGACCCGGTCGACGATGTGGTCGGGGTCTTCGATCGCGGCCCGCGTCCGGCTAGGGCCGACGAGGACATGGCCCGTTTCAGCCAGCAAGATCAGGCTGGGGGTCTCGACTTCGTCTTCATCGTTGGCGATCGGAAGGGGATTGCCATCCGCGTCGATCAGCGCGAGCGTTGAAAACGTGGTTCCCAGGTCGATGCCTACCGTGTGGCCAGGCTTGAATTCCATGTAGCGATGCCCCTAGGCGCTGGCGAACGTGCGGCCGCGCAAAAGTCCGTTCCGTTGTTCAAAGCCGCGCCCGATGCCCACGTGAGAGTGATCTCGAGCGCGCTAAATTGCGGCGGATGTACGAGTAACTCGCACATTTGCGATTCTGGATGGGCGCCAAGTCCGCGTCAAGCAACGCGGAAGTGGGGACATTTGGCGGCGCGGCGCGGCGAGCGAGAACCGCTCGCGGCGAATCATGCCCCCTAGCGCTACTCTTCGATGACTTCTTTGACCGGCTGCACGAAGTGCGGCGTTTTGGCCGAGGTCGATAGCTCGGCGGCCTTTTTGTCGGCCTGTTTTCGCTGGCTGTACTCGAACAGGGCCACGCGCTTCATCGACTGGTTAAACACGCCCCAGAAGGCCTTAAGGCGAACCTCCTTGGCGGTCTTGGCACGGCTCTTGCGCTTGACGGGCTTCTTCTTGCCGTCTTCCTCCGGCTTGGCGACCTTCTTCTTGGCCTTGCCCTCCCGCTCGGCGGCGTCGGTCTCTTCCCGTAACTCTTTACGGTTTAGGATTTTACGGGCCATGGTCACCTTTCTAATTGCCAGGGCGAACGTGCTTGTCACGCTCAGATCGGCACCATGATAACGTAAATGACTCTCGCACGCCAGTTTAGGGCCCGTATCCCGACAATCGTTGCTCAAGCCTCGGGCTCGATTGGCGTGGCGCCCGGCGGCGGAGTTCCCCCGCCCGCGCGAACATAGCTAGACCGCGCGCGCGCGTATTCGGCGGCGTTCAATTCGGGCGTGTCGGCTTCCTGGCCTCGTTCCTGCTCAAACAGCCTACGCAAGTAAGCACGGCACCAGCCGCAACCGGTTCCCGCCCCGAAGCAATCGGCCAGTTGGCCCGACCGCTGCGGCTTCTCGACGCGAATGTAGTTGATCACCTTGCGCTTGGTGACGTGAAAACACAGGCACAGTTCGTCATCGAGCTCCATGGTCAGTCGATCAAGCGCCACTCGCTAGTCGCAGCGCGATTTCGCAAGCAGACTCGAAGGCCTTGATGTCCAAGCATTCTTTCGTGGTGTGGATATGCGATTGGCCGCAGCCCAACGTGACCGTCGGGATGCCGTGAGCGGTCATCCAGTTGGCATCCAGCCCGCCGTTGCTGACGTAGCGCTCGGGCAAAAGCCCCACGTCGCGAATGGCTTGCTCGGCGGCGAGCACGACGGGCTCGTCGCTAGCGAGCAAGAACGCTTCATAGTCGAGCCGCCCTTCGAAGCTCACGCGGCCAGTGATCCCTTCGCTATTGCGCACTTCGCGCGAGGCTTTTTTGAAGGCGGCTTCGATTGCTGACACGATCTTCGCGCGAAATGCCGGCTCGTGGCTGCGCGCTTCGGCTTTGAGTTCCACGTGGTCGGTCACGACGTTCGTGGCTTCGCCGCCATGGATGTAGCCAACATTGCTCGTGCCGCGGTGTTTTCCCTTCACGATCAAGCCATGCCAACCGTCGCGTACCAGGTCGGCGATGGCAACCGAAGCGATCGCGACGGCGCTCACCCCCTGCTCCGGGGCTGCGCCGGCGTGTGCCGCCAGGCCCGCGATGTCGATTTTGATCCGGTACCCGCCGGTCGCGCCGATGGTGACTTTCTCCGCCGCGCCGCCATCCCAGTTGAATGCCAGCCGCGGCTTGCCGAGCAAGCCAAGCTGCGCGTGGCGCGCGCCGTGCAGGCCGACTTCCTCTTGGATGCACCACAAGAACGTGAGGGGCGGATGCGGCAGACCTTGCCGCAGAATCGCAAGCGCTGCGGCGAGCGTGACGGCCACGCCGGCGCGGTCGTCGGCCCCCAGTCCCGTGTTGCGGTCGGCCGAACGCACGAGCGGTCCCTTGCGCACCGGTTTTGAGCCGACGCAAATGGGTACCGTGTCCATGTGCGACATCAACAGACGCCGCGGGGCCCGCATCGTGCCCGGCAGTTGAAAGATCAGGTTGCCGATCTGGCCTTTGAGGGGCGTTTTCTTGTGGGCATCGTCGCTGCGGATGGCCAATGCGTCGGCGCCCGCCGCCCGCAGTTTCGACACGATGTACTCGGCCACCGCGCCTTCCTGGCCGCTTGGGCCGGGAATCGCCATCAGCTCCATCACGAGCGCCAGAGCCTCGCGACGATCGACCGAGCCGAGCGGCCGTGTCGCGGCAGTGACGCGGTCTCGGCTGCGAGCGGCCGGCTTCTTTCGAGCAGTTTTCGTGGAACTTGCCATCCGGGGAGGGTCGTCCGATTCCAAATCCTTGTCTATTGCGAGCGCCGGTTCCTATCCTAGTCCAAGAGAGTCAGATGCGACAGCGACCGGCGCTCGGTCGAACGCAGCGCCAAATGGAACGATGCTCGGGAGCGATCACGGCCAATGAGGTTTTTTCTAGCCGGCATCATGCAAGGTTCGCACCTGGCCGCCGCGCTGCATCATCAAGGCTACCGAGCGCGAATCAAGGAGTTGATCGAGTCCTACATTCCAGGCGCGGAGGTCTACGACCCCTTGGCCGACCACCGCGACTCGCTGGCGTACGATGACGAGCGCGGGCGAAATGTTTTCTTCCACCACAACCGGCTGTGCCGCGAGGTTGATGTCGTCGTGGCCTTCGTGCCCGAAGCTTCGATGGGCACCGCGATCGAGATGTGGGAGGCCTACCAGCACGGGCGGGCCGTGATCACGGTCAGCCCTATGAATCACAATTGGGCGGTGAAGTTCTTATCGCACGAGCTGTTTGCCGATCTGGATGAATTGGAAACCGCCATCGTCAGCGGTCGCTTGTTGGCCCGCTTGCGCGAGCTGTTGGGCGACAGATCGAGCTAGACTCGGCCTTACTCCATCGAGTCGAGGATCGCCAACACCTGCTCCTTGGTGAACTCGTCGCTCTTTACTTTCATGATCAGAAACGCCGATCCCGACTTGCCGCGGAAGCCGCCGGCGACCTGCCAGACTTCGCCCTGCTTTCGGCTTTTGCCGCGCGCGACTTTGAACTTGGCCGGTTCGCCGTTGACCTCGGTCTCGTGCGTTTCGGATTCTTGAATGTCGACGTCCTCCTCCCAGTCGTCTCGGCCGCTATTGCGCATCGACTGCCGCCATTGCGTGCGCATGGTTTCTTCGTCCATGACGTTCGCGCTGAATTGCGCCAGAAACAATCCGTTCCCGTGTTCCGAGTCGCCATAGGCAACCCACTGCATAAAATTGCTGCCCACGAAGGGGATCTTCATATCCATGCCCAATTTGGGTGGCAGGGAGGCAGGAATCTCGATATTCACGATGTCGGCGGTTAGCCGGCGCACGCCTTCAGGATCTTGTGTCATCGAGTTCTTGGCCATCTGGACCATCCAGTAGCCGCTAAAGCCGAAGAACCCACAGCACAAAATCAAGAACACCACGCATCCGATGCCCACGCCTAAAAGAACCTTGGCGGTGCCGCTCATGCCCGGCCGGTTGTATTCGGGCGGGTCGTAAGGGTTCATCGGTTGCGACATGAGGTTGTTGGCTCCTGAATTCAAGCGGGGCGAGGGGACCAGCTTCTCGCGCGCGGGCTATTGTGGGACCCACTCGCGCGACTGTCAATTTCGCTTATTCGCTAGGACCAAACTGGGCGGACCCGGCTGGTTGGCGGCATATAATACTGGTCTGAAATCCAGTTCGCTCACATGAAACCATTACTTGATCATCTCGACACGATGGGCGCATGGCTCTCCGAACGCGGCCAGCCGCGGTTTCGCCATGCGCAGATCCGCCATTGGTTATTCGCCGCAAAGGTCCACAGCTTTGCCGAAATGACCGATTTGCCACAGACGCTGCGCGACCTTTTGGCCCAGGAGTTCGTCCTATGGACCATGCGGACGGTGACGCACCGTAAAAATACCGACGGCACCGAAAAGCTGCTGGTCGAACTGGCCGACCGCCAGCAGATCGAATGCGTGCTCTTGCGCGATGGCACTCGACGCACGATCTGCATCAGCACGCAGGTCGGCTGCGCGATGGGCTGCGTCTTTTGCGCAAGCGGGCTGGCCGGGGTCGAGCGCAATTTGAGCACCGGCGAGATCATCGAGCAGATGCTGCTGCTCGATCGGCTGCTGCCCGCTGGCGAGCGGCTGAGCCACATCGTCGTGATGGGCATGGGCGAGCCGCTGGCCAACTTGGACCGACTGCTGCCAGCCCTGGGCGAAGCCAGCGCGGCGGACGGACTGGGGATCAGCGCCCGGCGAATCACGATTTCGACCGTCGGACTGCCACAGGCCATCGATCGTCTTTCAGATTTGAATGCCCGCTACAATCTGGCCGTGTCGCTGCATGCGCCCAATGATACGCTGCGCAATGAGCTCGTGCGCGTGAACAAGAACATCGGCCTGGCGAGTATCCTTGCAGCCGCGGACCGCTACTTCGAGGCCTCTGGCCGCCGGCTGACATTCGAATATGTGCTGCTTGGCGGATTGAACGATCGGCCCGAGCAAGCCCGTCGCCTGGCAGCGCTCTTGGGCCAGCGCACGGCGCTCGTGAATTTGATTCCTTACAATCCCGTGGCCGGGTTGCCGTATGCCACGCCCAGCCACGCGACGGTCGATCGCTTCGTGAAAACGTTACGGGATGCCGGTCTCAACGTGCAAGTCCGCGAGCGCAAAGGCAGCGAAATCGATGCGGCCTGTGGTCAGTTGCGCCGCGCGAACCTGTTCGCAATCGAACCGGCGCCCGATGCGCTCACCGCGCCAGCGGCAGAGAGTAAAACCCTCTAGGGCCTCAATCGCGAGCTCTTCACCAGGCGGAAGCGTTAGCGCCCGGTGAAGTTGGAAGTACGACAGGGGAACCAATGGGGCGACACGTCGGGCGCGATCAATTGGTGCCTTGCTCCGCCTTCGTCGTTCCGGCCGCAACCGGGCGCTAACGCTTCCGGCTAGTGAAGGCATTCAGCTGCAAGAGCGTACAAGTTGACTGAGCCTACTTCGGCGGCTCGAGCTTCAAGGTCCACAGTACGCCGCGCTGCATCAATTGACGATACGCAGCGAACTCCCAGTTCTGGTGAAAGTGCAGTCCGCTAAATCCAAACGACCTTCCACCGTCCGGGCGCGACCAGGCCCAAGCCACTGTTTCCGAGTTGCCATCAATGCTGGCTTTTGCCAGCGGCACGAGTCCGGGCGATTGGACGAACTTGAGCCGATAGTAAAACTCGTCGTGGATATCAATCGGCTCCAGCCCACGCGTCACCGGATGCTCACGATCGAAGTTCAACTGCGTATCGAGCACCTGGTACTTGCGATCAGGGCCGCCGTGACAGCCGCCGAAGAGATTCAAAAACGCCCCGATGGGCTCGGGTTCGCGCGTGCCCATGCCCCAGTGCAGGACCGCAAGTCCGCCGCGGCGTGCGGCCAGTCCGGCAAAAGCGTCGGCCCGTCGCGGATCGGCGGAAACCCAACGGGCGCCCTCCGACAGAAACAACACCGCGCCGTCTGCCTTCGCGAGCAGCTCCGGCCCTTGCTGCCACGGCTCGTCGGCTTTCACGATTTCGACAGCCAGCCCGGGATGCGTGCCCAGCAGCTCGCCCAGCATCTTCAGTCCAGCCATATACTCGTGCGTGCCAGGGGGATGGCTGTCGGGTCCGCTGCCGATGAGCAAGAGGTGCTTGGGTTCGGCGGCCAGCGCTTGGGCCGCGAGCAACAACAACACGAAACAGATTCGTCCGATCGAGCGCATGTCTGGAAAGCTCGCGCGTCAATAAAAAAGGCTGCCGGCAACCTCGCGATTGCCGGCAGCCATTATAGATTGGACCTTCGTGCGACGCTGGCGGCAGCTTAGAACTTGCCGGCCAACACGCTTGGCGATTGGGTGCGGACAAACGCCAGGTCGCTACGGCTCAGCCGGTCAAACGGCACGGTCGTGTACTTGCCGGTTTCTTTGAGCAAGCGCACGTGAGTCGAGGTGACCGTCACCAGCCGTCCCCAAACCTGGTACTTGCCGGTGTTATCCGTCCACAGGCGAAGAGGACTTTCGGCGGGCGCGATGGGCTGCGGCGCGACCTCTTCCGGCATGACAGCCGGGGCCGGGGCCGGAACGCTTTCGGTCATCACGCTCTGCTCGGCTTTGTCCGTCGGTTCCGAGAACAGCTCTTCGACTTCGCTGGGCGCGGCTTGATCCATGGGCTCAGCCGGCGCGGCTTCCGTCGAAGCTGCCTTCTTGTCGTCGGTGTCTTTGAACAGATCTTCCACGTCACCGCCGGGCGCGGGGGCCGCATCGGCCGGTTCGGCGGCGGGCGTCTTGTCCGCATCGGTTTCCTTGAACAAATCTTCGACGTCGTTCGCAGGCGCCGCCGGGGCCGCAGGCTCAGTCATCGGGGCTTCCTCCAGCGGCGACGGTGTTGCCTCAGGCATGTCCGGCACGGGGGGCGCAACGGGCGCCGGAGTGATTGGCCTGCCTGTGGGCGGCTCAACCGGTGGCAACTCATCCGCCGGAATCGGCTGCACAGGAGCTGGCGTCGGCCGATACGAGGGAGTGGGGGCCGGCGCAGGCGCGCTGGGAGCAGGGTACGAGTCGGTCGGAGCCGGTTGGTACGTGCCGCTCACAGCCGGGCTCGATGATCCGCAGTCGGACCCGCTATACACTTCGCCGCAGCAAGCTACCGGCGCGCATTGGACGTTATAGTAACTCGAGTAGCCGCCGTAGCCGGAGTAGCAGCCCGCCGAGCCGCCCCGGAACCGACCGCGGCAAGCCGAGGCGGGGCTCGCGGCCGTCAGCAGTGTCATTACCCAGACGGTAGCCGTCTTCCAAGTCCGCAACATCCGAAAACCCTCCTCGACGAGCCGTGTTTATGCCCTTTGGCTAGTTATGCTATCTTCGCAAATTCTGCTTAGCAACCTGCCGCAAATATAGGGCGCACGACGTGAAACTCTGAGAATTGGGTTCTCCTTTCCGGTTGTCCGGATCATGCGCTTTAGAAGGGCCTTCCGGGCGCTGCGAACGCACCTCGGCCCGCGATCGTTTGAAGCGCAAAAAAGAACCGGCCGGAGGTTCTTTTCCCTCCGGCCGGCCCAACCATTTACAGGTCAGAATCTGGCTGACTGACGTGCCCTGCAGGACCCCAGGTCCGCGGGCCAGCAGCCCGTCGGCTGCTCGTCAGACGAGCCACCTCTGGTTACCACTACACATACGGTCACCTCCTTCCGACAAAGACCAACCCGGTCGCTGGCCAGTCCAGCCTGGCCGTTCACGGGCAAAATGGTCCCGCCGGAACCACGTTAGCCCCGGCACTGGTTTTATCCTAGGCGCGTTCCTTCCGCCGGGTCAAGACGGAAGGGCCTGGCCGAGGAGGCGATCCCTACCCGATCTTGGCTGCCGCCAAAACCCCTACACCACCCGGCAAATGGCACACTTCAGATACTCGCTCTCCAGGCAAGTCACCGAAACAGGGTGATCGGCCGCCGCCCCACGCATTTCGAGCACCTGGATGTTCCGGCGGGTTTGTTCGGCCACGCCCAATAGCATGTACTGCATATCCTCGCGCGTGACGTGCCCCGAGCAACTGCAAGTGACCAGAATTCCGCCCGGCTCGAGCACCGCGACCGCCAGGCGGTTCAGCCGGTGATAAGCACGCAGCGCGTCGTCGACCGACGAGCGGCTGCGAGCGAACTTGGGCGGGTCGAGAATCACGACGCCGAAGCGCTCCCCCTCGGCCGCGAGCGCTTCCAGGGCCTTGAAACAATCCGCCTGCTCAAAGCGAACGTTCGTGAGCCCATTCAGCTCCGCGTTGGCGCGGGCCAGCACAACCGCTTTTTCGCTTGAGTCGATGCCCAGCACTTCGCGGGCGTGGCCATGGGCCGCGGCGTTGAGCGCGAACCCGCCCGAGTAACAGAACATGTCCAGCACGCGGCGCTCGCGACAATAGCGCGCCGCTGCAAGGCGGTTCTCGCGCTGGTCCAGATAGAAGCCGGTCTTCTGTCCTTCGGCCAAATCGATCCCATAGCGCAGATTGTTTTCGACGATGAAGGCCGGACCGTCGGGCCCTTGGCCCCACACCAGCGCGTCGCGCAGCTCGATGCCTTCAGCGGAAGCGACTCCCTTTTCCGTTCGCACAAAAATGCCGCGCGGCTGGAGGAGGTCGACCAACAGGTCGCGCAAGTCGTCGAAGCGCTGTGCCAGTCCCAACCCCGTCAGTTGTACCGCGAGCCAAGGGCCATATCGATCCACGATGAGTCCGCTCAGGCCATCCGACTCGCTAAACACCAGCCGCGCGGCGCCGTCGAGCTGGTCGAGGAGGCCCAGACCTTTGCGCAGGGCAATCGCCGCCTCGAGCCGGCCGCGGAAGAATTCGCGATCGAGCGGCTGGCCGATGTCCCAGCTATACAGCCGCACACGAATCCGACTGCGAGAATTGAACAGCCCTCGCGCGATAAACTTGCCGGCGTCACTCACCAGGTCGACGACCGCCCCGTCGTCCGGCATCGGTTCCACGCGTGCAACCGCCGAATTGAGGACCCACGGATGCCGCCCAAAAAACGGGCGAGCCTTGCGCGGCTTGAGCGTGACGCTGGCAGCGGAAAGCTGCGACGCGGCGTTTGGCAAGGTTTCG
>DATJEN010000331.1:0-41045 GCA_035496575.1 Pirellulales bacterium
AGCACAGTTCGACCACTCCCAAGTTCGAAGCGAAGTGGGCCGTGCGGTTCGAGACCAGGTTGCACAACACCTCGCGCATCTCCGTAGCCAGCTCTTCGAGCTCGCCGTTGGACAGGCCGGCCAGGTCGCGCGGAGATTCGATCTTCGAGAGTAGCTTGTCCATTTAATGGTCCCTTTCCAGGACATATTGTGCCAGGGCTTCCAATCCATTGGCATGGGGGGCAAGCGGACGAAGGGCCGCGCGAGCATCCGCCACGAGGTCGGCTGCGCGACGGGCGCTTTCGTCGATGCCCAGCAAGCCCGGGAACGTGAGCTTGCCGCGATGATTGTCCTTTCCGGCGCGTTTGCCCATCGCGTCGGTATTGCCGCGGACGTCGAGCAAATCGTCGGTGATTTGGAAAGCCAGTCCGAGCGCGCGGCCGAATTGGCGCAAGGCAGCCAGGCGCGCTTGATCGGCGCCAGCCGTCACGGCGCCGAGCTCGAGCGCGGCCAGGAACAGCGCGCCCGTTTTGCGGCGATGAATGGCTTCCAGCGATTCGACGCCACTTTCGGAAAACTGTTCGGCCAAATCGTCGGCTTGTCCGCCCACGAGCTGTGTCGCGCCTGCTGCCTGCGCGAGCACCGCGCAGCATTGAGCGGCTAGCGCGCCGGGATGCACGTCGCGCGCGAGAACTTCGAAGGCCAAGGTCAACAGCGCGTCGCCCACCAGGATCGCGGTCGCTTCATCGAACGCGCGGTGGCAAGTCGGGCGGCCGCGCCGCAAATCGTCGTCATCCATGGCCGGCAGATCATCGTGCACCAGCGAGTAGGCGTGGACCATCTCGACCGCGCACGCGGCGGGCAGGGTGGAGCTCGTCGCGCCACCGCAGGCCTCGGCCGCCAACAAAACCAACAGCGGCCGAAGTCGCTTGCCGGGCGCGAGCAGGCTGTAGCGAATCGCTTCGCGCAAGCGATCGGGACAGCCGGGGCCCAGCTCCGTATAGCGTGAAAGCGCGTCGTCCACGCGAGCGCGTGCTTCTTGGCTGTAGTACTCGAGCGAGAAGGTAGTCGATTCGAGCATGAACGGCATCGCGGCGGCGAGAGTTGACAAGAGGCGCAAGCGCCGGGGTACGCCATCTTTTTTATTCTAAAAGAGGCGTGGCGCGCCGTCCATGTCGTCCGAGGGCGGATCGTCGCGCGAATTGTCGCGAGTTCGTCGCCGGGAACGTGCCTGCGCCTTTTCTTCGATCGAAAGCGCCTCATCGTCAAACGGCTCACAGTGAGCACGTCCCGCGACATCCACACGGTTTAACACGTCGATGCGGCGTTCGACCTCGGCCAATTGCTGATAGCATTGCTTGAGCAAGCGCACGCCCTGCTCATATCGGGCAAGGCCCTCGGCCAGCGGGATTTTGCCTTCTTCCAGCTCGTGCACGATCCGCTCGAGCTGCGCGAGCGCCTCTTCGAAACCGGCGGAGGCGGGTTGCGGATCGCGGTCGGGCGTGTTTGGCATCTCGCTCATGTGTTCAATCAGCTACCGGGGCGCAACGGTCGGATGGCGAACCGGTCGACTCGCTTGATTCTATCCGGCTGGTGATCTCGCCATCGGCCACTCGGGTTCGGATACGCTCGCCCGTCACAGCCTGCGTCACGCTGCCCACGATCTGGCCATCGGATTCTCGACTGGTCACGCTATACCCGCGCGCCAAAACCGACACGGGACTGAGCGACTCGAGGCGATGTGCAGTGTGCCTGACAAGCTCCATCGCCGCAAGCTTCCGCCGCTCGATCGCGCGCCGCGCTCGCAGGCTGCATTCGTCCAATCGTTGGGCGAGCACTTGCGTGCGCTCAAGCGGCTTGCGAAACACGCGCCGGCAAGCCAGCGCATCCACGCGCGCGCGAGCTGCCGCCACCCGGTTCGCAAGCGCGCGACACAATCGATCGCGATACACATCCACGAGTGCACTGACCTCTTCGATGGCCGGCGCGATGCGCTCGGCTGCCTCACTAGGCGTGAGCGCGCGCACATCCGCGACCAGGTCGGCAAGCGTGACATCGATTTCATGACCGACGGCGGAGACCACTGGCAAGCGCGAAGCGTGAATGGCGCGCACCACCACTTCTTCGTTGAAGCACCACAGATCTTCGAGACTGCCGCCGCCTCGGCCCACCACGATCAGGTCAAGGGGATCAGTGATGCGGTTGGCGAGCTCAATACCGGCGGCGATCTCACGTGCGGCGCCGTCGCCTTGCACGCGGACCGGCACGATCAAGACGTGCACGCCTCGCCAGCGGCGACGCAGGACTTCCAAGAAATCTCGCACGGCAGCGCCGGTGGGGCTCGTCACGAACGCGACGCGGCGCGGAAAGCGCGGCAAGGGCCGCTTGCGCTCGGGCGCGAATAACCCTTCGGCCGCCAGTTTCTCGCGCAACTTTCGCAGCGCGAGCTCGAGAGCTCCCACGCCTTTGGGTTCGATTTGTCGAATGACAAGCTGGTAACTGCCGCGCGGCGGATAAACGTCCAGGCTTCCTTGACAGATCACTTCCAGCCCGTCTTCCAGCTCGAAGCGGACGCGCGAGGCGGCCGTGCGCCACATGACGGCTCGCACCTGAGCCCGCTCGTCCTTAAGAGTCAAATAGCAATGACCGGATTGAGGGCGCGAAAAGTTCGAGATTTCTCCGCTGACCCACACCAGTGGAAACTGCGTTTCCAGGGCGCCCTTGATGCGGTCGGTCAATTCACCGACCGACATGACCCGCTCGGCCAGATCGTTGGGCTCGATATAGAGGTCATCAGTCGACATCAATCGGAGCAGGGCAGGGGACAATAAGTGCGAGAAGCCTGTGCCGCTCAGCGTATCACAGCCTATGCCGCTGAACCATGATGCGCGGCAAGCGGTGTCAGACGGGGTTCAGGCACCGCTAGCAGCGGCCCGCCATGGTCGAGTGTCCCGGCCGGCTGGCGTCGTGCGCAGACCTCGTCGATTTTGGGCGTGCCCGCCTGGGCCCAGGCTTCCGCTTCGCAAGTCAGCCGGTTCAGCAGTTGCTCAACCTGCACTCGATAGTGCTCGATTCCCGCACGATCGAGATCGGGTGGGATCACCAAGGGTGGGCTGACGACGCCGCGCGCGTGCGAGTGAGGCTTGGGCACGGCAAAGCGGTCCCAGGTGGGCATGCGCCAGGGACGGTCATATCCGAACCCCATGGCCACGATCGGCAATCCCAGTTTTGACGACAAGTAGATCGGACCTTGCGCGAGCACGCGGCGCGGCCCGCGCGGACCATCGGGCGTGATCGCCAGGTGCATGTCCTGGCTTTTTCGCAGCAGTTCTCGCAGGGCCGCGGTCCCGCCGCCAAAGGTTGAACCACGCACGAATTCAAAACCCAGATGCCGCGCAAGCTCCGTCAGGATATCGGCATCTCGGTGCCGGCTGAGGAGCATGGCAAGATTGCAGTGGCCGCGCAGATAGAGCGGGAACAAGATGTTCTCGTGCCAGAAGATAAAGATCTTTTGGCCCTGGCACCGCGTATCCACCGGATCGACGGTGGGATCGTAGAACGCCCCCTTGTAGTCGATGGTGCTCATCCAGGCGCGAATGGCGCTGGCACCGAGCAATCCGCCCATCTTGATCGCGAGGTTGTGAAGTCGTCGTGAGCGAGGCTTCCGTGCCATTTTCGAAAATCCGCTTTGAGGTGGTGCCTAGATGTGAATCTCGCGTTTCATGGCCACTCGCCCGAAAACACTTCGGTGGCAGGCCCTGTCATGTACACGTGCTGGTCGTCGGCCCATTCGAGATCGAGGTCACCGCCGGGCAGGTGCGCCAAAACCTTGCGGCCGGTTCGGCCCGTCAGGCTACCAGCCACGCACACGGCCGAGGCTCCAGTTCCGCATGCCAGCGTGATACCGCTGCCGCGTTCCCAGGTGCGCATGGTGACCTCGCCAGGGCCATCGACCTGGACGAAATGGACATTGATGCGGTGTGGAAAAACAGCGTGCCGTTCGAGGCGTGGACCAACGCGCTCCAGCGGCACCTGTTGCACGCTTCGGCAGAACAACACGACGTGCGGATTGCCCATCGCAACGCAAGTCATGCGAGGGTCGAGGCCGGCCCGCTCGATCCAGTTTTCGTGGTCCGAGAGCTCGATAAACGGGGCCAGCGGCAGATCCACGACTTGCGTGCGGCTCTCGCCAGGCAAATCGACGGGAATCTTAGCCGGCTCGAGGGCCGGTGGCCCCATGTCGACTCGCACGCGGACCGCTCGACCGTTTTCGACTTCGACGTGGAGCGCGAGGACGCCGGCTCCGGTCTCGATGTTCAACAAGCGTTCTCGCGCGATCCCATGGTCGTAGACATATTTCGCGACGCAGCGGATGCCGTTGCCACACATCTCCGACTCGGACCCATCAGCATTGAACATGCGCATCCGAGCGTGCGCTTTGTCGGAAGGGCAAATCAAGATCAGCCCATCGCCCCCCACGCCGAAATGCCGGTCGGCGATGCGTCGAGCCAGTTTGGGTGGATCGTCGGGGCAGGGCTGCGCCAAACAATCAACGTAGACATAGTCGTTTCCAATGCCCTGCATTTTGGTGAATCGCATCGAACGACCTGACTCGCGAGCCATGAGCCTTGGATTGGAAATAATCGCCGTTGCCGGCTCATTTTAGGTGGGGTGCCCAGTGGCGGCAAACCCCGTTGACTAGCTGGTTAGACCGCTTAAGGCCGGCTGTGGTTCGTTCTCGCGCGCGTTTTTGACGGCTATCGCGTAACGCCAATCGATTTCAAAAAGCCACCATTGTTTTCCCGGTCGACTTGCAACTGCTGCAGCGCGCCGCGGGCGCCCGGGAAGGCCTCGGCGCGTGCGATGGGATTGTCGAGCGTGCCCGTGACGTTGATGAGCATGATTTGCTGGCTCGCTTCGCGCAGCATGCCGCTCAGGATCGGCAGGTCGGGTCGCCCGACCGTGGTATGCAATTGCATGTTGATGGGGTTCGTCTGACCATCGAGCGTCAGCTCACCGTGGCCGGACAGGTTGACCGCGTCTCCGCTGAGCTGAATTTCGTTGAGCGTGAGATGTTCGCCCTGCAAGTTGAAGGCGATGTCACTTTCGGTGAAACCGGTGGTGTCCGGCGTCTTGGCCCGCGCGATCTTGAGCAGCGAGACCATGACGGGCAGCTCGTACACGTTGGCGTCGCTCAAGTGGATGGTGCCGGAGCCCTCCAGGTTGCGCGGGCCACCGTTGCCTTGCAATTTGACGCGCGCCAGGATCTTGCCCTTGAGCTTCTGGTGGCTGGTGAGGTTTTCGGCGGCGAACTGGCCGAGGTCGGCCTGAGCTAGCGTGCCGATCAACTGGTAATGGGGCAGGGGGCCGAGCTTCACGTGACAATCGCCGCTGAGCACGCCGCCCAGTAGATTCGCCGTGACGTGGCGGGCGGGCTGACCCGCTTGGGCCGTGGTCGCTCCCCAGTCTCCCAGCACGACGTTTTGGTTATCAAACCACAGCGGACCCTTGATGTGCGTGAACTGAAAATTCTTATACATCAAACTGTCGAGATCAAGCTCGCCTCGGCTGGAGTAGCGTGGGCCGTCGGCCACTCCCGTCAAGCGCACTCGGCCGAACAGATTTTCGAACCTCGGCCCGGCCTGGATCGTGTTCTGATACAGCAACAGGCTGACGTCCCAGCCGGTGTGTAGCGGCGCGTTCGGGTTCTGCTTGGCGAACTCGACTGCCCCGCGCACGTCGATGGCGCCCGTGGGCTTGAGTTCGAGAACGGCGCGCTTGAGCGCTTCGGGCAAAGCCGCTTCCAGCTCGTGGTCCTCACCTTGCAAGCGCAGCCGGTCGACGTGCAAGTCGGACAGGCGCAATCGCCAGCCGCCCTCGGGCGAAAGATCGCAGGAGCCCTGCGCGTGCATCTTCGTGCTGCCGTGGACGAGCTGGAGGTTCTCAAGCTCGGCGTGACCTTCGCGGTAGTAGATCGATCCGCCGCGCAGCCGCATGCGATACGGAAAGGCGACGGGTTCGATCGAGGTGCCGATGGACGTGGAATCGTCTCGCGGAAACGCGCGTAGCGCCACGCCGATCCGTTTGTTGGTCGACTCATAGCGCACGTCAGCAGTCAGATCGAGCTTTCCATGCGGTTGAATCGCATACCACACCTGCCGTTGATTGGGCGAAAGAGCGTCGCGCAGTTCTTCGTGCAGCGGGAAGTTTTTGGCCACGATCGCAAGCGACAAGACTTCTGCGTCGGCTGAAGTCGTCAGGCGGCCGGAGATACTGACGACGCCCGTGCCGTTGGTGCCCACGATGTCCCGGTTTGGCGCCGTGGTCCATTGTCCGTCCTTCAGATGGAGAACGCCTTCGAGGTTCGAGAGCGATACGGGAAATTTGTCGTAGTTGATCGAGCAGCGGGCCAGCGTTATCTCCGCGAACTGGTGCATCTCGCGGCGGCTCGGGTCGTCGCGCCAAAGTTGGCAGACCAGCCTGAAGCTGCCGCGCGGATTCAAGGAGCGAAGTGTTTCGCGCGCTTTTGGCTTGAGCAAAGCACTAAACAGCTTCTCGTCGAACTGGACCTTTTCGCTGCGAATCTGGATTTGGCCGGTGTATTGTGGCCCCGGATTGAGGAACCGGCCCTGGAACGTGATGGGGGCGGTCGCGTGGTGCGGCACACGCCCGGCGGTGCGCACTTCCGACGGATCAAGACGCGCATCGCTATAGGCCGTGAGCGCCACATCGAGCACGCGGTCTTGCAGCCTTATCTTGCCGTTCGCGCCTTCGAGCCGATAGGGGAACTTGAAAAAGCTGAACGATACGTTGTCGAGGCAAGTCACCTCCAGAGTCGGTTTCAGCCGCTCGCCGTCGTATTCGAGCGTGCAATCCAGATTCACTTCGCCTTCCGGGTCGTAATCTTGCCAATAGTTCGACCATGGCTTGGGCAAAGTGCTGGCCCACTTGTTGTCCAGCCGCACCTGTCGGGCACTCGCGCGCAGCACGAACGGACTGCGTGCCTGATAACCGCGGCGGGTGAACTCGCTGATCTGCCAGGTGGTCGCGCCGTGCCGGGCCGTCAGGTTTTGAATTCGCAGAGCCTCGTTGTCGCAATGCAATTCAGCCTGCAGATCCGTGACGGGGTAGGGGAGCAAAGGGTCTTGCAATTGCCCATGAGCGACGCGGCCGTTTACCTCGAATTGCGGCACCTGGCCGGGGCCCTCGCAGGTCGCCCGGAAGCTGCCGGCGGCGGATACGCGCAAACCACCCAGCGCATCCAATTGGGCCGCGATTTGCTCGGGTAGTGCGTCGCGCAGCTCCGGCGAGATTTCTAATCCCTCGATCGTGCCCGCGGCTTTCCATCGCTGCGTGCCGGGGTTGAGAGTGCCGTTGAACTCCAATCGCTGCAGTTGATCGCCGACCAGGTAGCCTTGCACGTCCACGGCCAGAGGCTCGCCGCTGGCGGCGGGTCTGGTTGTGAGGTGCACGTCGCGAAACGTGAACGTGCTCGATGGGTTCTTGAGCGGATCGAACACCACGATGCTGCCCGACTCGATTGTGGTTGGTGGCAGCGGCCGTTCGCACTTGGGCAGCGGAAACAATCGCGCAAGACTGAAGTTGCCATCGGGCCGCCGCGTGGCGCGCAACACCGGCCGCACCAGGCGCACCGAGCTGATCACCGGCTCGCCCGAAAGAAGCTCCTGCACACTGGTGCGACAGCACAACAGCAGTTCGTCGACATACGCGATCTCGGGCTGCGGGCCGGGGGCCCCCGGTTCGGAGATCGACAGCCCATGCACTTCGATGCCTTCGGTGGTCAAATGCGCTGATCGAATGCTGACGACCAGGTGCGGGATGCGCTCGGAAATGCGGGCGGCCACGCGCGTGCGGACTTCTTCTTCAACGCGGCCAAATATCTGGCGGTAGTAGTAGGGCGCCGAGACAACGGCGGCTATGAGCGCAACGGCAGCGCCGCACTTGAAGAAGAACCAACAGAAGTTTGTCGTGCCCTTGATAATGCTTGCCGATCCTTCAGCGGGCGCGAGGCCAATCCATTGGCCTCGAATGTTTTCAAGTGGCCTGGCCGACCTTGTCTTCGGCCGAGTTTTGCACATCCTGCGGCGCGCGCGCGAGCACGCCGGCCGCCAACGGCATGAATGCGAGCACGGCAGGCTCGCGGTATCGGATCGATCCCACGAACACAATGTGCAGCAAGGTGAAGTACACGGCCGGCAACCACGGCAAGACATACGGCCAGCCGCCGAGGCGGTAGCGCCAGGCGCCAACCAGCGCAAGCAGCAGGACGGGACCGTAACTGAGCAGCACCACCAGCCTCAACGACTGGCTGCGGAAGGCCGGCTCGTTGGGCCACACGTTCCAGATGCGCACGAACTTGATCGCGGCCAATTTCAACACGCGCGCCGGGTGTTCGCGAGCCCACTCTTTTGCAGCCTCGTTGAAACTGCGGTTCAACTGGTATTCGAATTCCGTTGCACCCAATTCAGGATGCGCCGCGCGCTCGCGGACTTCGAATTCCGGCACAAAGCGCATGTTGCTGCCGCCATCCGCCTGTGGATTGAGTCCGTCGTATAAACTCGCGCCGGTTTGCAACGTCGTGGCTACGAAGTGCCCGCTCACGTAGGCGTTGCGAATCCACCAGGGAGACATTCCAACGGCAAATGCCGCGAGCATCACGGTGCCGACGATCATGAGATGGCGGCGATCTTTGCTTGCGAGCCCCAGCAGCAAACCGAACGGCGTAAATAACAGCCAGCTTGGGCGAATGAGCGTGGCGATTGTACCGGACAGCCCGGCCGCGGCGGCGAGCGACAGCGAGCGATGGCGCTGACCGCCTCGCGAAGCCAGTCCCCATAGTGCTAACTGGATAAGCATGAACGGGCAAAACGGTGCCTCGGCCAGCACGAACGCGCCCATCGCGACCGCGCCCGGATAGAGCATGGCCAGCACGCCGGCGATGAGGCCCGCGCGCGCACCAAAGAGCCTGGTCGTCCACCAACCCAAAACCGCGACAGCCGCGCCGCCGAACAGCGCGCTTAGCGCGCGCGCCGCCATGACCGGCGCATCGGTGCCTAGCAATCGAAAAAGGCCGGCCAGCAGAAGCGGATAGCCGGGCGTGCGGAAGATGGTGCGCTCAGGCGAGAGATATTGATAGGGGTCGCCGCGCGCAACCGCTTGTCCGAGCACCCAATACGTGTCGCTATCGCCGAAATAAAAGTTCTCGCCGGGGGGCAACCGAGACTCCCACCATACCGCCGCGCCCAGGCGAATACAGATCGACGCGAGAACAATGACAATCCACGCCCACGCGGTCGACGTAAGTCGCGGCATCATCGGCGTGAATGAACTCCGGGCGGGGTACGAGGGGCGGGCCATGGTACGTACCGCTGGCAAGTAGGGTCAAGGCAGCTTGAAACACCTCGGGCGGGCTGAAACTCTGCGGTTTGTATGGCGCACGCCTGCACCGCGCGCCGCAAATGCTCGAAATTGCCAAAGACGTGCAGCTTCCGTGCGTTTACTTGCGCTAGTCCCCCTGTATACTCGGAATTCAATATTTTGGCCGGCGCTAGGCGGTGCTGGCACTCAAGTCATCCGCGCGCGCGACCTTCTGGAGACCCGGGCATGCAGTCGAATCGGAAGATTTTCTGGGCCAGCTTCTTGACCTTGATCGCGGCCGGCATGGGCTTCGCCATCCGCGGCGACGTGCTCTCGGAGTGGGAACGCGAGTTCGGCTTCACCAAGACAGAGCTCGGCACGATCACCGGCGGCGGCCTGGTGGGCATGGCGTTCACCATTATCGGGTTCAGCCTTTTTGCGGACCGGGTTGGCTATAAGCTGCTGTTGATCGGCGCGTTTCTGCTGCATGTTTGCTCCGCGGCGGTGACTCTGGCCGCGACTCCCGTCTATCAGGCCGCCGGTCAGAACGCGACGTATTGGTGCCTGTACGTCGGCATGTTCATGTTCTCGTTGGCCAACGGCATGTGCGAAGCGGCGATCAATCCGCTCGTGGCCACGCTGTATCCCAAACAAAAAACCCACTATCTCAATATCTTGCACGCCGGCTGGCCCGGCGGGCTGATCCTGGGCGGACTCTTGGCGGTGGGATTCGTGGGACCGGAAACCCGCTTCTACTTGCGCTGGGAGATACCCATGATGTTCTTTCTCGTGCCGACGTTGTGGTACGGGATGATCGTGTTCAAAGAGAAGTTCCCCGTATCTGAGGCGCGCGCGGCTGGCGTTCGTTTCGGCGAGATGCTGGCCGAGTTCACCTCGATCATTTTGCTCTTCTTACTGCTGCTGCACGCGCTGGTGGGCTATGTCGAGCTGGGCACGGACAGTTGGGTGACCAACATCACGAAAGATAAGCTCGCCACGATCGGCATCGATAGCGTGCTGTTGCTGGTGTACACGGCGGGACTGATGTTCGTGCTGCGATTCTTCGCGGGCCCGATCGTGGAACGCATCAATCCGCTGGGGCTTTTGTTCGTCAGCGCGTGCCTTGGCAGCGCCGGGTTGTTCATGATGGGAACCGTCTTGGCAGGCGAGGCCGGCTGGAGCTTGTTGATCGCGGCTACCGTATATGGCGTCGGCAAAACGTTTTTGTGGCCGACCATGTTGGGGGTCGTCGGCGAGCGTTTTCCCAAGGGCGGTGCGCTGGCCATGGGAGCCATGGGAGGCGTGGGCATGCTCTCGGCGGGATTGCTCGGCAGTCCCGGTATCGGCTACACGCAGGATGTGTTCGCGTCCGCCAAGCTTCGCGAAGAACAGCCCTCGCTGTTTGAGAAGGTCGAAGCCAAGACGGATAATCATTTCCTGTTCTTCAAGCCGGTGCGCGGCTTCGACGGAACGCAAGTCGAAAAGATCGCGGCGACCGATCCCGAACAGTTCGCCGTCATCCGGGCGGCCAGCGAGTTCGGTGGTCAACAAGCGCTCAAGGTCACCTCGGCCATTCCGGCAACCATGGCGGTCGGATACTTGCTGCTGTTGATCTATTTCCGCGCGACGGGCGGTTACAAGCTGGTTGAGATTGGGCCCGGTGGTCGCGAGCGTGAGATTCCCTACGAGCCCAACGCGCGCGAAGCAATCTATAAAGATTCGCAAGCCGACCAGGCATAGCGAAGCCGACAGGACGCGACGCTCGCCTATTACGGAGCGCGCTCGAGGATGATCTTGCCGTCGCGGCGTTCGGCGGCAATCGCGCCTGGCATCATCAGCCGTTCGCGTGCGGTATCTCGCGCATCGGGTTGTGACGTTAGCGCGGCAAGTTGGCTCCACTGTTCGTAGCCCATCTGTGATAGCGGCCAGGCCTGCCGTTGCCAGAGGACGACAAAGCTTTCTCGCACCAGGTGTTGAGGACGTGCCCCCAGCCGGCCTGCATGAAGCTGCACGCGCCCCGGCGTCACTTCGATGGTGGCCTCGTTCAGCAGGTTTTCTGCAAGGTCGGCGATGATGGCCGAACTGTCCGCCGCCAGGGCACCCAGTCGCAAGAGCGATTGCGAAACACCGGGCGCATAATGTTCCTTGAGCAGCGGCAGCAGCTCGTGCCGGATGCGGTTGCGCGCGAAGCGCAGATCGAAATTGCTCGAGTCCTGTCGAAAGTTCTGCTGGAGCGTGCTCAAGTAACCCAGCAGTTCATCGCGCGCCAGCCCGAGCAAAGGGCGAACGAGCGTGACGGCGGGTCCGAGCGGCCGTACGCTGGGCATGCCGGCCAATCCGGCCAGGCCCGTTCCGCGCAGCACTCGATGCAAGATGGTCTCCGCCTGGTCGTCCGCCGTGTGCGCGGCGGCGACGTAGCGGGCGCCAAGTTGCTCGGCGAGCTGTTGCAGGAACGCATAGCGCTGCTCGCGGGCAGCGGCTTCAGACAGAGCCGCGCCGGCCGGCAGGGGATCGGCGACGCCCCGGTGAAAGGGGACGCCCAGTCGATCGCACAATTTGGCGACGAATTCCGCGTCTCCATCGGATTCGGCTCCTCGCAGGCGATGGTTGAAGTGCCCGACGGCCAGCTCGCTTTGCATGGCTCCCACGGCCGGATGCGAGGATTGCAGGCTGAGCAGGACGCGCAGCAGGGCCACGCTATCGGCCCCGCCAGACACCGCGACGACCACTCCGAAATCGCGCCATCTGCCCGGCGGCCAGGCCTGGGCAACCTTTTTTTCCACGGATTCGTTCGTCCCGGCCACGTGCTTGCCTCGGTGAAATAGAGGGGTTATGGCGGCTGGCCGGCGATTGGGCCGACTGGCCGCTGGGTGTAGCTTATCTAAACGCTAGAAAGCGTGCTGTAAACCGAATTCAAAGAGCAGCTTACGGTGCATGGATTCGTGCGACCGTGTAGTTGCAGATGCCCTGAACTGTGATAGGATGGGTCTAGCGAAAGGCAAGAAATCGACCTGCAACCTTTCGCCAGCGCGGCCGAAAACGCCGCCGGCGAGCTAGGACAGGATGAGTTCATATCTTTTGCAAGAACAGCAAGAGCGCCTTCGGGGTCATGCCCGGAAGGATCGCAGCCGAGAAATCTGTGCAGCGAATGGCTCGACGACTCTGTCGTGTGCGATAAGACAAGCGTTACGGGAGCTCGCATCTAAGATGTACTTTCTCGTTCTCATGCGAATTGTGCTGGGCCGCCTGGCCCGGACGACATTGGTGGCTCGAATTTCGCGGACAGGTGGCGACTGGGTTCGCACGATCTGCGCCGCGACAGGCCCGAGCCGGTCAATGCGCCACCCGTATCAGTGGATGAGCATGGATTACGTTTTGACCGAAGGTCCTCCTGGGCTGGTGTATAGCGGCAGAGGAACCTTCCAGAAGAAAAATGATCCTTGGAATTGGGTACTGCGGTTCTGGCGCCGGTTGGCGTGGGGCCCGGCAGCTCATCCGGTTTTAGTCGCGACAGTCTCGACCGCCCATTCGCGCCGCGCGCGCCAATAGTCTGAAGTAGAATTGCGCGCACGAGGCACCCCCGTTGGGGGCGTCTCGATTTCTTGAGCGGTGCTTCCCCGCTGCCACGTTGGCGCTTCGCGCCGGCGAGACGTGGACCATTCTCGGTTCGCTTCGCATGCGCGTGGCGGAATACCGAGGGGAACACCGTGACCGATAATCCATTTTTCTGGTTCTTGTCCGTTGCCCTGACGGCCGTTCTGGCCTTCATCGGCACCAAACTCATTGACCGCCTGCGGCGACGCGATGCCGAAACCGAGGCGCAAGAGATCATTGCGCGCGCGGAACGTGAAAGCGCAAATCGCCGCAAGGAAGTCGAGCTGGAAGTCAAGGAGATCATGATCCAGCAGAAAGCCGAGGGAGAGCGCGAACTCGGCAAGCTGCGCCAAGAGATGCATGAACGCGAGCGGCTGCTCGACAAGCGGCAAGACTCGCTCGAGCAACAGGCCGACCAGCTTCGACGTCAAGAGAAGATGGTCGAGAACACCCAGCGCAAATTGACGGAGAAGATCGAGGAGACGAACCGACGTAACGAGGAGTTGGCGAGCGTGTTGGACGTGCAGCGGCAGACGCTGCACACCCTGAGCGGGCTCAGCCGCGAGGAAGCCTCGCGTCGCTTGCTCGAGATGCTCGAAAAAGACCTGCAGCACGAGGCCGGCGGAATCATTCTCAAGCACGAACGCCGCATGGCGGAGATCACCGAGGCCAAATCGCGCGAGATCCTGCTTACCTGCATCCAGCGCTATGCCGCCACCCACACCGCCGAAAACACGACCAGCACCGTCGATATCCCCAACGACGAGATGAAGGGACGCATCATCGGCCGTGAAGGACGCAATATCCGGGCTTTTGAAAAAGCCACCGGGGTCGACGTCATTATCGACGACACGCCGGGCGTCGTGATTGTGAGCGGATTTGACACCGTGCGCCGCGAGGTCGCGCGGATGGCGCTCAACAAGCTGATTGCCGATGGCCGCATCCACCCCACGCGGATCGAGGAGCTCGTCGCCGAAACGCAGGCCGAAATGGAGGTGCACATCCAAAAGCGCGGAGAAGAAGCGGCCCAGGAAGCCGACGTGCCCGGACTGCATCCTAAAGTCATTCATCTGCTGGGGCGGTTGCGATTCCGAACCAGCTACAGCCAGAACGTGCTGCGACATTCCATCGAGGTGGCCTTTCTCACGGGCTTGTTGGCCGAGGAAATGGGACTGGACTCGCGTTTGGCGCGGCGCTGCGGTTTGTTGCACGATATCGGCAAAGCGGCCGACCACGAGGCCGAAGGCGGGCACCCCAAAATCGGCGCCGAGCTGCTCAAGCGCTATGGCGAAGGTCCCGAGGTCGTGCATGCCGCCTTGGGTCACCACGATGACATTCGAGTCGATCATCCGTACACCGTTCTGGTTGCCGCGGCTGACGCCTGTAGTGCTTCGCGGCCGGGCGCGCGGCGTGAAACGCTCGAGCGGTATATCAAGCGCATGGAGGAGCTCGAAAAAATCGCCACGGGCTTCGATGGCGTCGACCAGGCATTTGCGATTCAGGCCGGCCGCGAGCTGCGCGTGCTCGTCAACGCGCGCGATACAACCGATGCATCGGCCGCCAAAATTTGTCGCGACATCGCCAAAGCCTTCGAGCAGCAATTGACGTACCCCGGCGAGATCAAGGTCACCGTGTTGCGCGAGACGCGCGTCACTGAAATAGCCAAGTAGATTCAGTCTCAGCGGAAATCAACTCCAACCCTGTCCAGAAAAATCGAGTGCCTGCGTGCGGCTGCTTTTGATCGGGGACATCGTTGGGAAACCAGGCCGCGGCATCGTGGCGCGCGCGCTGGGCGGTTTGATTCGCGAACAGGGGCTGGATTTCGTGATCGCCAACGGCGAAAACGCCGCCGGCGGATCTGGCATTACACCGGCCAACTATCGCGAATTGATCGCGGCGGGCGTGGACTGCATCACGCTGGGAGATCACATTTATCGCCGTCGCGAAATCGTCGACATCCTGGAAACGGAGCCCAACATCGTTAAGCCCGCCAATTTTCCCGCATCGTCGCCGGGGCGAGAGTTGGCGGTCGTGCGGGCGCGCAATGGCGTGCAAGTCGCGGTGCTGAGCCTGCTGGGCCGGGTGTTCATGCGTCCGGTCGACTGCCCTTGGGCAGCCGCCGATCGGGTGCTGGGGGGATTGCCGTCTGACGTGAAGGTGATCATGGTCGACTTTCACGGCGAGGCCACGAGCGACAAGCAATTGATGGGGCGGCATCTCGATGGCCGCGCGAGCGCGGTGTTGGGAACCCACACGCACGTGCCCACCGCGGACGAATGTATTTTGCCCGGCGGCACCGCGTTTCAATGCGACGTGGGCATGACGGGCCCCTATGACAGCATTTTGGGCCGGCGCGTCGATCGGGTGCTCGAATCGACGCTAACTTTCAATCCCACCCACTTTGAAGTCGCGACGGGGGACGTTCGTTTGTCGGGTTCGGTGGTGGAAGTGGACCCCGAGACGGGCCGGGCTTCGGCAATTCACAGAGTTTGTATCGACCAGCAGGAGGCCGAAAGGCTCGCGCGGGTTGCTCACGCCGTCGAGCGCACCGTGCTCTAAAGCGCGTGTGCTCGTGCCGTCGGCTACGCGGCTGCTAGCGCGAGCAAGCGGGTGGCTCCAAGCGACCTTGCACGTGCCGCGTGGGCTCGCTATGCTCCGCGTCCTTTCGCAAATTAGCGTGGTTCAATCAGACGGTATTCGTACAGCCCGGCTCTCCCGCCGCTCACGTTTCTTCGCGGCTGTCGTGGGAGTCGGACTAATGGCGGCGCTGGTCGTCGCGGGCCAATTGCGGCCTGAGCCCCGCGGCTTCGGCACGCATGAGCAACTCGGTTTACCTCCCTGTTCGTTTGCAACTTGGTTTGGAAGGCGATGCCCCGCTTGCGGCATGACCACCGCCTGGGCGCACGTGGCGCATGGGCAGTGGAGGGCCGCGGCGCGCACGCATGTCACTGGAACGCTATTGGCCATCGTGGCCGCGCCGATCGCGCTTGCCGCATTGGTCGCCGCGATTGGAGGTCGAGAATTTTCTTGGGTACCTGGCGAAGTGATGATGGCAAGCGCGACAGTCGTGCTGGCCGGCGCAGTTCTGCTGGAGTGGCTGGTGAGACTGGCGCTTAGTTGACCCGTTACCGAAGGGCATTGCCAGGACGGGTCGCGGCGGCAGCAGGGCCATTGTCGAAATTACGGACGTTGTGAGGAAAAGCGATGGATCGCTTGCGACATCAACCCATTTTTATCGGCATGGCTCTCTTGGCAGTGGGCTGTGCGCTTGCCGCCGCGAGCGGTTGCACGCTGATGGCCACGGCCATGTACGTGATCCAGGGCTCGAACACCTCCGCGGATTTCGGGGGGCTCAAGGGTAAACGCGTGGTGGTCGTGTGCCGGCCCATCACGTCGCTGCACTTCCGCGACACGAGCGTGTCGCGCGATCTGGCGAAGCAGGTTGGCCTCTTGCTCGAGAAGAACGTGCCCAAGATCGAGCTCGTCGATCAGCGAGAAGTCTTCGAGTGGGCCGACGAAAACAATTGGGAAGAGTATGTCGACATCGGCAAGGCCTTGAATGCGGACATGGTGATCGGTCTCGATCTCGAGGAGTTCAACCTCTTTCAAGGTCAGACGCTTTATCAGGGCAAAGCCAACTTGAAGATGATGGTCTTCGAGGTCGCCAAGGGGCGCGAGCCGGTGTTCGAGCGCAACCTGCCGCAGGCCATCTATCCCCCGAACGCGGCGATTCCGACTGGCGAAAAACCGGAGGCCCAGTTCCGGCGGCAGTTTGTCGGCTACCTGGCGCGCCAAGTCGCGCACTACTTCTACGATCATGATGCGACGGTCGACTTCGCCAACGACGCCACGGCGCTGCTCGATTAGACCTTTCGCGCCGGTCCATCAACCAATGTGCATCGCCCTGGCTTAGAGCTTTGGCGGCGGGCGGCGCTCCGGGCGCGGAATTTGATTGGGCCGGTCGTTTCGCGGCCGGCGCGGCGCGTTGTTGCCGTTATTGGCGGCAACTTTCGGGGCATTCACGCCGGTGTGCCCTTCCTTCCAGGTCCAACCAAAAGGCTGCTTGAGCTCTTTTTCGGCCAGCAGGGCCCAGGGAGTGCCGGGGTGCTCGCTGACGACGCGCGCGAGGTACATGCGCCCGTGCTCGGCGAGCTTTTCCAGCGCCGCGTTGCCGCCCAGGTCATTGGCCGGCGCCAGTTGCCAGGTATCGCTATCGGCCTCGCTGAATTTCATGCCCTGCTTGGCCTTGGCCAACATCGTGTTGTAGCCCTCGGTACGTACCTTGACGGCCAGCACGCGCCCCATCGATAGGTCGTAGCCTGCCTGCCAGCGCGGTTTCGCCAGGCGGACGCGATCGGCTTCGCCAGATTTGAGAGTCTGGTACAGGCGTTCGATTTTCGGTTCCAGCACCGCGGCCGCGTGTTGTGCCTGCGACAGCCGGTTCGACAGGTCCGCGTCGTTCAGTTTGGGAAAAACGAGTTGCGGGCGTTCCATGGGCGTGATCCACGAAGTTTGCGCCGCTTCGACCAGCGCCCGCCGCGCCTTGTTCTCGGCCAACAGCTTCTTGTACTGCTTCGTCGACCCATAATCGGGCCGATAGTTGAGCATGACCTGCGGATCGAAAAAGTGGGACAAGCGTGCCGAGAGCAGAGGTGTCTCGTGACGGCTCAAGGTGCGGCGCTCGTCGCGGCTGGGATGCACCGCAAAATAGATCCCGCCGGTTTCATAGCACAGCCGCGTCAGACTATAGGGACCAAAGCCGGAGTCCATCGGCTCATCCGTGAATTCGGAGCCGATGTTGACGAGTTCGGGCAAGAACGACTCGGGTCCTTGCCGCACGGGAATCCACTGCGGCGACTGGTCGAACTTCGGGTCAGGGTCAACGTACTTCACATAGGCCTCGCGCCGGCCGAACGGAGCGGGCACTCCCACGCAATACACGGGGATGGCATGTTGCCGGCAAATGGAAACCGCGGCTTCTAGCTCCGACTCATCATCCCCCACTTCGTCGGTGAAGATGACAAACATCACATTTCGTCGTGGTTCTTGCAGGCGGAATGGCTTGTAGCGGCTGGCAGCCTGGTGCACCGCCTGGAAGGTGCGCTCGATGCCGCTTTCGTCCGTCTTCAAGCCTGTCACCGCGGCTTTGACTTCCTCGACGTCGTCGGTGGGCTTGGGTGTCAAGAACGAAACGTGCTCGCCGAAAGCCACCACGGCGCTCAACAGCGGCTTGGCCTCATGCTTCTGGAAGGCTGGGTTGCCGGCG
Source organism: Pirellulales bacterium (assembly GCA_035496575.1). Lineage (GTDB taxonomy): Bacteria > Planctomycetota > Planctomycetia > Pirellulales > PALSA-1355 > PALSA-1355. The sequence continues at coordinate 18,218 of DATJEN010000331.1, forward strand.
GCTTCGAGCACGCCGAGCTCTTCGTAGATGCGATCGAAGCGGCGCACGATCTCGGCGCGTTGGCGCTCCAAGCTGCCAGACTGATCGAAAAACCACACCACCAGGGTGCGGCGCTCGTCGAGCGAGAGCATGATCTCTTGCGTAATGCGGTCGACGGCGCCCATAGTGCCGGTCGCTCCCGCGCCGGCGGCGCCACGAATGGTGAGCGTCTCTGCGAAGCGGGGAGCGGTGGCCACGCGCAAATCTTCTTGAATCGTCACGCGCTCCACGGTCTCGCGCACGCCCGCGGATTCGACCTTGAGCTCCGCTGGTTCCACGAGCGCTGCGGCGACCAGCGGCGCCGCGGTGAGCGGCGCATCTGGGTTGCCGTTCCCCGTGCTGCCCACGTCTGGCCGAGGAATCTCGGAAGTGACCAGCTCCTGGGATTCCAAGAGCGGCTCTGTCTCGTCCTGCTTGTTGGAATCGAGGATCAGGGTCAGCAGGTCCGCGGGATCGCGATCTCCGACCGCCACGAGCATCAGCAGCGTGAAAATCAGCGCGTGCAGCGTCAGGCTCGAAAGCCATGCCGGGGCATAAATCCGCCAGGCGTCGGCCGCCGAGCGGACCAGTGCGCGCCACCGCTGCCATCGCGCTTGGATGTCCACGCCCTGACCCTTGCAATTCGCGGCGGAACCGATTTAGCGTGCGGCCGATGGTCCGGCCGCCCACCAAGGTTCATTGTCCGCAGCCGCTTGCGCAAGTGCAATCGGACGCGCCGGGTGTGGTTATTGCGGGCGGCAAGCCTAGGGCACGCTTTCGGCCGGTTCTTTCGCCACTCCCTGATGAGCGGCGATGCGGTTGATGGCATTCAAAAACGCCTTGCCGCTGGCTTCCAGGCTGTCGGTCGAGACGCCCCGGCCCCGATGCAACCGGCCGGCGTACTCGAGTTCCACGTTGACTTCCGCCTGGGCGTCTTTGCCAAGCGTGACAGCCTGCACGCGAAAGTCGCGGCAGACGGTGGCCATGCCCGTGATTCGCTCGATGACCAGGAACATGGCATCCACCGGGCCATCGCCGGCGGACATGGTTTCGGTGACCTGCTCATCGCCGCGCGACAAGGTCAGCGTGACTGACGGCGTTTGACCGGTGCCAGCGCCCAGGACATACGACACCATGGACCAGCTATCGGCCACGTCGTGAATCTGCTGGTCGATGAGCGCCGCGATATCGCCGTCGTAAACTTCCTTCTTCTTGTCGGCCAGGATCTTGAAGCTTTCGAACACGCGCTGCAGTTGCTCGGTTGTCAGGTGATAGCCAAGCGCTTTGGCGCGATCGGCCAGCGCGGCGCGGCCGCTATGTTTGCCGAGCACGAGATCGGTCTTCGCAAAGCCCACGTCCTCGGGCCGCATGATTTCATAGGTGGTGCGTTCCTTGAGCATGCCATCCTGGTGGATGCCGGCTTCGTGGGCGAACGCGTTGCGGCCGACGACCGCCTTGTTGCGCGGAACCTGCAGGCCCGTGATGTTGGCGACCAGGCGGCTGGTGGGCACAAGCCGCTGGCTTTTGATGCGCGTGTCCGCGCGGTAAAAATCCGCGCGCGTGCGCAGCGCCATCACGACTTCCTCTAGCGAACAGTTGCCCGCCCGCTCGCCAATTCCGTTGATCGTGCATTCGATCTGTCCGGCGCCACTCTCGATTCCCGCCAGGCTGTTCGCGACCGCCAGTCCCAGGTCGTCGTGACAGTGCATGCTGATGACGGCGCGATCGATGTTCGGCACGCGCTCAACCAACGTGCGGATCACCTTGCCCATGTGGGCCGGCGTGGCATAGCCGACCGTATCGGGAATGTTGACCGTGGTGGCGCCGGCGTCGATCGCGGCCTCGATGACCTCGCACAGAAAGTCGGGCTCGGTGCGCGAGGCATCCTCCGGCGAGAATTCGACGTCGCTGCAATAACCCGCCGCACGCTGCACCCCGCGCACCGCGCGGGCGATGATCTCTTCCTTATCCATCTTGAGCTTGAACTCGCGATGGATGGCGCTGGTGGCCAGAAACACGTGAATGCGCGGGGCTTCGCTATAGCGGAGCGCTTCCCAAGCGCGGTCGATGTCTTCGTCGTTCGATCGCGCCAGCCCGCAGATCACGGAGCCGCGGATATTTTTGGCGATTTCGCGGACGGCTTCGAAGTCGCCGGGGGAAGCGATGGGGAAACCGGCCTCGATGATGTCCACGCCCAGGTCGACGAGCGACTGCGCGACTTCCATTTTCTCGGCCAGGTTCATGCTGGCGCCGGGCGACTGCTCGCCGTCGCGGAGCGTGGTGTCGAAAATCCTGATGATCTTATTGCTCATGGAATTGCTTTCACGATTGGTGTCTTAAAGGGGCTTGGAATGAACGGGGATCGCTAGGCCGACCCAGTGGTCGGCCCGGGCAACACCAATTGCGCCCTGGTTGACAGCAAACGTCCTTGGCTGGCGGTAGTGGAAACCATGTCGTGATCTTGCGAAAGCGGCTGGAGCAATAAAAAACCCCAAGGCGTCGGCCCTGGGGTTCGTGTTTTCTCAATGTGCCGAGTACGAACCCCTATCGATTGCGCTCCAAAAGCGCCAAGGACAACCGCAGCAGGTTCGCTAAACGGTTCATAGTGGGGGCTCGTAAAACGGGTTAACGTCCTGACTCTATCTTAGGTCGGAGCGGTGGTCAAGCAAAAAGGTTCGCCCGCTTTTGCCTGAAATTGCCGGGGCCGGGGCCGCGAATCGTACGAGCCGGCGAGGCCAGGGCAGGGGAGGGGCCGGGCATATCCTCCAAGGTTCCACCGCAGAATCAACGCGGTTGGACGGATGCTGGCAGTTCGCGCTGGCGAGGCTTTGACTGCATCTTGAGCCAAAGCTTGCTTTTGCATACCATTCCGCCGCTTCGCGCGTGGGCATGCACGTTCGCCGCGCGTGGGGCATTCCACGCGCTGCCAGTCCCATCTCAAGTGACCATGATCGATTACGAAATTCAGCGCGCCACGCGCCGCTGCGCCCAGACCGGCCGCGAGCTGCAGCCGGGCGAGACCTTTTACTCGACTCTGTCGTACGAGGGGCCAAGCGTGATGCGCCGGGATTATGCCGCGGAGGCCTGGCAAGGTCCGCCCGAAGGGGTGGTCGCGTGGTGGAAATCGCAAGTACCGGCGCGCGACAACCGAAAGAAAGTGCATTGGGCCCCGAACGACGTGATGCTCGATTTGTTGGAGTCACTGGAAAGCGAAGCGGACAAGCAGGACTTGCGTTATGTGCTTTCGCTTTTGTTGATTCGCCGCCGCGTAGTGCGCTTGGAAGCCGTCGAGCAAGATGCATCGGGGCGCGAAGTGTCTTTGCTCTACTGCCCGCGTCGCGAGGTCCACTATCGAGTGCCGACCTGCATGCCCACCGAGGAGCGGACGAGCGAGATTCAGGATGAGCTCGCCAGGCTGCTGGTCGCAGAAACGACGGCGAAGTGATTGAACGCAAGGATGCGCTTTTGATAACCGCTGCGCCACCACACCCCAACCAGCAGCGCGTGCAGGTCGCACGTCCGCATTCCACCGCGCTCACCTTGGGAACACTTCTATTGTGCGTGGCCGCAAGCGGCGCAAGCTGTCCGCGGATCGTCCAGCAATACACGGCCCCCATTCCGCGCGCGCTGCCCGCGGGCGCTCCGCTGGTGCAGATCATCGACGTGATCAACGACAACAGTGCCCGGGTGCAGTCGGTATCCAGCTCTCGCGCGACGATCTCGACGCCCGGGTTTCCGTCGTTGAGCGCAAATCTCTCGTTTCAGCGGCCGCGCTCGTTCCGCTTGATCGCACAGACCTTCATCGGTCGCGAGTTGGACATCGGCAGCAACGACGAGCTGTTGTGGTTCTGGGTGAAGCATGCCCAGCCGCCGGCCCTGTTTTACTGTCGCCATGACCAATTTGCGGCCAGCGCCGCGCGACAGGTGATGCCGGTGGAACCCGAGTGGCTGATCGAGGCATTTGGCGTGGTGACGTTTAATCCGGCGGATCAGATCGAGGGTCCGTCGCCGGTGGGGAAGGGGCGCGTGCGCGTGCGCACCCGGCCGCGCGGCCCCGGTGGCGTGTCGCACGTGACGATCATCGACGAGTCGACGGCCCTGATTCTCGAAGAGCACGTATACGATGCGCGCGACGTGCGATTGGCGACGGCGCTGTTAAGTAAACATGTGCGCGACCCGGCCAGCGGGGCCAAGCTGCCGCGGCACGTGGAGATTCAGTGGCCGACGGTCAACTTCGAGATGACCATCGACATGGCTGACGTGCAGGTCAACCAGTTGCCTGCTGATCCGCGCGAGCTGTTCGCAAAACCGAGCTACCCCGGATATACCGAGATCGATCTGGCACAGCCCGTCGCGCCCATCATGCCCAACGCGCAAGGCACGCCCACGGCGCCGGCCCAGGTGCGCTACTAGGGCGCGCGATCACTTACCGATCAGCATCCCGCCGTCGCACACGAGCACCTGGCCCGTTACCATTCGCGAACCGGTGACGAGGCTCATGATGGCGGCCGCGATATCCTCGGGATCGGAAACTCGTTCCAGCGGGCAGTTTTTGGCCACGGTATTCTTGATGCCTTCGTAGGCATCGCCGAAGCCTTGCTCGAGCCAACGGCCGGTGATGAAGCCGGGCGCGATGGCATTGACGCGAATGTGCGGGGCGAGCGTGCGCGCCAGCGCGATCGTCAGGATGTTGAGCGCCCCTTTCGAGGCGGCGTAGGGAATGGAGCTGCCTTTGCCGGCGAACCCTGCCACGCTGGTCACGTTGATGATGTGGCCGCCCCCACCGGCGAGCATCGGGTCTCTCACCGCACGTGAGCAGTGAAAGGCGCCGACGACGTTGACCGCGTAAATGCGCTGCCAATCTTCATCGGTCACGTCGTCAAGATCGGCCGCCAGCACAAAGCGGGTCGTGCCGGCGTTGTTGAGCAAAACGTCGATGCGGCCGAACGCCTTGACGGCCGTGTCGACCATTTGCCGGCAAGCGCGATCGTCAGACACATCGGCTTTTAGCGCGATGGCTTTGACGCCCAGCTTCTCAAGGTCGGCCGCGGTGGCTTCCGCTTCGTCCCGCGATTTCGAGTAGTTGACGAGCACCGAGCAGCCTGCCCGCGCCAGTTCGAGCGCGGTGGCGCGTCCGACGCCGGTTCCACCGCCGGTTACAATCGCCGCTTTACCTGTGAGTTGCATGATGTCGCTTCGCGGTTGGGTTTCGCAAAGCCAACATCTTAGCGGTCAGAACAATCGCTGAAAACCGGCGCGCGTTTCGAGGCAGGGCAGGGGGGAGGGCATCTAGCGCACGCGGCAGTGGAACCGTACCAGTCCACCCTGGCCGACCGGCAGCGGGTCGACGAAGTCCCAGCGCAGCACGACCGAATCGCCCTCGTTGGGCTCGGCCGAGAAATCAGCACTGCGACTGCTTTGCGCGGTGCCGGCGACATACTCCAGCCGGGTCGTCAGGTTGTCCATCAGCACCACATGCCGGATGACCTGGTCGCCAAGGTTGTCGAAGCGAATCGTGAAGTCGACGATGTCGCCCGGCTGCGCCGTCTTGCGCGACGCAACCTTGATGACCCGCAAGCAGGGGCGTTCGGGCTCCTCGACGCTGAACGTGACTTGTGCGCGCTGATCGGTCGTGATCGCAATGGCGTGCTGCTCGTTGAGCATGACTTGCACGGCCTGGTCGTGCGACCAGGTGATCGCGGCATCGACGGCTTCCATCAGGCGAGCTTTTTCCGATTCCTCGAACACCCCTTGTCGCAGGATGCGCAAGTTCTCGTAGGTCGCCAGGCCCGACTCGATTGCCCGGATGGGCTGTTCGCTGATAAAGGGGATCGGCGTCTCTCGCACGCGCTCGATGCTAGGTTGCTTGGTGCCAATGCCGCCAACCGGCTGCACGGGCTGCACCGCGGTCGTCGCGAAGAGCTCTTCACGCTCGGCAACTGCGCGGACCGGCAACTGAACGCCAATCGGCTGATCGTTTTGCAAGTTTTGCGCAACGCCTGTCACCTTGCGGACGGCCGCGAAGCGCGGCGCGTAAAGGCAGACGCGGTTGCTGGGCTTGATGACTGTCACACCGTCCGCGGTGTCGAAGATCGCGACGGTGTCTTCGAGTTCCAAGCCGCGAATCTCGCCTTGGCGGCCTAGGTTCACTTGCACGTCCCGGTCGCCGCCGTCTTCCAGATATTCGTCGTGCGGCCAAGGGCCCGCGATGCCCGGGGGAGCCCAGGGCGGATTGCAGCCCAGTGGAATGGGCAATTGATCGTTGCAAAAGGGCTCGGCTTGCACAGCCGGCGTGCGCTCGATGGCCGCGCCATTGACGACGGGCACCTGCGCCGACGCCTGTCTGGTCTCAAGCGGGGCACTATCTGGTTTGGGTGATTGCATCGTGCGGCACGACGTCGCGAAAGCCAACAGAAGCAGCACGCCCCCGTGGCCCAGACCGGCTCGCATGATTCGTTGCGAAGTGCTCATCGCACGGGGCTCGGTTGCAGCTTGGCGGCGTGAGAGGCGCTGCGGACTGCGCTCGACGTGCGCCTCTGAACGGATTGAGGCAGGGGGAGCTCAGGCGGAGACGACACCGCCGCTTGAGTTGTCGGCTTCCACTTCAACATCGGTGGTGAGCCAAACATGAACAGGTCGTCCAGCCCCTCGGGTCCGGGCAGTCGCCCGCCCAATCGCAAGATGGCCATCGGCCGGCCCAGCGTATCAGCCAGTTCCAGCGGGTTTTCGCCATCGGGCGCTTCGAAATAGGGTTGTTCGTCGCGAGGTTGAGCTGCCGGCAGCGCGGACTCGGGATCTTCGAGGTAGATCACGCGCGTGACAAACCGCCCCGCGATGGCCATCTCGAGCTCTTCTTGCGAGAGCTCGACGGGAATGGGAAATCGGAATTCCTGGCCCGGCGGCGGATAGAGCCTGTCGATCACCTCGACCGTCGGAAAGACTTCCATTCCTTCTTGGCCCGGAATGTTGCCAATCCGCAGGCGGTAAACCGAGCCGATCAGGAATCCGGCCAGCAGCCGCTCGCCCTGATCGACGAAATCATTTGAGACAGCGGCCGAGATCAAAGCCCCGGCGGGCGCCTTGATCTCGACCGGCTGAAAGTATCCTGGCAATGGTCCGCCCCGCTGAAGTTGCGCGGTTCCAATCGCTCCCGGGGGCATGATGCCCGCGTGATGGTAGTGGACGGGCGGTTCGGCTTTCGCGACGAGCGCGAGGCCGACCCATACCGCACACACCAGCACGTTTCCGGCAACTCGTACCATCGGTGTTTGGCTGCGGAGCTTGTGGACCATTGTCAAGGAAACGTGTTACGACTCTTGCAACTGGCCGCCGAGGCTCAGGCCCCGGCGGCCAAATCTCGTCTCTACTCGCAATCCAGGCCGTCCGGCACGTCGAACGCATGCTCATGCTTGTCGGCGTGAGGCTGGTGGAAAATAACCGGTGGCATGTGGTTGTGTTCGGTGATGCTGACCTGGTTGACCGGCTTCGGATAGCTGAAGCCCGGCTTCTCGGCCACATCCACGCGGAACTTGCGAGTCGGCGCCGGGATGTGCAGCTTCGTGTGATTGGCAATCACGTGCTTCTGCAGTCCGGCCGGCACTCCCAACGGCACGTGCGGAGGACCAGGCAAGCCAATCGGCGTACCACTGATCGGCATGCCGTATTGGGGCGCGGTCATGCCCGCAATGAAGGGCGCCGGCGTTCCGGCAGGCATCGCGCCGGTGATGCCGGGGAAGCAAGCATTGGGGCCACAGCCGCCGCAAGCGCCGGGACCACCCGCGCCCATCGGCAAGGGACCGCCGCCGCCGCCAAATCCGCCTCCCACGAGCTCGCCTTCGCCGCCGGGCACTTCCAGATCTTTATTGCCTACGCGCACGATAGCCAAGATGGCGCCGCGGCGGTCGGCCTCGACAATCGGATCAACGCCTGGATCGAGACGTGTGCTGACCAGGGTCTCGACGCCCGCCAATGCCAGTTCCTGAAATTCAGGGTCGGGCAGATAGATGACTTTGGTGACGAAGTTGCCCGACAGCACCTGGTCGAAGTCTTCTTCGGTGAATTGGACCGGGATCGCATTGTGAGCCAGATAGGCATCGGTGCGTGGCGTGGGCGGACCAATTTCCAAGGTCGGGTACAACTCGACTCCGGGCCGTCCCGGAATGCTCGTCAGCTTGACGCGATAAATCGAGCCCTGCGGAAAGTTGTAGCGGCCGGGCACGATCAGAGGCTCCGAATCAAAGGAGCCAGGCACTCCGACGTCCCAACCCACGGCCATGCCTTCGGGACTGGTGAACGCGACCTGCGAGGTGCGCGTAAACGGCGACGCCGATTCGGCGGTCGCCATGATGCCGGGTCCAGGGCCTCCGACGCCCGGGCCAGGCTCCATGATCATGTTGGCCGGCGGCAGATTATTTCGATGCGTCAGCTTGCCGAGCGGCGGGATGACCGTGGTGTTGTCGTTGAACGCACCATATGGCGGGTGCAGCGAGCAGCCGGTCGCGGCCGCAATAGACAATCCGAGCAAAAACGAAACCATGCGCGATTTCATAGGTCCCCCCTATAGCGCGAATGAGCGCCATCCGAGACTCCGCTCGGATGCCCCCTTCACGCCAGTTGCCTTTATCTTCGAGGCCACGCTAGCGCCGCGTGCCGCGGGGGCCCGTATTGAGATAGACCCTCGCGCGCCTACGACTTACAATCCGTGGCCCGCTCGATCATCCCGCCGACCACCCGCTTCTGTGCGCTGGGTGCCTCAGCCTTGCCTTCGGGGCAAGATGATGGCGTTGATATGTTGGTCGGCGTCCTACAATGCGATTCTTTGGCAAATCCGGCAAAATCCGAAAATGACCTCCAGGCTTCCTATCCTCGCAATTGGCTGTTGCTGGATGGCCGCCGCCGGACAGGCCTGGGCTCAAAAGCCTTCCCCGCCGGAGGTTTCGGCCGCCACGCGGAATGAAGCGGCGGACAACGCCGGCATCACGCCGGACGTGCTGGTGCGGCATGTGATAGCGAACCTCGAGGCGCAATCGTCGATCGCGGCTCGCCTCCGCCATCGCATCGATTTGCTCGGCAAACCGCTGGTCGGTACCGGCATCTACTTGCAGCAGGGCAGGGGAGTGGAGCGGCTGCTACGTCTCGAGATCGACGTGCAGATGAGCAAAGATCCCGGCAAGCTATTCCAAGTGTGCGACGGCAAAAAACTGTGGCTCAGCGAATCGATCGGCGGTGAGACCAAGCTCGCCAGCGTTGACCTGGCGCGGCTGGTGAGAGCGCGGCCTAAATCCATGCCGCTCGATTCGCCGCCCCTCAATATCTCGCTCGGTGGCCTGCCAAAGTTGCTCTCCGATCTCGACGGCGCATTTGTCTGGGGGCTCGTCGCCGACAGCCGCTTGGAGGACCTGCGCGTATGGTCGGTCGAGGGACGCTGGAAGCCCGCGCGGCTGGCGCAGATGCTTCCCGATCAAAAGCCGCAAATCGATGCGGGCCAGCCGGTCGACCTGCAAAAGCTGCCAAAGAATGTGCCCGATCGCGTAGTGCTGCACATCGGAGTTGAGGATGGCTTTCCGTATCGGATCGAGTATTGGAAGGCGGTGGGCAGTCGCGAGGATTCGTCTCGCGATCAGGAATCGGCGCGAGACAACGACAAGTTGCTCGTGCTGCTCGAGTTTTACGAAGTGCGCCTGAACGCGCGTATCGACCCCGCGCAGTTCGTGTTCAATGCACAAGGGAAACAAGCCGTCGATCGGACGGGCGAGTATCTCGAGCGATTGGGGCTAGAAGAAGCCGCCGCGCCGGGAGCGAGTCGGCCCTCGCGCACCCGCCGGTAGCGGACGACTCGTGGTGAATTCCGAAGGGGGAATCGTCAGCGCGCCGCGTTCTCCACGCCGCGGCTGTCGCGCAGCGTTCCGATTGCCAGGCGGCTGGCGATGCGAAGAGCCTCGACCATGCCCGCCGCTTCAGCGCGGCCTTGCCAGGCCACATCGAACGCGGTGCCGTGCGCCACGCTGGTGCGAACGATGGGTAATCCAAGCGTCACGTTGACGGCGCGATGCATGGCGAGCAGCTTGATGGCGATGTGCCCCTGATCGTGAACCATTGCCACGACAGCGTCGAACTCGCCGTTTCGGGCGCGAGCAAGCAGGGTGTCTGCCGGCAAGGGGCCCTCGAGGTTCAATCCTTCTTTTACGCCCAGCTCGACCGCGGGTCGGATCAGCGTGCGTTCTTCATCGCCAAAAAGCCCTTCTTCGCCGGCGTGTGGATTGAGTGCGCAGACGCCGACGCGTGGCGGAGCTGGAGTGAATTGCGCCATGAATCGCGAGACCAAGCGCGACTTTCGCAAAATGCCCTCGGAATTGAGCGCCGCGATCGCATCGCGAAGCGCCATGTGCAGCGTGACGTGTACGACCGCCAGACCGCTTTTGCCGCGCACCTCGGCGCCGGGCCCGAGGTACAGCATCATCGCGTAGTTGTCGACTCCGCACAGTTCGGCCAACAGCTCGGTGTGGCCCGGATAATGGTGTCCCGCTTGCCACAGCGCCGCCTTGTGCAGCGGGCCGGTGGTAATGGCGTCGACTTCGCCGTCGAGCGCCATCTTCGTCGCGGCGACGAGCGCGTCGTACGCCGCCTGACCGCCGCGTGCATCGATCTGGGCGGGCGGGGCGTACAACACCTCATCGTTTCCAACCGGGATGCAAGGAATGTCGCCAGGGCTGGGTTCGGCCGCGGCGGGGTTTGAGATCGTCAGCACGCGAGCGCTCTGCCCCAGCAGGCTGGCCGCTCGACGAACGATCTCGGGATGCCCAACCACCAGCGGGCGGCAAAAAGCATGCACGGCAGGATCGCTCCAGGCGCGCACCACGATCTCAGGGCCAATGCCCGTCGGGTCTCCGAGCGTGATTGCGATGCGAGGACGATCCATTACCGACGATTCTAGTCGCGCGGGACTCCTGGACGAAGTGGCAAGAGGGCAGGTCTAATGCACCTTGTCCCCGAGTGCGCATGCGATTTCAGGTGAGTCGTCGTGAATCGAATTTTTCTTACGCTGGCCTGGTTCGCCTTGGCCATGATGGCCGCCACGCTCATCGTCGGGCTGACCATTGAAGATCTGCATACGGACCATTCTCCAGACATGCTCCGCTGGGCCACGGTTCACCGGCTGATGGGGATCGCGACCGCGCTCGCTGTCGTGTTGGTCAACAGCATCGTCGTGACCTACTTCATTGGCACCAGTCGCTGGTGCAAGGAAGTCTGCGAGACCTATGCGCTGGAGTCCGATCTCATAAGTCGCAGCACAATGCTCAAGCGGCGAACCTTCCCCTGGGCGGTGACGGGCATGCTGGCCGTGGTGGGCGTGATCGCCTTGGGAGGCGCCGCCGATCCCGCCACCGGATTGCCGAACACGCTCAACTGGGTGACGCCGCACCTGCTAGGCGCGTTGGCCGGGTTCTGCTTCTCCGGCCTGGTGTTCCTCGTCGAGTGGAACCGCATCGAGGCGAATCGGCTCGTGATTGCCGATGTGCTCGAGCGCGTTCGCGAAGTGCGCATGGCCCGCGGGCTCGAAGTTTGAGCCGATTGCCAGCGGCTCGCGCGCACCCTCTAGTCGTGACGGTCCACGCCGTGGCCGGTCGCGTGGTCGGATTCCAGATGCTCATGCGGCGTGCTCGCTCCGTGGTCGTGTCCGCCTTCGGCCAGCACGGTGGCCCACGCCAGGGCGATGCCGGCCACGAGCGCCAGCGAGAGTGCGACGCGGTCATGATGGTGAAACTGCAGCTCGGGCAGCAGATCGCTGGTGGCGATGCAAATGAACGCGCCGGCAGCGAATGCCAGCGCTTGACCGAGCAGTGCGTGACTTTGCGAGATTTCTGACGATCCCAAGTAGAAGAGCGCCGCGCCGGCCGGCGTAACGAGCGCGTAACAGGCATTCAGGATGTGCCGCAAGGTGGGGCTGCGGCCTTCGGCGGCGAGCAACGTTCCGATAGTGAGTGAGTCGAACGGTTTGTGCAGCGCAATGGCCAGGAAGGTGGCCAGGCCCGCCCAGACCTGCGACTCGTGTTCGGCTTCGACGGCGGCCGCGATGGCGACTCCGTCGATCAAGCCGTGCAGAGTCAGACCGATTGCCGCGCCGCCCCACGGAAAGAGACGATTGGCGCCAGCGAGACCGTGGTCGGCGTGATGATGATGCGCGTGCACGGCCGCGTGGCCGGCCGGCAGCGCATCGCCTGCTGAGATTCCAAGCTCATCGGGTGCATCGTGGTGGTGGAAGTGAAAAAATCGCTCCAAGAAAAACATGAACAGGAAGCCGCCCAGCAGCCAGCTCACCGTGCGGTCGATCGAGCCCAGTGCCTCCAGTGCGTGCGGCAGCAGGTGCAGCACGCCCACGCCCAGGATGACCCCTGAAACGAAGCTGATCGCGATTTGCATGCGGCGATGCGTGAGCTCGATCGCCAGCGGGATCCATCCGCCCAGCAGCGAAGCCGCCGCCGCGAACCCGGAATAGATCGCCAGGAGCAATAATGCGTTCATGTCGCCGTTTCCCAAACGCGGCAGTATGCTATGCGGGCGAGCAGGGGGCAAGTCGACCTACCACGCGCGAACAAACAATGCGACAGGCCAACCAATGCGGGCGTGCATTCAACGAGTGACCCAAGCGCGCGTGAGCGTCGACGGCCAGGTGTGTGGCGAAATTAGCGCAGGCATGCTCGTGTTGTTGGGCGTGGCCACGGGCGATACGGAAGTCGACGCCCGGCAACTGGCCGCCAAGCTGGTGGCGCTGCGGATCTTTGACGACGAGCAAGGAAAGATGAACCGCTCGCTCGAGGATGTTGCCGGAGCGATGCTGGTGGTCAGCCAGTTTACGCTGTTGGGCGACTGCCGCAAAGGCCGCCGGCCGAGCTTCGTGGAGGCCGCTCAACCAGAAGTCGCGGAGCGGCTGTATCAAGAATTCGTGTCAGTCGCCACGCAATTGGGCATCTCGGTCGCGACCGGAAAATTTCGCGAACACATGCTCGTGAGCCTGGTCAACGACGGCCCGGTCACACTTGTGGTCGAGAGCAACGTTCGAGAGTCGTGAGCGGCGCGGAACCTTTTTAGCGCAGGTCGCGTTCGGCCGGCTGCACGGCGATGGCTTCCGACTTGTCGCCCGGCGTCGGCGGAGCGATCGAGGGCGGGTCTTGCAGAATGAGCATCGCCAGCAAGATCACGTTTGCATAGGCGGCCAGGTTCGACCACCAGCAATCGCCCCAGAACTTGATGGCCGTGCCAAACGAGCTCTTGAGTCGAGCATGACTGAAATCGATGCTCCAGATCTCGTCCAATATCAAGTGTGACGCGAATCCCAGCATCACAGCCCCTGAATTGAAACAGCGCATCCAAGGATTTTCGTGCGCGCAGATCAGGTAAGCCAGCTCGCCGACAATCGCCAGGGCGGGCAGGCTGTGGAACATGCCGCGGTGAACCGTGAACTTGCGCAGCATGCGCCCAATGCCAAAGCGAATGAACGCATAGATCGCTCCGCCGGCCAGCACCATCGATTCGGGCGCGAGCCCCATCTGTTGAAAGCGATCGAGCATCAGCATCGGAACGACGGCCGCGGCGAAGGCGACGCTCTCGCGCAAGGGAACGCCGGGACCACTGTCCAAGTCGGGCAACATGCCGGAGACGCTGCACAGGCCGCCGGCCAGGACGCAAGCCGGCAACGGCGTTTCGTACACGACCGCTGCTGTCGCGCCGTAGGCCACTCCGAGCGCCGTGCTGGTTGCGATGTGGGTTTTGAATCCGGCCATGAAGTTACCCCCGACGGACAATGGCAGAGGAGTGCCAGCGAATAACCGTTAGCGCTGGCTCCGCCCCTGCCCGGCTGTTGCGAGGCGAACTTGTATCGCGCGCTCGGGCGTGTGGCCAAGGTCAGTTTGCGGCGGTTGATGGTGGTGCTATCAGGCTTGCTATTCGCCGGCCTCAGGCGCGTGGCTATACTTTCCCGACTCGCCCTAAAGCCCAACGTCGCGACGGAATTGAGCGCAATGGAACCGTACGACATCTGCATGCTCGTGGTGCTCGTGGGCGCAACCGTGTTTGGCGCGTGGAAGGGGCTGGCCTGGCAGGTGGCATCGACGGCCAGCCTGGTTGCGAGCTATGCCGTTTCGCTGCGCTTTAGCGAACAACTGGCGCCACGATTCGGTGAGCAAGCACCCCTGAATCGCTTTATCGCGATGTTCGTCTTGTTTGCCGCGACGTCGCTCGCCATTTGGCTCGTGTTCCGCGTCGTGGCCGGCTTTTTGAACCGAGTCCGCTTGCGAGAATTCGACCGACAAATGGGCGCGCTTTGCGGAGCGGCAAAGGGCGTGCTGCTATGCGTGGCGATCACGTTTTTCGCCGTCACGCTCTCGGCCCGTTCGCGTACCGCCGTCCTGCAATCCAGGTCCGGCTATTACATCGCCGTGCTGCTGGACAGGGCCGATCGGGTCATGCCGAAGGAGCTGCACCAGGTGCTCGACCCCTACCTGAAGAAGCTCGAGCACGAGTTGGATCCCAATGGCCAACCGGCGCCCAGCGGGCCAGCCATCCCGCCTGGACCGGCCACGGCTGAAATTGAAAAGTTGCCCGCGCTCTGAGTCGCCGGCAGGGGAGCGGGAAGCCAGCCGAGCAAACAGACTCACGATTTTTTTGAGAGAGAGCGGGGCGGGGCCGCCGGCTGTCGGATCGCTCAGGAGCTCCGTGCGTGAATCGAAATGCAAACGAGTCAGAGGTCGCGAAGAGTGTGAAGCTCGCGATTTGGGCCCGTTTACGAAGCCCGAACCGAACATAAGAAACATTATCGGACGTTGGGGACCTTTGCTGTCAATCACGCCCTAGCAAGCTCACGGCGCGCGTCGCACGCAGTGGACGGCCAACTTTGGCGTTCAATCAAGCGGACCCGCTCTGGCGCGGGCTCAGGCGTGGGCGGGCGCATCGCCCCCTGCCAACTCGCCGATGGCGGCTTCGGCGGCCTCGGCCGTCTCGACATTCTCCAGATAGGCGCCCATCTGGCGGAACTTTTCGTACCGCTTTTCGAGCAACTGGTCGACCGGCGTTCCGACGAGCTCGCGCAGGCACTTGAGCAAGTACATTTTCATGCGAGCCGCCATTTGATGGTGGTCGCGGTGGGCGCCGCCCAGAGGCTCCTCGATCACGTCGTCCACGACTCGCATTTCGAGCAAATGCTTGGAGGTCATTTTGAGCGCCGCCGCCGCTTGCTCGGCAAAGGTGTGGCTTTTCCACAAGATGCCCGCACAGCCTTCGGGACTAATGACCGAGTAGTAAGCGTGCTCGAGCATGGCCACTTTGTCGCCCACGCCGATACCGAGCGCCCCGCCCGAACCCCCTTCGCCGATCACCACGCAAATGATGGGGGTCGGCAGGCGGGACATTTCGAACATGTTCTGCGCGATGACTTGCGCCTGGCCGCGTTCCTCCGCGCCGATGCCGGGATATGCCCCCGGCGTGTCGATGAAGCAAATCACGGGCAAGCCGTACTTGGCTGCGAGCTTCATCTTGGCGAGTGCTTTGCGATAGCCCTCGGGGTGGGCGCAACCGTGGTAGCAGGCGATGCGCTCTTTGGTGGTCTTGCCTTTTTGATGGCCGACGACCAGCACCTTGTGGTGGTCGAGCTTGGCGAAGCCCGTCCGCAGCGCGCGATCGTCGCCGAAGAATTTGTCTCCGTGTAGCTCGACGAACTCGTCGAATACCAGGTCGACGTAGTCGGTGGTCATGGGGCGCTCACTGTGGCGAGCGACTTGCACCGTCTCCCAAGGCGCAAGATTGGAGTAGATGCGCTTCTTGGTTTCGGTCAGCTCGCGCTTCACGCGGCGGATTTCCTCGTGCAGCGTGTGATCGTTCTCGGCTGAAGCCTCGAGCTTTTGAACGCGGGATTCGAGCTCGTAGATCGGCCGCTCGAATGCCAACCGTTGATTGACCGTGGACATCTGGTTCATTCTCACTCTGTTGATGACGACAGCGGCGCCGTGCTAGCTGCACGGGCGCGCCGACGCGAAAACTTGGTTTGTGTACTGAATCGGACTGAGGTCGGCAATCTCATTCGGCGGCCTGACGGGTCGCCACCGGGCGCACCTTGTAGACCGGGGTGCCGCGCAGTTCCCCCAAAAAATCGGCCATCGAGTCCGGCCGGTCTTCGGGCTTTTTTGCGAGTGTGCGTCGCACCAAATCCGCAAACCCGTCGCTCACGTTGCGATTGGCGGCTTGTATTGGCGGGACCGCGGCCCGCAAATGCTTGTTCAATAGATCGTTGGTACTGGTGCCCGTGTAGGGTGGCTTTCCGCCCAAGACTTCAAACACCATGCAGCCATAGCTGTAAATGTCGGAGCGGGGGTCCACCATCTGTCCGCGAATCTGCTCGGGGGACATATAGCTGCGCGTGCCCTGGATTTTGGATTTTCCGGCAAACAGGCGGGCCAGCCCCTTCTTGGGCCGCACCGCCAGAGCGAAGTCGATCAGTTTGACGGTCCCATCGGTGCGCATCAGGTAATTGTCCGGTTTGCTATCGCGGTGAACCCAACCGCGAGAATGAAAATAGGCCAGCCCTTCGGCGGACTTATGAATGAACTGCTCGGCTAATGGGGCAATCGCGTCCGCGCCCTGGTTGATGATTTGTTTTACGTTCGGAGACGCAAACAGCTCCATTGCCAGATACACCGCGTCGCGATCGGAGCCAAAATTGTAAATCTTGATCACGTTCGGGTGTTCGAGTCCCGATCCCACCTGGCTCTCATGCTTTAAATAGCCAACTTCCTCACGATTCTTGACCGCATCGCCGGTCAACAGTTTGAGCGCAAGCCGTTCGGTCGTGAGATCGTTGATGACTTCCCAAACTTCGCAGGTCTTGCCCGAGCGAATCAGGTTGAGCAGCCGGAACGAGCCCACATAATCTTGTGCTGACACAGGGCCAACTCACTTGCGAGTAATCGAACGTACGGGTGTACTCAGCCGGTCAGAAACGGTTCGGTCAGGTTGCGCCTGAGCCAATGCCGGATTTGCATTTCCCCGCTGGACACGCCCTGCCCCCAGGGCGCGTCACGATCTGGTCACATTTTACCAGCGCTTGCGGCGGGATTAAACGCATGATCGCATGGCCGAGCTTTGCGCCGACGTTCTAGCGGTTGGACGCGGCCGCTTCCACAATTTCCCTCTCCCTGGACTTTTTGGTCGCCAAGACGCGCTCATAAAGCGCGCGGATTTGGCGGGACATCGTTTCGTGCCGGAATTGGTCGGTGAAGCGGCGGCGTCCTTCCTCGCCCAATCGCCTGCTTAGTGCCGGATCGCGCGCGAGTGTCACGATCGCGCTGGTCAAGGGCTCGATCGATTGCGGCGGCAACAGAAAGCCCGTTTCGTTGGCGATGACCACTTCCCGCGCTCCATCGATGTCGTAGCTGACCACGGGTTTGCCCGCCAGCAGCGCTTGAGGCAAAACGCGGGCGAGCCCCTCGCGCAGGCTGGCATGGACGACGAGGTCCATGGCCGAGATGTGGGCAGGAATTTCCTCGGGCGGGACGAGTCCCGCGAATTTGAAGTAACTCGACAGTCCGCGGCTCTCGATTTGCGCGCGAATGGAGCCGGCCACGATTCCATCGCCCACGAACAAGAAGCGCACCTGCGGCGCGACGGCGATCACCTGCTCGGCGGCACGCACGACGTATTCATGTCCTTTGAGATGGAACAGCCGCGCGACTACTCCCACCACGATCTCGTCGTCGCGGTAAGCGAGGCGCTTGCGCGCCGAGGCGCGCAGCTCGCCGGCGGCGAGGAATGGCTCGACTTCGATGCCGCTGTAGATGGTGACGAACTTATCGCGCGGCGCCACCTTGGCGTTCACCAACAACTGGGTCATGGCGTCGGCGACACTAATCAAGGCATCGCAGCGCTTGGCCGCATGGCGCTCACAAGCACGAAAAAGCGCGCGTGCCCCCCTGCTCTGATAAGGATGAAATGGCGCGCCATGCACCGTGTGCACGATGGCGGGCACGCGCTCGGCGTGCGCGGCCAGGCGTCCCAAAAAGCCACCCTTGGCGCTGTGGGTGTGAACGACCTCGGGTTGAAACCGCCGGATGGCACGCCGCAGCTCGAAATAGGTTCGCGCATCGCGAACGGGATGAATCGGCCGTACGAGCGACGGGATTTCGACAATGCGAATCCCACTGCGCTTGGCGCGCTCGAGCAAGCTGCCTTCCGGTCCCTGCGTCGGACCGGTGACCAGCAGCACGTCGTCGCCGAAATCGCGCGACAGATCTTCGCACGTCAGCACGGTGTTCTCCTGGGCCCCGCCCAGGATCAGTCGGGTTATCACATGAGCGATGCGCATGAAGTCGTTGTCCGCGGCCGGCCAACCATCGACCTGCTAATAATTGACGCGCACCAGGAACAGCCCCTGCGGCGGCGCGGTCTGCCCGGCTTGTTTTCGATCGCGCGCGGCGAGCACTTGCGCGGGCCAGGCCTCGTCGCGCTCGCCGCGTCCCACTTCCACCAGCGTACCTACGATCGAGCGGACCATGTTATAGAGAAAGCCATCGGCTTCGATTTCCAGGTCGAGGCGGCCGGCCCCCCTGCCCTGCCCTCGCTTGACGCCGATGTAAAACACCGTGCGCACGCTCGACTCGCGCGGCGATCCGCTGGTTTCGAAGCTGCTGAAGTCGTGTGTGCCGAGCAGGGTCTGCGCCGCGCGGTGCATGGCCGCCTCGTCGAGCGGGGCGCGGTAGTGCCACACATAGGGTCGCGCGAACACGCCTCGCACCGGCCCATCTTCGAGCTGGTAGCGATATCTCTTGCTGCGGGCACTGCGGCGGGCGTGAAAATCGTCGGCCGCGTGGCTCGCTTCCAGGACTGCCATGTCGCGCGGCAACTCGGCATTCAAAGCCCGCTGCAAAACGTCGGGCGCGAGCCGCGTCTCGCTGCGAAAGCTGACGACCTGCCCTTCGGCGTGCACCCCGGCATCGGTGCGGCCACTGCCGGCCACGCGCAGGCTCTCGCCCGTGATGCGCGCGAGTGCCGCTTCGAGCGTGCCTTGCAACGTAACGTGCCCTTGCTGGGCTTGCCATCCGGAGTAGTTCGTGCCGTCATACGCGAGCACGAGTTTGAACGTCCGCATGGCACACGCCAGCACGCGCTTTAGCGGCTGGCCAAGGCTGGCGCGGGCTTGCGCGTTCCTTTGCGGACCAGCAACTCGGCTATCTGCACGGCATTCGTTGCGGCGCCCTTGCGCAGATTGTCGCTGACACACCAGAACGCCAGGCCGTTGGGGCTGGAAAGATCCTCGCGAATGCGGCCCACGAAGACTTCGTCGCGGCGGTCGCAGTTGGAAGGCATGGGATAGCTCTTGGCCGACAGGTCATCGACGACCACGATGCTCGGCGCCGCTGCAAACAAACGACGCGCGTCTTCGACGGTCAGCTTCTTTTCCGTCTCCACCAGAATGCTTTCGCTATGGCAGTTTTCGACGGGAACGCGCACGCAAGTCGGACAGACCAGAATCGACTCATCGCCGATGATCTTGCGGGTCTCGTACACCATCTTCATTTCTTCAGACGTGTAGCCCTGCTCTTTGTGCGACCCGATTTGCGGGATGAGGTTGAAAGCGATGGGGTGAGCAAAGGCGCGCGGCTGAAACGGTTGCTTGTCGACGGCAGCCCGCGTGGATTCGGCCAGCTCCTGACTGCCAGATAGGCCCATGCCGCTGGTGGCCTGGTAGGTGCTGACCACCACGCGCTTGATGCGCGCCGCATCGTGCAACGGCTTCATCGCCACGACTAATTGGGTCGTCGAGCAGTTCGGACTGGCAATGATTCCTTGGTGCTGCTCGACGGCGTCGGGATTCACCTCGGGAATGACCAGCGGCACTTTGGGGTCCATGCGCCAGTAGCCGCTTTCATCCACGACCAGGCAGCCGCGTTCCACCGCCCAAGGGGCAAAATCGCGGGCAGTTTCGTCCGGCGTGCTGCCGATCGCCAGGTCCACTCCCTCGAACGACTCGGGCGTTAGCTCCTCGACGGGATGCTCGCGTCCGGCAAAGCGAATCGTCTTGCCCACCGAGCGGCGCGACGCCAGAAACTTGATGCGCCCGAATGGGAATCGCCGCTCCTCGAGCAATTGGCAAATGATCGTTCCAACGGCTCCGGTGGCGCCGACGACGGCCACGGTCTCGAACACGCGCGGGTTTCCCATTTTTTGTCCTGGAGAAGCTGAGCTGGGCTTTTCTGAACGGAAAGGCTCGCCAGCGGCGTAACACGTTAGTATACGTGCCACCTGGGACAATTCAACGCGAGTACAGGTTCGCGCGACTTGCTTAGCGTTTGGCCGGCGAAGCCGATGGCCGATTGGAGCGGAGTGCGGATTGTTTGGCGGTCCGCTCGTCGTCCCCTGCCCTGCCCTGGCGGCGCGGTGGAATCACGGCGCGGACGAATTCCGACGGCACGAATGCCAGGTTCGCGATCAGCATCACCAGCCCGAACGTCACCATGCCCAGACAAATGGCGATGCCCATGTGCAAGGGAATTGCCAACAGCAACATGACAGGCCGAGTCACGCGCGGCCAGATGAGCGCGCAGTAGAAGATTTCCCAGTACACGGTGACGTGCGTCATCAGATTGATCAGGCGCGGCCAATCGGCCAACCAGGTCATGTCGAGCGACTGATATTCCATATTGCCCAGCGCCATCCACATCGCCGTGCCATCCCACCAGGCGGGACCCGTGAGCTTGGCGGTGCCGGCGAAGAGATAGATGATGCACAGGTGAATCTGGATCAGCCGAATCGCCAGGTTGGCGGTCCACAGCGGCGGAGACTCCGCGGGATTGCCCGCCCGCCGCTTGAGCCAATGATCGACGGAGTAGGCAGCTCCGGACGGCCCCACGGCCAGGTAGATCGCGAGCATGGCGTTGATCTGATCGAGTCCAAACAGCGCCCCGGGCACTCGATGGATGTAAGCCAGGGTGGCGACCGCTGACAGAATGCTGGTTACCCGCGTGAAGAGGCCGATGGTAAACAGCGCGAACACGACGAGCGCCAGTAAATGCACGGACCACAAGGCTACGGGTGAATTGCCAAACCACCACAAGTAAGTCCACGAGAAGCTGTCGACTTGCAAGGCGTCGAGAGTCGCGCGCGGCAGCCAAGACTTATCGCCGAAGAAGGCCTGCAGGTCGAGGCTCCACACCAGGTGTGTGTAGACGAGCATGGCTCCGGCGCAAATGCGCACCAGGCACAGGGTCGCGGGGTCGGCAGGACGAAACCAGAATTGGTTCCAGAGGGCGACCACTTCGGCCCACCAAGCGCGTATGTATCTGGCCGCGGAAGTCATGGCGTATCGCGCGTGAAGACGCCCAGTGGTTGTTCTTGATACAGCGCCTTGTCCGAAAGCTGCATGCCGCGGCGAACCTCTTCGGGGCGGGGCACAAAGTGCCGCCGCAAAAAAAGCCGCACGGTCTTGGCGTGGTGCGCCGCGATCAGATGCTCGGCATATCCGCGCGCGACGGCCCCGCCACGATCGCCAGGGAGGTTTGGATTGTTGAGCGTGCTGGCAAATTCACTCAACATGAAATAGCGGTGATACAACAAGCGCGGAACGTGCTCGCGCTTATCCGGAAATGTGCCCGTCTCAAGCGTGCCATCGTCGAGCGTGGCTTCGAAGCGCACCAGGTGGCTGGGGCCAGGCTCTGGCGCGAAAAATCGATAACCATTCGCGAGCGCGAAGACTTCGAGGTACGGCCGCAGGGCGCGGGCGGCACTGGCTGAGAGCTCAGAGTTTTGCGGGGGGAGCGCCCAAGGGCCAACGAACACGGCGAAAACATGCAATGCGACGAGCACGCTGACGACCGCGCGCACCCGGCGGCTCGGCAATGCGGCGGCTGGCGCGGGAGCGGACAAGTTCTGATCGTGGCTGCGCATGGATGTATGGGTAGAGAATGAAGACCCTGCAGGTCAAGAGCGTTCGATTGCCCCCTTTTGACTTGGATTTGTGGCCCTGCCGCCCCGGTTGGTACTCCCCTGCCCTGCCTTCGAAAGACACCGCGCAAATAAAAAAGCCTTTCCGCCGGACGAACCAGCGGAAAGGCTTCGCTAAACCGGAATGAACTTAGACGTTTAGAGAGCGCTCGAATCCACGACCTTGTCAGCAAGTTGCTGATCGAAGTTGATCGTGATGTCGCGCGAAGCGCCGGCCTTGATCGAGATGGTCTGCTCGCTCACGAGCTGCTTGCCATCTTGATCGACCACGGCACGGATCGTGTAATCAGCCCAGTTGCTGCCAGCCGGCAGACGCGTGGTACGGAACTCACGCACTGAACCGGTCGACTTGGTCTCGCGACCGCCCAGGTACAGCTTCGCGTTTTCGGGCACATGCACCGTGAGAGTCGTGGGGGCATTGTTCTCGGCCGTCGACTCGATGCTTTCACCGGTGAAGTCGAGATTGGCCGTCTGTCCAGCGGTAACCTGCACCGACTTGTTCTCGATGACCGGTTCTCCGTTGCGAATGAACTCGACGCGGACGTCGTAGTTGTAACGGGCGCCGGCTTGCAGGTTGCGCGAAACAAACTCGCGCTGCTCGCCGGTGCTCATCGTGGGACGATCGTTGACAAACACCTTGGCTTCAGCAGGAACCTTCACCGACAGCGTGGCCGAGGTGCGTTCCGGGCCGTAGGTCGGATGATAGGTCGTGGGACCCGGAACCGGAGCCGGGGCCGGAGCCGGCGCATTGCTCGGCGCGGGAGGAGTCACAGGAGCGGTCGTGCCAGGAGCAGCCGGAGCGGTGCCCGGGGCAGGAGGTGCGTAA
>DATJEN010000332.1:0-2601 GCA_035496575.1 Pirellulales bacterium
ATGCGGGGCACGGCAGGGCAATGCCTTGCGCCAACATCTGGAGGCAGCAGATGCATCATCAGAGTTGTCTGGGGTCGCAATGACGAAAGCGCTCCGCGCGCTGGCCACGCGCGAGCTCACTCGGTTTCGACGTCACGTGAAAATGTAGCATTTTTTCAACACGTAGGGAGCCGTTTTGATTCGTGAGGTGAAAAGTAAACACGTTTCCTTGCTTCCACGTGGCTGCGAGGTAGAGTTTCGTGTCCTGCCTGACCCTCGCCATCAACCCCCGCAGGCAATGAGGGAGAAAACGCCATGAAATGGCTTCTGTCTTTAGCGGCTTTATCGTTAATCGCGACTGGTTGTTCGCATTCGCGCGGCGCCGCTTGCCGGCCGGCCTGTGCGCCGACCCCGGCTTGCATTCCGGCCTCGCCTTGCGCTGCCGCGCCTTGCTGCGGCGGCGCGCCCGGCTATGTGGAAGGCTATGCTCAACCCGGTGCCATGATCACGGGCGCGCCCACCACCACTGTGATTCAAGGCTCGCCATCGATTCCCGGTCCGGAGAACTACGCTCCGGCGACCGTCCAATAAACGGCTGAAATCACCGTCCATCGCGACGCCGTCCGGCGAATGTTCCGGCGGATGCTCGCGGTGGACACCGGTCAGCCTTGGCCGGCGCAATCGTTACGACCAGCGCGCGGCGCTATCGATTGCGGCCCCTCGCTCGCAATTCTCTTTCGCCCCGGGTAGCGCACCCCTGCCGAGTTCTTGCGGGCAACTAGAATAAAAGCTGCCCTGGGGGCGAAGCCGGCGCGGTACGCGGCTTCAAAAAGTGGCACGGATCGCGAACCATCGATCGGGGTTTTGCACCGTGCGACTCATTCTCGCGGCACTCTTGCTGGCCGCAATCGCCGCCTCCGCCCGCGCCCAGTTCGTCGAAGCGCTGCCGGACAAGGGTCCGCGGTTGGGCGGACATTCGACGGTCCGCATCAAGGTCGGATTGACGGTCAAAGCCAACGGCGGGATGTTGCACCACATCGTGGCCACCGCGCCCGTGCCCACCGATTGGCCGGAGCAAAAGGTGCGCATCGCGAACGAAGACATTTCGGCGCTCGTCAAAAGCGTGACCTACCGCTCGATCACTGGCGGTGGCGGGCTCAAGCAAATGGTGGTGGAGATTCCCCAATTGCCCGGCGGACAGGAAGCCCACGCGTTGGTCACCTTCGAGCTCGAGCGGCATACGCTAGGCGCGCCCGCCGACACGTCGATCTTCAAAGCGCCGAAGAAAACGGATCGCGCGCTCGCCCTGGACCTGGGTCCCAGCCCTTATATCGAGAGCCGGCACCCGAAGATTGTCGCGGCCGCCAAAGAGGCGATTGCCGACAAGGAAACCGATTGGGAAAAGGCCGAAGCCATCTACAACTGGGTGCGCGAGCACGTCAACTACACGTCGGGAGAATTAAAAGGCGCCGCACGGGCTTTATTCGACAAGCAGGGAGACAGCGACGAGTTGACCTCGCTCTTCGTCGCGATGTGCCGGGCTGTGAAGATTCCGGCGCGAACCGTGTTCGTGCTGGGGCACTGCTATGCCGAGTTCTACCTGGAAGATGACGAAGGCAAAGGGCACTGGTTCCCCGCCCAGCCGGCCGGCGTTCGATCGTTTGGCGCCATCGACGAGCAGCGGCCGATCTTGCAGAAGGGGGACAACTTTAAGAATCCGCAGAATCCCAAAGAGCGGCAGCGGTTCGTGACCGAGTACTTCACCGCGGCGGGCCGCAACGGCGGAAAGCCGCAGGTGCAGTTCATGTGCGAACTGGTCGGAGAGCAGGGCGAAGTCGCCAGCCCGGGCCTGGCCCCGCGGTAATCCCATCGCCAAGCAAGCCGACTCGACGCTTTTAATGCATCGCGCTGACTCCTTCCGGCCGAGTCGATGACCTAATGCATCTCGCCGACGCCTTCGGGCGGCTGGCGGCGGCCATAGAAGCTATAGAGCACCGGCATCAGGTTCATCAGCAGCATCGTCGTGATCATGCCGCCCACCACGACGATCGCCAGCGGCTGCTGCGTCTGGGAACCAATGCGCGTCGAGAACGCGGCCGGCAGCATGCCGAAGATCGCGGTCAAGCAAGTCATCGTCAATGGACGAATGCGCTTGTCCATGCCGTCCTGCAGCGCTTCGGCCAATTCCATGCCGTGGGCGCGTCGCGTGTTGAAGCCCGAGATCAGGATCAGGCCGTTCATCATGCCCACGCCCAGGATGGAGACGAAGCCCACGCCGGCCGAGATGTTGAAGTTTGAGCCAGTGAGGATCAAGGCCCAGATGCCGCCGATCGATAGCACGATGACATTCGCGAACACCACCGCGACGTCGAGCGCTGAGCCGAATGCCAGGTACAACAGCACGATGATCAGCACAAGCGAAATGGAAACCACGATCACGAGCCGATGGATGGCCTCGTTCATCTCCTGGAACTCGCCGCTCCACTCGGCCGTGTAAGGAGCCACGAAGCATTCTTTGGTCGCCTCTTGCGCTTCGGCCACGGCGCTCGCCAGGTCCCGGCCGCGGACGCTGAACTTGATGGCGATCAGTCGCTTGCCTTGCTCGCGAGCGATGGTCGAAGC
>DATJEN010000333.1:0-9142 GCA_035496575.1 Pirellulales bacterium
CGGGTACATGCTGATAAAGCTTGGTCACAAAGTCGGTGGCATCTTTGTCCGAACCGCCGGGCAGCACGACGCTGCCCCAAGCCGCCAGGAAGCTGAGCTTGCCATTGCCGGAGGTTTTCGCGCTGGGCGTAATCACCTCAACGCCCTCGCGCACGAGATCCGGCCAGTCCTTGATTCCTTTCGGATTTCCTTTGCGAACCACAAACACGATCGTGGAGGAGTACGGCAGCGAGCCGTTTGGAAATCGTTCCTGCCAGCCTTCGTTGATCAGGCCGGCCTTGGCGATCGCTTCCGTGTCGGTCCACAACGCAAGCGTGACGACATCGGCATCCAAGCCTTCGATCACCGAGCGCGCCTGGCTGGAAGAACCGCCGTGCGACTGCTCGATTTTGAGCTCGATGCCGGTTTGCTTTTGGTAATCGGCGACGAAGGCCTTGTTGAGCTCACGCCATAGTTCGCGCGTAGGATCGTAGGAGACGTTGAGTAACTGATGGCCTTCCTCGTTGCTCGCCAGGCGATCGCAGCCGCCGGCAACCAACAGCAGCGGAACCACCAAGGCGCGGGCAATATTTCGCAGCATGATTCGGTCGCCTTCAAGAAAGGTCAGGTACATGATTATGTTGAGTATGATCGTCATCTTGGTGATGATTTGTCAAGATGTATTTCTACTATGAACGTAAGTCATTTGACAGAAGGAAGCTATGATCACCGGCTGGGAGAGGCCATCGGGGCTCGGCAGGACTGGAATGGCGATTAAGGTCCACCCACGCGCAACAGCTTAGCGCGTGACGCGCGGAGCGGGCGCCTCGCCGACTTGCTCGCCCTCTTCGCGTTCGGCATAGCTGGCCGGACGCACCATCGAGTCCTCTTCCATCGCCGCGTGCGTGGCTGCGGGCAGACAACGGCCCACCACGACTTTGGTGCGAGGATTGGCCGAGCGGCTTCGCTCGCACGAGATTTCCGCGACTGGTTCCCAGTCAAACGGAATGCTTGGGGGCTCGTAGGTGGGATCGATGGCGAAACAGAAGTACTCGCCCGGCATCCGCGTCGCTTCTTCACCCTCGCCTAGCGGCTGCAACAAGATTGGGTCTTTGTAGTAATAGGCAAACAGGTGATGAATTTTGCCGAAGCTCACAAGGCGTTCGCCTTCCGGGATGAGCTCGCGGATCGATCGCACGATCTCGACGGGATTATTGCTCGCCAAAGACTGCAGACTGACAACGATTCCGGTGTAGGTGAGCCCCATAAAGCCGGCCAGCGCGAGCACGCCGGCCTGATGGCGCAGCAAGCCGGTTGCGAAGCGCGCGCGGTAGGCAATGGATGCCGCAAGGGCCGCCACAAGCGCATACGACAAGACAAATGCCAGCGACGTCGCTTCGGCCAGACCGAACAGTCCGCGGCCTCCCCAGGCCCGGCCACACAGCATGGCAACCGCGCACAGGCCGATGATGATCGTGCCGCCCAACAGATGACGATCCCAATTGCGTTGCCACCAAGAGCGCTCGCTCGTCTCGCAGCAGGCTTGAATGGTCAGTCCGATCAAAGGAGCGACGCACGGATACATGCACATAAAATATCGGGCCCGCGACTCGGCCGGCAGCCAACAGGTGATGAACGCCACTCCGATTGCGGTTAGCAGAAAGGCAACCATGGGCCGCGCGGGCCCGATGCGCTCGCGCATCCATTTAGTCGGCAGAAGCAAAAGCGTGAGCGACCAGGGCATCATGCACGCGAACACCTCGAAGGGATAGGTGGCCCAATTGCGCAACACCCGGCTGAGGCGCGAGTAATCGAAGCGGCCGCTCATCTCGCCGCCTTCGCTCCAAATCGCACGCGCGCTCCTCGCGTCGACTTCCCAATAGAACGGCACCTGCCACGCGCCGAGCACCAGCGCGAAGGTCGCGATTCCCGCGGCATGCCAGCCGTTGAAAAGAAAGCGCCAGTCGCGCCGCCACGTCAAAAACAGTCCGCTAATCACCACGAAGTAAATCGGTCCTTGCGGCCCTTTGCACAATCCGGCCAGCGCCGCCATGAAGTAACCCGCCGGCCAGGCCAGCGCGGCCTTTGAGCGCACGGCATATCCCCAGTGCCAGGCGAACAGCGCGCCGGCCATGCACAGGGTCAACAGCCCGTCGCTTTCTCCCATGCGGCCCAACTGCAGCACTTGGGCCATCGTGGTGTAGCAGGCAGCCGCCGCAAACGCGCCCAGTCGCGACAAAAAGTTGCGGCTATACAAATACACGAGCAGCGTCGTGAGCAAGGTTGCCAGCACGGTCGGCAAACGCACGGCGGCCAGATTCACTCCACCCGTGACCTTCGAGGCCAGGATCATGGCCCAACTGTTCAACGGCGGGCGATCGGGAAATGGCTTGACCTGTTGCCGCGGCACGATCCAATCGCCCGTGTCGATCATTTCTTGCGCTACGCGTGCCCAGCGTGATTCTTCGCCGCGGATGGTTAGATCGGTGAGCCGCGTGAAATAGACGCCGATCACCAATAGCGCAAGCACGAGAAGTTCGGCTTCGCGCCAAATTCGCGGACGCGCCGCGGGGGCCGGGAAGGCGGTTTGGGCCAGGAGGGGCTGCATCTTGCGTTTCCTCAGATGCTCACGCGAGATAACGCATCGAGCGCGCGCGAAAGCACCGGCAGGGGGCCGTTCTTTTAGGAGCATGGTCGCCCTGGGTCAACCCCAGCCCATGCCGCCGCGGTGCATGCTAGCGGCCTGTGCGCCGCTTCGGCGAGAAACTCATCTTTGTCCTCGAACTTGGATGGGGATAATGACGGCCTGCCAGTTTTCTCACCCGCGCGAAGCACGATGCACACGAACATCCTGGTCGAGCCCGCGAGCATGCCAGCACCGGCGCTGCGCGCTCGGCACGCGCCTGGCGCTGTGTGCGTTTCGGTGGTCATTCCGGTTTATCGAGGCGAAAAAACCATCGGGCCGCTGGTCGACGCGCTGGTCGATCATTTGGCCGAGCGGTATCGCCTGGAGATCGTGCTCGTCAATGATGGCAGCCCCGACAACTCCGCGCAAGCTTGCCGCGCGCTGGCCGGGCGCTATGCGCTGGTCAAGTTCTTGAACTTGTCGCGCAACTTCAGCGAGCACAATGCCGTGATGGCGGGACTGAATTACGCGACGGGCGACTACGTCGTCATCATGGATGATGATTTTCAGAACCCGCCCGGCGAGGTGACGAAGCTGCTGGACGAGATCGGCCGCGGCTACGACGTCGTGTTCTCCCATTACGCGGCCAAACAACATCATTTTTTGCGCAACTTGGGCAGCCGCATCAATGACCGTTTCGCGGTGCTGCTACTGGACAAACCGCGCGACTTGTACCTGTCGAGCTTCAAGGTGCTTAGCCGCTTCGTCGTGGACGAGCTCGTGAAATACGACGGGCCCTACCCTTACATTGACGGGCTGATTCTGCGCTTCACGCGCAATTATTCGCGCGTGCTGGTCGCGCACGACCCGCGCCGCGAGGGGCGGTCGGGCTACACCCTGCGCAAGCTCGTGTCGCTGTACCTCAACATGTTCACCAACTTCTCGATTCTGCCGCTCCGCTTCGCGTCGTGCGCGGGTTTGGGCTCGGCGGCGATCGGGCTGGTTCTGGCGGCTTATTTCGTGGTCGAGCGCATCCTGCATCCCGAATTGCCCGCCGGTTGGGCCTCGATGATCGTGTCGCTGTTCATCATTTCCGGCATTCAGTTGTTTTCACTGGGCATGATCGGCGAGTACCTGGGGCGCCTGTTTCTCAAGGACAATGGGCGGCCGCAGTTCGTGATTCGCGAGAAGTTCAACTGCGAGCCGCACCACCGGCAGGGTCAGACATGAGCCTGGCAGACGCGTTTCATGGACGAAACGTTCTCGTCACCGGCGGCTTGGGCTTCATCGGCAGCAATCTCGCCATCAAGCTCGCGCGCTACGGCGCGAACGTCACCATCGTCGATTCGCTCGTCCCGCAGTTCGGCGGCAGCTTTTTCAATATCTCGCCCGTGCGCGGACAGGTCGCCGTCAATATCTCGGACATGCGCGATCCGCACTCGCTCGACATCCTGGTGGCGGGCAAGGACTATATCTTCAACCTGGCCGGCCAGGTGAGCCACGGCGACAGCATGCGCGACCCGCAGCTCGACCTGGGGGTCAACTGCGTTTCGACGATGAACCTGGTCGAAGCCTGCCGCAAGCACAATCCGTCCGCACGGCTGTTGTATACCTCGACGCGTCAGGTCTATGGCCGCCCGCAAAAACTGCCGGTGGGCGAAGATCATCCGACGGTGCCCATCGACGTCAACGGAATCAATAAGCTCGCGGCCGAATACTACCACCTGCTGTACGACGCAACCTATGGCATCCGCTCCACCGTGTTGCGGCTGACCAATACCTTCGGCCCGCGTCAGCACATCCGCGGGAATCGCCAGGGCTTTGCGACGGTCTTCATCCGCCAGGCCCTGCGCGGAGAGACGATCAGCTTGTATGGCGGCGGCGGCCAACTGCGCGATTTCAACTACGTCGACGACGTGGTGACCGCCTTGCTGCTGGCCATCACCAATGCCCAGTGCGCGGGCCACGTCTATAACTTGGGCTCGCGGCGGGCGTATTCGCTCATCGAGTTCGTGGACCTGCTCAAGAAACATTGCACGTTCAAAATCGAGTCGGTGCCCTTTCCCGAGGACAAAAAGATCATCGACATCGGCGACTACTACGGCGACTTCTCGCGGTTTCAGGGCGTGACCGGCTGGCAGCCAGCGGTTGACCTGGACGAAGGGCTCGAGCGCACGCTCGAGTTCTATCGCGAGCACAAGGAGGTGTACTGGCAATGAGCCTGGCCAGTCCACCCGCCACGATCCCGGCCTTCGACTATCGCGCGCAGCTCGGCGATTTGCGCGAGGAAGTGTTGGCTGCCATCACGCGCGTGCTCGATTCGGGCACGCTCATCCTGGGGCCGGAGGTCAGCGCCTTCGAGCAAAACTTCGCGCGGTTTCTAGCAGTGGCAGGCGAGGCGGTCGGCGTCGGCAACGGCACCGACGCGATCGCGATTGCCCTACGCGCGCTGGGAATCGGGCCCGGCGATGAAGTGATCACGGTGGCCAACACGGCCATCCCCACCGTCAGCGCGATCCGCATGGTGGGGGCCCGGCCGGTGTTCTGCGATGTCGATGCCGACACGCTGCTCATGGATTTGGAACAGCTAACAGAGCGGGTCACACCGCTCACGCGCGCCATCGTCCCGGTTCACCTGTACGGCAACGCGGTGGACATGACGCGGCTGTGCCAACTGGCTGCCGAGCGCGGCCTGGCAGTGGTGGAAGACTGCGCCCAGGCTTGCGGCACCACGTCGCGCGGTCAGATGGTCGGCACCTACGGAGACGTGGGCTGTTTTTCGTTTTATCCCACCAAGAATTTGGGCGCCTATGGCGACGGCGGGCTGTGCTTCACGCGCCGGCCGGAGTTAGCCCAAGCGATCCGGCAGATTCGCGCGTACGGATGCCACGACCGCTATGTGGCTGCGCGTGACGGAGTGAACAGCCGGCTGGACGAGCTGCAAGCGGCCGTATTGAACGTAAAGCTGCGCTATTTGCCCAAGTGGCTGGCCCAGCGGCGACGGATCGCCAAGGCATATGAGGCGCAACTCGATCCGGCCATCAAACGCCCACGCTCGGGCGAGGCCGCCTTGCACAGTTACCATCTGTTTGTCATTGAATGCCTGCGGCGCGACGAGCTCGCCCGCGCCCTGTCGAATGAAAAGATCGGCTATGGCATGCACTACCCAACGCCGATCCACCTGATGCCGGCTTATGCACAGCCAGGCTTCGCGCGCGGTTCGCTGCCGCGCACGGAGAAGGCCGCCAGCCGCGTGATCTCGCTGCCCTGTTACCCCGAGCTAACCGAAGAGGCCATCAGCCGCGTCTCGACGATTGTGAACGATGCAAGTTAAAAGTCATTCTGAGCTGCGCCGGCTGATCACCTTCGGGCTGGTCGGCACGTGCAACACGGCCATTTGCTACGCGCTGTACGCGGCGCTCGTTCACTGGCTCCAGTGGCATCACAACTTCGCGCTAGTTGCCGACTACTGCTTCGGCGCGATGCTGGGATTCTTGACGCACCGAGGCTCGACCTTCGCCGACCGCACGCATTTGAAGCTGGCGTTTGGCAAGTACCTGACCGCGCTGGGCATTTCATTTTCGCTCAACATGGCGCTGTTGAATGCGATCATGTGGACCGGGCTTTTGGGCGCGCTGGCGGCGCAGGCCGGGGCGCTCGTGTTCGTTACGATCGTGAGCTACCTGATGCAAAGAAACTGGGTCTTCCGATCCCATCAGCCGTCGATCCTGGCATTCGAGCCTGCCCAGGTCGACGACCGCGCCATCGAACAGCGCTCGGCGGCTTGAGGCATTTAGCTGACGTGCCGCAGTAGCGTTACGCGGCCAGTGGGTAAGGTTATGGGCTCAAAGACTAACCGGGCCTTGAAGAAGTTGCTCGTCGTGCTCGGTGCGGCACTACTTTTGATTTATCTGCTTGCAAGCAGAAGTCTTTGGCTCGCCGATTTGGAAAGGCGCGTCCTAATCGGCACACACCGCTTGAGCAAAGAGATAGACGTAAGTCAGCCGCGCGCGACGGAGTGGAAGATTTCGGCGGACGATTGGCCTTATGAAGGAGAAGTTCGCGTCAGTCTGATTCTCGACGACTTATCGACAATCCCTCGCGATTCGTACGAAAAAAAATCCATGAAGTTACAGATCAAAATGGATGCGTATGCAATTACATTCGAGCCAACTGGCAAGGGGACGAGAGTTGAGGGATTGCGGGCTGATCGTCTCATTCGCAATTGGTATTACAGAACTGACATCCCGCTCTCGCCCGAAGCGCGAATTTGGGAAGGGGTCGGTGGCTCGCGCCACGAGTTCGGGCTGGCTGGCGTGCAACGGTATCCTTGGGAAGACACCTACATTGTCGTACAGATAATTCAGGGCGATCCCGTTCTGGCAGCAGCTAAACCGAGATTGGAAGTGTCGGGAGCGTATGATTATGCAGTCTTCAGCCATATCTGGCCACTACGCATCATTCGCGACGGCACACTTTTGGTCCTCGCGCTTTGCGTGCTTGGACTCGCGTATGTTGGCTTGAAAAACAGCTGACTGCAGCGAACTTTGTGAGAACGAGGTAGCACGCCGGCAAAGCGCAAGAAAAGCGAGGGGAAAAAGCGAATTATCGCACGCGAGGGCTACGACACGTGTCGCAGTAGCGTCACGCGGCCGGTGGGCACCCATTCCACGACAAAGATGTTGCCGTCGCGGTCGTAGCACGCGTCGTGCGGATGCACGAAGCGGCCGCTTTGAAATTCCTCGGGCTTGCCGCGCAACGTCAGCTTTCCGCCGCCCAGCACCTTGTCCGTCCAGCTTTGATCGAAGCCCAGGTGTGTGATCACCTTGTTGTCGCGATCGAAAATTGAAACCCGCGCGTGCAGGTCGGGCACCAGCAGCTCGTCGCCACGAATGTCGAAATGCGCGGGAAAGCTCACGCCCTCCACGATGCTGATGAACTGGCCATCGAGCGTGAAGTATTGCAAGCGGGCATTGGCGCGGTCGGCGACCACGAGCGACGGCTCCCGACCGGGTCGATTGTCGAGCCAGATGCCGTGCGGTGTGCGCATCTTGCCCGACTCCGTGCCGGCGCCGCCCCAGGTGCGGATCCACTTGGCATCGCGGTCGTATTGATGGATGTAGCTGGAGCCATAGCCGTCGGCGACATAAAACCCGCCATCGGGATTGAAGGCCACGTTGGTGGGATTGAACTGCTCGAGCTTCTGATACACCCCAGCCTGCTCCGGGTAATGCATCTTCCAGAGCTGTTCGCCGGACAGGGTGGTTTTGGCCACCAGCCGGTTCTTGACATCGCACAGGTAGAGGAACTCTTCATTGCCCTCTTTACGGACGTCGATGCCATGACCGCCGCCATGATATTCCTTGCCGAAGGAGCGCACGAACTTACCGGCTGGATCGAAGACCACGATCGCATCCATGACCGGCTCGGGCTTGACCGCGCGGTGCTTGATGTAGATGTGGCCGGCCGCATCGACGGCGACGCCGTGCGTTTCGCCCCACTTGATATGGTCTGGCAGTTCGCCCCAACCGTGAATGGCCTCATAACGATGCGCGGCCTCGCCCAGGATCGGCGGCTTCGAGCCCGACTTGTCTTCGGCATGCAGGATCGTAGGCGCGACGGTGCCGGCCAGAGCCGCGGTCGACAGAGCAGCGGCGCTCGTTTTCAAGAACTCTCGGCGGGATTCGGCCGTGGTCGATGCGGAATCGTGTCGCGCGCGTGTCATGCGGAAGCCTTTTAAGAAGGTAATCGATTGGCTGGACCGGTTTGCACGGGGCCTATGATAACTGTCGAGGTGGAGCGGCTCAATCGGCAGGGTGGGGCACAACGCGTGGGCGTTTAACTTGAGAGAGAAAACTCAAACGCGGGAGGTGTTCTGGTATGATCCATCCATTGGAGGATCATAAAATGGCTCCGAAAACGTCCGCTTTAGGTATTTGCGGAGTTGCGGTTCTTTTGACGCTTGTTGCCTTTCCGGCCACGGCTCCTTGTCAGCTGATGGCTCAGGAGCAAGCGAACGCGGAGCTCTCGCCCCAGCAACTCGCAATGATGCAATCTGATGCTGTGCATCAATTGATGCTGATCGGTTTCGCCTTGCACGACTACCATAATCATAAGAGGTCGTTTCCGGCAGCCTTCATTTCTGATGGTGACGGCAAACCGCTGTTAAGTTGGAGAGTGGCGATTCTTCCGTACCTCGGTGACGACGCGAGGGCGTTGTACGATGAATTTGACCTCGCAGAGCCGTGGGACAGTCCCAAGAACAAGCCATTGATCGAAAAGATACCGGAAGTGTTCCGTTGCCCTGCCTCGCGGTCACCCGCAGGCACGACTATCTATCAGACGGTTCGCGGCTCCAGCACCGCCTTTCCGGGTGCTGAAGGAATTCCAATCCGCGGTTTCACGGATGGTACTTCTAATACGATTGCCGTGGTGGAGGTCAAAGACGAGCTGGCCGTTCCGTGGACCAAGCCAGTCGATTGCAATCTCAACCTTGCCATGCCGTCCGGTAATTTAGGCGGCCATTTCAAAAGATCG
>DATJEN010000334.1:0-19991 GCA_035496575.1 Pirellulales bacterium
CGGCTTGCACACGGTGTAGCAGATCTCGCGGGTCTTCGTCTCATAGACCGGCTTGCACACCGTGTAGCAGATCTCGCGGGTCTTCGTCTCATAGACCGGCTTGCACACCGTGTAGCAGATCTCGCGGGTCTTCGTCTCGTAGACTGGCTTGCACACCGTGTAGCAGATCTCGCGGGTCTTCGTCTCGTAGACCGGCTTGCACACCGTGTAGCAAATGTTCTTGGTCTTGGTCTCGTAGACTGGCTTGCACACCGTGTAGCAGATCTCGCGAGTCTTGGTTTCCCACACCGGCTTGCACACCGTGTAGCAAATCTCGCGGGTCTTGGTCTCATACACCGGCTTGCAGACCGTGTAGCAGATTTCGCGGGTCTTGGTTTCCCAGACCGGCTTGCAGACCGTGTACTCGCATTCGCGATAGGCGGTCTCGTTTACGTAATGGACGCAATTAATCGTCTTGTTTTCGCAGACCGTTTCGTACACCGTCTTGTAGCAGGTGTAGTTCTGCTTTTCGTAGACGACCTCCTTGCAGGTCCTCATCACTGTGTGGCACTGTTGACGCGCGCCGGCATAGCAGCACGTATCGCAACAGGTGGCACAGCAGCGGTACCGCGCCGCGCCGCAATATCCTGCTTGTGCCGTGTTGGTCCACACGACACTGAGGATGACCGCGACAATCGGCACACCCAACAACGTTTTCATCTGTCTTGCCTCCTTCGTGGACAGCTCAGGATGGGGTCTGGTCGGCGAGGGGGATTCGCCATTAGGTTCATTCGGCTTACGCACTCCATGTGCATTAGCTGGGCTACCCATTTTGTCCCTCTTTGCAATCCGGCGGAGACGGGTGCAAAGCGCAAACTTGGCGCCACTCGGAACCTTAGTAGTTCATTTCGTCAAAATGGGATTACTGCTTTATCTGGATAAAATCAGCGGACCGCCGCGCAGTTCAATTGTGCTGATCGGCCGGAATGTGCGGGGTATGCTGCGGTGGGCTAACAAGGCGCGCGCGACCAAGCGCGATGCGTGGCAAATCAATTGCGGCGGGTTGGGCGGTTGGACCGCTAAGGCGTGGGGAATCGGAGGCAGGTATCAGGCGGATTTGCCGGCCGAGAACGGTCGGCCATCTTAGGTTTCGACCGCCGCGGCATCATTCGATGAGCCTAGAACCGCGATAATCGGACCGACTGGTTTTCAAGGCGCGAGCTACACTCCAGGTAGCAGGCCTGCTTGTCGCAAAAGCTAGCTTGGTCTACAGTAAATGCCCGTCGCGCCAACGGTTTAGGACGCGCGAAATAGCAGCCTTTCTCGTCCGCATGAGCCAACCGAAGTCGAAACCTGCGGCGCCCGCCGCCGACGTGCCTGTCCCGAAGGCCGTGGTCAGCCGGTTGAGCCTGTATTTAAGAGAGCTGCAGCACCTGGTGCGGGACGGCCACCAACGCACCAGCTCCAGCCAACTCGGGCGGCTGCTGGGGTTTAGCGATGCCCAAGTGCGAAAGGACCTCGCCTACTTCGGCCATTTCGGCCATCCGGGCATCGGTTATCGTTGCGACGACCTGATCCACGCGGTGCGGAAAATCCTGGGAACCGACCGCGATTGGCCGGTCGCCATCGTGGGCACGGGTAATCTTGGCCGGGCCCTGTTGGGCTACAAAGGATTCAGCCACCAAGGCTTTCGGCTGGTGGCCGCCTTCGACATCGACCCGCAGCGCGTGGGCGCTACGATCGAAGGTGTGCGCGTGTTCCACCTCGACCAACTGACCGAGGTCAGCGCGGATCACAAGATCAAGCTGGGCATGATCGCCGTGCCCGCCTCCGCGGCACAGTCGGTGGCCGATCGGCTGGTTGCATCGGGGATCGAAGGGATCGTGAATTTTGCCCCGGTCACGATCTCGTTGCCCGACCACGTGCAGCAAGTGGGAGTTGACCTGGCGATCGAGCTCGAGCAGCTCTCCTTTTCGGTGGTGAGCCGAGCTTCCGGCGACGGCGCTGCGGCGGGCTGATGAGGCAACGCGGCACGACGCGCGAGTTCAGCCAGTTGCTGTGATCGACGCGAATTTGGCCGCTATCTGCTCGCCTTGACGCTCGGGGGCAAGCCTCTAAGCTACAAGGCAGGTTGCGGCTCTATGGGCCACGGCCGACCCTACCCGGTGGTGTAATGGTAACACTAGAGATTTTGGCTCTCTCATTCTAGGTTCGAGTCCTAGCCGGGTAGCTTTCCTTGATGGGCGCCAGCGATGCTCAAAATTGACGT
This sequence comes from Pirellulales bacterium, assembly GCA_035496575.1. Classification (GTDB taxonomy): domain Bacteria; phylum Planctomycetota; class Planctomycetia; order Pirellulales; family PALSA-1355; genus PALSA-1355. The sequence continues at coordinate 2,249 of DATJEN010000334.1, forward strand.
CGAGCGAGAAGATGACAGCCGATGGTTGGCTGAGGTTCTCGAACTGCCCGGCGTGGTCGCTTATGGCACATCGAAGCAAGAGGCGATCGAACGCGCTCAGGCATTGTCGCTGCGGGTCTTGGCCGACCGGCTAGAGCACGGCGAAAACGTGCCTCAGATGGGCGATGTTTTCGCCATCATTTCGTGACGCGCTGGACGGCGGTAAAGGCGACTAAGGTCCGCTTGCTTCGCGTTCGTCCGAAGATTTTCCGCGCGAGCGGCAGGACCCTTAAGGCAATTCCTGAAAGGACGTACGTCGCCGGCTCAGGCACGGCAATCGTCCCGAACGTGAAATAGGTGGGGCTTGCGAGCCCCGACACGAATGTTTCTATAAATGAGCCGTCTGACCCGAAGTGCAGAATCTCCCCTGTGCGCGTATTCAGATCAACGCCTGAAATGAAGAGGGTTCGGCGCGGGCCGAAGGCCAAATAGGCCGGCTTGAATGAACCGAACGGACTTGCGCCGGTAAAGGATACTAGCGTGTGATCGAATTGGCCCCCGATCGTGAACAACAAAAGTGCCGGAGCTTCCGGGTTCCCATCGAGAACGTACCATCCGTTGCCAGGTCCGCGCGCAATCGCAATGGGATCGACGAGACCTCCAGATTGGCTGTGCACGAATTCGCTTAGCGGATCCGTTCCGGCAACAGACCTGAGCACATTCGAATCGCCGGGGTTTACGACGTATACGGCGCCGGCGCCGTTTTCGTCGAGCTCGACATCGGCCGGTCCCTTGAGCGTCGCGCTAGTCAGTGAGCGAAGCGAGTTTCCGGCCGAGTCGTATATGTGAATGGACGAGCCTTCTTGATCCGCGACATATAGATTACCGAGTGCGTCGAATTGCATGCTCCGAGGACTTTGCAGATCGTGGCCGTCGTTCTGACCGGTGAACGACACGAATGGTCCGCCAATCTGATTTCCGGTAACGGGGTTCAACCGCAAGACTTGTCCAGGGGCCGTGGTTGCTACGTACAACGAGTTATCTCGGACTGTTACCCCTGTGGCGCCCGACACGGCAAATGACGGTAGGATAGGCGCGCCAGTCAAGCCATCAAATCGCCTGACGAAGTCGCCGTCCGAGACGAACAGTTCAACCGCTTCGGCACGCAAATTGGTGGCGCCAATCAAGAGCGCAAAGAAGCAGGTGACCAACAGGAGCCTGCAACTGAGAATTGTGGTCATAGCTGACGCGACTCGGATTTTTTGACAAACCGCATATAGAAATCGAGCGCGAGACAACGGTAGATGCTCGCCAATCCGGCCCCACACCCCTAGGCTCCGATTCACTCGATTTCGATCACCTTGCCGGAAGCCGAGACTTCTACTTCGCGCACCTTGCCGTTTGGCATGGTGCCGCGAATCTCGTAAACGTCCTCGCCATCCACTTGGATTTTCCGGGCGCTTTTGAATTTCACGTTCGGCAGAGTCTTTTGCGCGACCGTGACCAATTCGGGCGACACCTCCGCCAGCGGAACAACCGTGGTTTCTGCTTCCCTGGCCGCGCAGCCTGCAAAAAAGACTGCGATCAGCGCCGCCGAACGCTTCATTTAGTATTCTCCTGAAATCGTTTCGCCGCCGGCCCGCGTCGACATGGCTTCGAACACCTCGGGGTCCATCTGCGACGTCAAAAAGCTGACGTGGGCATGGGCAAAAACAAAGTTCGCGCCCGCCGCGTGCAAGCTATGGAACATGTCGCCTTCGCCCTTTGGATCGCCTGGGCTGATGTGCTCGCCTGCCTGACCGAGCGTCATCGTGGCGCCGTGCTCGACTTCATAAGTTCCGATTCCGTCGGCTGGCCCAGGCGCGAGCAGTGCGCCGCTGACCGACCCGACCCAGGTCGATTGCCCGAGTGCGTGCGAGCGCTCGCCGACGGCGATCGTGTGCGACGTGCCGTCGGTGATCTCTCGAAAGCGGACGCGGCTGTTGCGGAAAAATAACCCTGTGCCATCGACGCCGGGTTCCGCATTGCCAAACATGCCGACATAGTTGGCGGTAGCGACATCGCAAATCTTGGTCCGCATGGGGTCGTCGCGGAGAGCTTCCCAGCTAGGGGGCACGGGGTCCGACGGGCAAAGATAGACGGGAATCGCTTTAACGCGAAGCTCCGCGTTGGCGGGGTCTTCGATTGCGCTCTCGAACTTGACCAGGTTGCTGAGTGCCTGCTCCTCGAGATTATTGAGCAGCAACGCACCCCAACCCCAGCCCGGCCCAGTATCCTCGCCGTCCTTAGTAAAGCGCGAAATGTATCCGGAGGGGAGCGCGCGGTGCGCCGATTCGTAGGTCTGCAGTGCGACCCCGATCTGTCGCAGGTTGTTCGTGCATTGTGTGCGGCGAGAGGCTTCACGCGCGGCTTGGATGGCAGGCAGCATCAGCGCAACCAGCACGGCAATAATGCCGATGACGACCAGCAGCTCGACGAGAGTAAATCCCGCAGGACGGCGCATGAGGCGATTGGCTCTCAGCAGGGATCCTTTTTGTCTCGGCGGCCATCAGTATATCGCGGCTGTACTGAGCGCCCAATCGGTCTGGCTCTCTCCACAGCCCAAACTGATTGCGGCACGCCGTGCTCGCACGTAGAGTAAGACGCAGCGAGTTTACTAACAAATCCAACTCTCCATGGCCTGGCGACGATGACACACCTGCGATTTTGTTGCGCGTTTCTCTTGGGCTGGTTCGTTTTGATCGCGCCCCTGCAAGCTGCCACCCCGACAGCAAACCGCAAGACCGAAAATGTCATCCTCATGATGACCGACGGGCTGCGCTGGCAGGAAGTGTTTGGCGGAGCCGAAGACATCCTGATGACCAAGGAAAATGGCGGAGTCCAGGATGTCGACGCGCTCAAGAAGTCTTACTGGCGCGACACGCCCGAGGCTCGACGCGAAGTGCTGATGCCCTTCTTTTGGAATGTGGTGGCCAAGCAAGGGCAGGTCTATGGCAACCAGGCCAAGGCCAGCGTGGCCGAGGTCACCAACGGCATGAAGTTCTCGTACCCTGGCTACAACGAGACCTTGTGCGGGTTTGCCGATCCGCGCATCGACTCCAACGACAAGAACCCCAACCCGAACGTCACGGTTTTCGAGTGGCTCAACCGCAAGCCGGAGTATCACGGCAAAGTGGCGGCCTTCGGCGTGTGGGACGTCTTTCCCTTCATCTTCAATCGCGAGCGATGCGGGTTTTTCATTCACGCCGGATACGAGCCGGTGCAAGGCCCGCTCACTCCGGACCTGATCATGCTCAACACGCTGCGCGACGAGACCACGCGCAAATGGGCCAGCGAGCCGTACGACCCGTTCACGTTTCATGCGGCCATGGCCTACCTGAAGCAACACAAGCCAAAGTTGTTCTTCTTGTCCCTCAACGAAACGGACGCCTGGGGACACGAGGGGCGGTACGACAACTATCTCACCTCGGCTCGACGAGCCGACGAATACCTGAAGGCTGTCTGGGAAACCGTGCAATCCATGCCCGAGTATCGAGGCAAGACCTCGCTCATTTTTGCGCCGGACCACGGGCGAGGCGATGCTCCGGTGGAATGGAAGAACCACGGCAAGAAGACGCCAAAATCGGAGTTCATCTGGATGGGGTTCTTGGGTCCCGACACACCGCCGTTGGGCGAGCGTGCGAACGTGCCTAGGGTGACGCAAAGCCAGGTGGCAGCCACACTCGCCGGACTATTGGGCTACGACTATCCGGCCGCGGTCCCGCAGGCGGCGCCCGCCATTGGCGACGTGCTGGGGCCGAAAAAGTAGCGGCCCCTAGTCCAGGAAAAACAGCCCAGGCAGAACGCAGGACCCCCTCCTGCATTCCTCCGCGAGGGTTCCACAGGAGATCGCATGTTCCATAGCGCACTGCTAGCCGCCGGCCTCACTTTGCTGGCGAGCAACTCAGAAATCGCTAGCCCCAAAGTGTTGGACCCACGTCTTAAGATCGAGCTCGTGGCCTCCGAGCCGGACATCGTGACGCCGACCGGCCTGGCGGTGGATAACCGCGGCCGCGTGCTGGTGGTTGAAAGTCACACGCATTTTCGGCCCGCCGGTTATCAGGGTCCGCCCGCCGATCGAATTCGCATGTTCGAGGATACGAACGGGGATGGCCGCGCCGATCGAATCAGCACGTTTTTCGAAGGCACAACCTGGACGATGAACGTTGGGGTGCACCCCGACGGAAGCGTTTACGTGGCCACGCGCGGAGAGATCTTCCGCTTGCGAGACACCGATGACGACGGGCGAGCCGACGATCGCTGTCGAATCGTTCGGCTCGAGACCGACGGCGATTACCCGCACAACGGCCTGTCGGGGTTTGCGTTCGATGTGGATGGCTCGGTGTATTTTGGTCTGGGAGAGAACAAAGGCGCCACATTCAAGCTGATCGGCAGTGACGGCTCGATGGCCAGCGAGCTCGAAGGTGGCCAGGTCTACCGCTGCCGCGCCGATGGTTCGAAAGTCGAGATGCTGGCCACCGGTTTTTGGAACCCGTTTCACGTGGCCATCGACGCCTACGGTCGAGTGTTCGCCGTCGACAACGATCCCGATTCGCTGCCGCCTTGCCGATTGCTGCACATTGTCGCCGGTGGCAACTTTGGCTATCGATATCGCAACGGGCGCAAAGGCGTGCATCCTTTTACGGCCTGGAATGGCGAGCTGCCCGGCACTTTGCCGATGGTGGCGGGAACGGGCGAAGCTCCCTCGGGCCTGGTCGCCTATGAATCGGACAACTTGCCGGCCGATTATGTCGGCACGTTACTTTCGACCTCCTGGGGGGACCACCGCATCGAGCAGTTCCGGCTCGAGCCGCGCGGCGCCAGCTTTCGCTCGGTAAGCAAACCGATCGTGACAGGCGACGAGAACTTCCGGCCGGTTGGCATTGCCCTGGCGCCGGACGGTTCGCTGTATATCAGTGACTGGGTATCGAAGTCGTACGAAGTGCATGGCAAAGGTCGCGTTTGGCGGCTGTCTGCCGTTACCCGCGCACCAACGAGCCGGCCAACCGACCCAACGCTGGCCATCCGATCGGCGCATGCACCGTTACGCGAGCGCGCCGCGCATCAACTGGCGCAAAACGCGAACGGCCAGGCGGTCCTCGAGGCGATCGCAACGAACGATGCTTCGCCGGATTCCATTCGAGCGCTGTGCGTGCGCGCCCTGGGCGCCGCGGGGCGGGCCGATGTACTCGTCAAAATTGTCGGCCGCGATCGTTCCCCCGGCGTGCGTGCCGCCGCGGTTCGCGGACTGAAAGCCGATCAAATCGATGCCGCATTATTGTCGGCCGATTTTCCAGCCGAGGCTCGTGCCGAAGCTTTGCGGGCAGCCCGCAATCCGGCATTAGCCGAGACGCTCTGGCGCAGTGTTTCGAATCCGGACGCCTTCATCGCGGTCGCGGCACGTCGAGGATTGTGCGAGCTGCATCGCGGCGGGCTGGAACTTGCGTGGCGCAGCCGCGGCCCGGCCGAGCGGCTGGCCGCTCTGTTGATCTTGCGCGAGTCCGGCAAGCCAGAGTCTCAACGCGAATTGACCGATTTTCTGCGCGATCCCGATGCCACGGTGCGGTTCGCGGCCGTGCAGTGGATTGGCGAAGAGCGGCTCGTCGGTTTTCGAGACAAGTTGGATCAAGCGTTGGCCGCCGGTCCCGCCACGAGTCGACTCTTCGGCGGATATCTGGCCGCGCTCGAACGCTTGGACGGCGTCGTGCGCGCGGCCGACGATGAATGGGCCGGAGAACAATACATCGTGCGGGCAATCGAGGATCCGCAAACCACGCCCGAAGTTCGCCGCTGGGCGATCCGCATGCTGCGTGCCGACCATCCGCTGCTGACCCTCGAGCGGCTGCAGGCATGGATCGACGGCGATAATGCAGGCCTGCAGCTTGAGGCCGTGCGGACGCTGCGCGAAACGCAACTGAGCGGTCGGTCCGAGCTGCTCGCGCGAATCGCCGCGTCGACACAGTACCCCACGCAATTGAGAGCCGAGGCAGTCGTCGGACTGACGCCCGACGATCCACAGGCTCGCCGGCTGCTGTTCGAGCTGGCCGTTGGCAGCGATATTGCTTTGCGCAACGAGGCGCTGCGCTCCTTGCGCGGATGCGCGTTGCAACCAGCCGAACGAACAAGACTGGAAGAGCTCGCCGGCGCGGATGCCACGGCCGGAGAGCTGGTGTCTCGCGTAGTGGATCCGACGTCGCGGCCCTCTCGGCCGGCCGCGAACGATTCGCAAGCCTGGATCGATCTGCTGTTCGGCGGCAAGGGGGCTCTTCAAGGTGATGCCGCGGCCGGGGAACGAATTTTCTTTCATTCTCATTCGGCGGGCTGCTCGCATTGCCACCAGATCACGGGACGCGGAGCACGCGTGGGGCCAGAGCTGACCGCATCGGCAGGCGCGCTGCCGCTCGCGCGGTTCGTTGAGTCGATCATCCGCCCCAGCCAGGAAGTCGCGCCGCATTTCGCGTCCTGGACCGTGGTGACCACCTCAGGCAAAACGCTGGTGGGCATGCTCGTGAAGGAAGAAGCCACCGGCGAACAAACCTATGCCGACAACAAGGGCGCGCTCACGCGGCTAACGCCCGCCGAGATCGAACTGCGCAAGCCGCTGTCGACCTCAATCATGCCGGAAGGGTTGGGCGACCTACTCACCGTGCAGGAGTTTCGCGACCTGCTTGCCTTCCTGCAATCGGCGCATGAAGGCCGCTCGCAATCTGGCGGGTAAGTTTGCGCTCGATTTTATTTCGAGCGCCTAAGAAGCAGCTATTCGAAGTCCTGCCAATCGGCATCAAGCGTCAGGTGCTCGAAAACGAATCCTCGCGCCAGCGAGCGAATGGATTTCGGCGCCGCCAGCAGCGCCGAGGGCGGCTGTTGAAGCGGTGGCACAGCCGTCGGATCATCTTCTGCTTGCGACGTGACCAATGGGGCGGCCGTTATTGCGGCAGCTTGCGCTCCACTCGGCGCGGCCGGCGGGTTCGAGAAATTCAAGAACTTTAGGGCGCTTGTCACCGTCGTCGGATTGTTGCGCGCGATGAGCTCGTCGTTCCCGTCAACCATGCCGTCGCGGTTGTAATCGTAGGGATTGGTAATGGGGATATTGTTAAACAAAAGTTGGGGATTGTTCCTCGCAGCGAGCTCGTCATTGCCGTCGACTTTCGCAAGCGTGCTCGTGTTGCCAAGGCCCGAATCGCCAAGCGCGTTCCCGAAGAAAAATACGTCGGCTTGCCCGTCGGGCAGGACGCTGGACTGCGGAAGTCCGGTTCGGGGAGTGGCGAGCACGATGACCTCGAGCCATGTCTTTGTAATGGCGCCCGCGGGCCAAATGAGTTCCACGCGGTCGGCGCCAGCCGTGCCCGCCCCTGGCCGCACAACCACGGACGTGGGCGGCGGCCCCGCCCACCACATGCTCGGGTAGTTGCTATTGCCGACTTTGAAGGCAAAATCGGCGGCCGTGAGCGATCCATGCGCGCCGGGCCCCAGCAGATCGACCATGATCCCGGTGATTCCGCCCGAATAGCTCGACAGGTTGTCAAAAGTGGCCACCCCGGTACCGGGAAGCAGCGCCACTTTGTCGGTGGCGATGGCGTTATCGTCGCTGAATCCCGGGAACAACAAGCTCGTGGTGTCATATCGCGAGGAGCCCCGATAAAACAGCTTGCGATCCGCGACGCTCGCCACGCCAGGCGCGCTCAGGTAGTTGAGAGCCGTGCTGGGCGATGTGTAATTGTTGTGGGCAATCAGTTGATCGTTGGCGCCGACCGCGCCGTCCCGATCGAAATCGTAGATATTGGTAATCGGGATATTCTGGAAAAGATACTGTGGGTGCGTGCGCGCTCCGTCTTCGTCGACCAGATCGACGATGGCCTGGGTGGAGGTATCCCCTAACCCTGAATCGCCGACCGCGTCTCCAAAATAGAAGACGTCGGGGGCTGCCAGGTGCGTGTGGCTCGATGCGGCGACCGTGACTTCAAGCCAGGTTTTTCGAATGGCCCCAGCCGGCCAAATCAGCTCGATGCGGTCCGAGCCGCCCACGCCTGCGCCGGGCCGGACCAACACCGTGCTGGGACTCGGTCCCGCCGACCAGTTGGCTGGCGCGTTATCGTTGCCGACGCGGAACGAAAAGTCCGCGGCAGTCACCCCCACGCCGCCGAGCAAATCCACCATGAGGCCGGTGATCCCGCCAGAGTAGCTCGAAACATTGGCGAACGTGGCGGCCCCTGCGCCCGGCAGGAGAGCAACCTTGTCGGTTGCGATCGCGTTGTCGTCGCTAAAGCCCGGGAAATTGCTGTTGGTGACGTTGTATCGCGGCGAACCCTTGTAGAAGAGCTGGCGGTTGAGAACGCTCGAGTAAATATTGAAGGCCGGGCTGGTCTTGATCAAACCCGATGCGGAAGCCTCGAGCGTGTAGGCGCCTCCGTTCGTAATGCTCAAACCGCTGAAGGTGGCGGTGCCGCTGACAAGTGGCGCTTGGACCGTATCGGTTCCGGTATTGAACACGCCCCCGACGAGCCGCAACGTCACGGTCGAGGTATCCTGCGTGACAACTCGATTCAGCCGGTCGAGCGCGGACACTTTGACCGTCCCAATCGAATTGCCAACCAGCGTCGATACCGGCAAAGCGGCGAACGCCAGTTGAGTGGCGGATTCGATCGTGTACGACTGGCCGGTGAAGCCACCCTGGGCGCTGCCCGTCAGCACGCTGACATTCGCGTCCAGGAAATTAGCGACCAGCAGGTCGGGCTTGCTGTCCTGATTGAGATCGGCAACCGTCAATGCTTGCGGATTGCCACCGGTGCTGAACGTGAGTTGCGGCATGAAAGTCCCATTGCCGTTTCCTCGTAGCACGCTGACGGTGTCATCACCAGAGTTGCCGATGACGAGGTCGCGCTTGCCATCTCCGTTGACGTCAGCAACCGCCACGCCCCACGGCGACGCGCCGGTCGGATAATTGACCGGAGAAACAAACGAGCCGCTGGCCGTGGCCAATAGGACCGACACCGTATTGTCGCCGGAATTCGTGACCACGAGATCGGGCCGTCCATCGGCATTGACGTCGACCGCGACCAGCCCGCGCGGCTTCGTGCCGACTGGCTGGGCAGGCTGTTGCTGGAAGGTCCCGTCGCCATTGCCAAAGAAAATGCTGACGTCGTTCGTTCCGAAGTTCGCGACCGCCAAATCGACTTTGCCATCGAGATTAAAGTCGGCCGCGCGAACCGATTGCGGGCTGGTGCCCGTCGTGAGCAATGGCTGCAGCTGAAGGCCGCCCATTCCATCGCCCAGCAGAACGCTGAGCGTGCCGCCTGCGAAGTTCGCAACAACGATATCTGGGTGAGCATCGTCGTTGAAGTCAGCGATCGCGGCCGACTGTGGGTGCGACCCAACTGCCAGTGTTAGCTGCGGCTGAAAAGTACCGTCGCCATTGCCAAACAGGATGCCGAGCGTGTCGCTCCCGAAGTTCGTCACCACGAGGTCGGGCTTTAGGTCGTTGTTCAGGTCGGCGGCCGCCACGCTGCTTGGATTGATCCCCACCCCTACGGTCGTCTGCGGTTGAAAGGATCCGTTACCATTGCCGAGCAAGACGCTGACGGTGTTGTCCACAAAATTCGCGACCAGCGCGTCGGCAAATCCATCGCCGTTCACTTCCGTGCTTGTCACCCCAATCGGCACGACGCCGGTGGGGAAAGTAACTTGTGGGCTAAACGTGATGGGCGCCGCGGCCGTGGTCAGTTGGTTGCCGGCGAGATCGCGGATGCTGCCGTCGTCGACGAGCCGCAGCGCGAGCGTGCCTCCGGTTCCGTTCACCTGGTTGACCGTTACCGAGTACGTAGCGCCGCTGCCGGCGATCGCGACCACAGGGCTCGCGCTGGCAGCCCCGTTCGTCACCACTTGAAAGTCGGACGGACCGACGTTCGCAACAGCTTCGCTAAAGGTCACTGCAAACACGACTGAGTGCGCGCCCGTGCTCGTCGTGCTGGGGATCGAACGGTTGATCGATTGCACGAAGGGCGCGCGTTGGTCGATGGTGTAGGGCTGGCCGGAAACGTTGCCGTTGCCAGCACCCGGCCCGCCCAGTGGGTCGCCCAGCGCGCCGGTGATCGAATCGTTGTCGACAAGATCCAATCGCAGCGTTCCGGCGCCTTGAATTCCATGAACAACGGCCAGGTATTGGTCACCCGTTCCGCTGATCTCGATGGCTCGATCGGCCGCGACGCCGCCTGTTGTCACCAGCGCGAAATCACTGGACGACACTCCAGTGACAGACTCACTGAACGTGACCAGGTACTGGGCGAACTCCTGGTTGGTCAGTGCGTTGGCCGCCACGGGCTGGATTGCAAGCACGGTTGGCACCGTGAGCAGAGCACGGCGTTCGAGGAGTTCCACGCCCAAATGGCGGGAATTTGGCCCCCTAGCGCGCACCCCGGGTGTAAAGTCGGAGCTGCGCTGCATTTGATGTGAAGGACGCCACCGTCGTCGCATTAATTTGATGCCGGCATCCGGCCGGAAAAAAGCAATCCCTGTCGTGCGGCGGGACCATTAAAGCGAGGGGTAACGGTTCACTTTAGTCGTTTGCAGGCCACCATTAAACCGTGGAAAGCCAAAAATGTCTCGAAACCAGGTAAATTGAACAGGAAAGGCGAATCCCCGATCCCGGCTCATTTTTCTCTGAGATTTTTCTACTGGGTGCTTGACACGGTTAATCCGTAGGTTAGGATCACCCCCATACAGACTGGGTGCCGGGGCGGATTACACCTTGTAGATGCTGGGCCTTTTGAAAAAAGGCGCGAAAGGAAACGCTAATGAGCCGCTCGATAATCTGTCTTCTTTCTTGTGCCGCCGCACTCTGCGCAGCGCCCGCTTTGGCTGGCCCTCTGGCCACAGAGCCCAATGCCTATTTCGATGGCTTCGCCACTTGGAGCGGCAACACGCCATTCCAGGGGTATGATCTCTCCAACAACCCCACGGATCTCACTGGCTCGGTCGACTGGGTCGTCTTTGCGCCAGGTGTATTCCAGACTCTCGGTTATTCCGGCTACACGCCCACGCCCGGCGAGTATGTATATGCATACCAGGCCGACGAGACGGGCAATGCCCCGCTGTCGAGTCTGTCCGTGTCGTTGCAAACTTTGGCCGACAATTTCGGCAGCTTCACGGGGAACGGCGTGTTTGGCCCCACCCCATCCGCCGCGTACTTTTTTCCCTCGCCTCCATCGGCCAATTGGGACTTTCATCCCAATGGCATCAACGGAACGACGAGCGGTCTGGTGTTCTCGAGCCCTTACGGGCCCCAGTTGCTAGACGGGTCGACGATCGATCACGGCAGCGTGGCGCTTGTGCTTCCGTTGCCCTCGCCGCTAGAGCCCAACATTCCAGAGCCGGGCACTTTGACCTTGGCAGCGTGCGGCATTGCCGTGCTCGCCTCGCTTCGCCTGCACCGCCGGTTCCGTGGCCAACACAACTGACCTGCCTTTTTTTCGAGACAAGCCGTCTCGCCTGCATAGAAGCTGCAACTGAATTCAGAGAACGACAACGAGGCTCGATATCGCTCGACCGGGCTCAGCGGACAAACATCTGCTGACCTACCAGACGCAAGGACCGGCAACTAAACGAGGCAGCATTCCAGGCTGCCAAATCGCGAACGGGAAATTAGCCATGCAATGGAATCTCGCTGGGATTGGTCGGGTCGGGTTCGTGCTAGTGCTACTCGCTGGAAGCGCCCTGGCCGGTCCTCTGCCCACCGACCCTAATGCTCTGAGTCTCTGGCAAGGCTCGAAGGTCATCACGTCCACCAAGATAACAGCGACCGTCGAATACGCGGTTTATGCCCCTGGCCAATTCTCCGCGTCCGCGGCGCTGAACAATCCCAGCGATCCAAGCCTGGGTAGCGACTACGTCTACGCGTACGAGATTATCGCCGGCACGCAAGCGGTTAAGGATTTAACCATCGGCATTACGGCGGGTGGGGTTCCGGCCGCGTCGACCAACATAGGCGACACCGCCATCACGGGTGGAATTTCCCCCACCAGCTCGGTATTTATCTTGCAAACCTCACCGCCGCCCACCAAGGTGAGCAACGCGAAGTTTACGAATATCGGCACCACGTTGTGGCAAAATAACCACTCGGACATCTTGTACTTCACCAGCCCCTTTGCCCCGCAGCTGTTCATCTCATCCATTTCTGGCGGCAGCACCGCAATCGCGACCAATCAATTGCCGAGCCCCATCCCCGAGCCTTCCACCGCGATTTTGGCGGCAACTGGTTTTGTGGCGATGCTGCTTGTGCGGCGCTTGCGGAAGAGCTAAAAAAATCGCGAGCGGAAAAACTCTCTCTTCGCTACTGCACGGAAGCGATGGCGAGCCATTCGTGAAAGCGTAACTTAACTATGGGCGGCAAGCGGACGTTCATCGCAACCTCGCTTGCGCTACTTCATGCGCTCATCGGCTCAACGGCTCTCGCCGTCGACCCTGCGAACGTGCTCGTGCTTTATAACGCGGCGAGCCCAAGCGGTCAGGACATCGCGAGCTATTACGCGCAGGTCCATCCCGGCGTGCAACTGTTGGGACTCACCGGCGTCAGCACGGCCGAGGATATTACGGCCGACGCCTACCTGAGCACGATCCGGCCTCAAGTGATGGCCGCCCTGGGCCCTAATACCGATCTCATCGTGACGACCAAGGGGCTGCCGCTTCGCATCCAGGTAACCGAGCCGGTGCCGCCTTCGATCTGGCCGAACCCGCCGTCGTATACCGATCCAAACGGCGTGTTCCGGCAAATCTCAAGCTGGAAGCCCTATTCCAGCCTCGAAAGCGAACTTGCCGACATCGACAAGGTGAGCTCGTGGCAAATGATGGGCGATCAAAGCTTCACGCAAAGCGGCCATTTCACCAGCAACCCTTATTACGGTTCAACGTCCTCGTTTTCTCATGCGGTCACCGGAACGCGACTGACCGCGCGTCTCGATGGCTATACCACCGCCGACGTCGAAGCGGGCATCAATCGCGCTCAGCATGCCTTCATCGGTCCCAACAATACGCCAAACGGCCCGGTTGGCTTTCTGGTCGACAATGATCCGTCGAAGGCCTACGCGCCCACGATGGCCAATCTGGTCAACAATGTGCTGACGCCGCTCGGATTGCCGGTGAGCTACGACAACACGAGCGCATTCGTGGGAACGGCGCCGGGACCCGTCATCGGATATGACGGGCACGGAACCAACCAGTCGTCAACTCCGGCGCACTACATCACGGCCGCGTTGAACACCACGCTCGCCAATGGAGCCGTCTTCAACAGTTGGGAAAGCTTCAACGCCTACAGCTTCAATGTTGGCGGATATTCCGGCACGCAGGGGCAGCTCGCCGACTGGCTAAAAGTTGGCGGCACGGCGGCAGTCGGAAACGTGACCGAGCCCGGCGCCAGCGTCACCACGGTGGCCAATGAAGACAAGCTGTTCAGCATGCTGATCAACGGAAAGACCTTTGCCGAGGCAGCCTGGAGTGCGAACCGTCAGCTTTCGTACGTCAATACCGTGGTCGGCGATCCATTGATGACCTGGCACCAACTGCTGGCCGGCGATGCGAACATGGACGGCCTGGTGGACAATGGCGACCTCAACATTATCGGCTCGCACTGGGGGAACAGCGTCACGCCGGGCGGATATGGCTGGAGCCAGGGTGATCTCAACGGCGATGGCGTGGTGGACCTTTTGGATCTGTCGCTGATGAGTTCGACTTGGGGCCAGTTATCGAGCTGGCACGACAGCTTGATGAGCGCGACTTCCCAGCCCCTATCCAACGGACAAGGTATCACGAGCTTTCTTGAGCCCACCCTCCTGACCGGCGAAGGGTCGGACGGTTTTATCCCCGAGCCCTCCAGCTTCGTGCTGGCCGCGATTGCTGGCTTAGGCTTGGCGGGCTTCTGCCGCCGCCGCGCCAGTTGACGCGACACCGCCTGTGTTGCTCTTCCGCCGGGGCGAACGCCGATTGACCGCGCAAGCGCATGCGTTTAAATTGGTTGGCTCGCCTCGCATGCGAACGGCCCGCCTGTGCGAGTGCTCTAAATCCTTAGTTGGCCGAGTTTTCACCTTAACGCCGGACGCTTCCGCTGACGCGCGGATAACTGAGCCGGTGTGCCTGGAAGGAGTGTGTTTGTGGCGACGTTATTGGTTCAGCAATTGATTGAAGCGGGGGTTCACTTTGGCCATCGGGCCAGCCGCTGGAACCCCAAGATGCGGCCCTACATCTATGCCCGACAAAACCTGATTCACATCATTGACGTCCGCGAGACCATTCGTGGTCTGTTGCGGGCCAAGAAGTATCTCAAGCAGGTGGCGGGCGGCGGCGGACTGGTGTTGTTCGTGGGCACGAAGCGTCAAGCGGGCGAAACGATCGAGCGTGAGTCCGAGCGTTGCGGCATGCCCTATGTCAGCGACCGCTGGCTGGGTGGCACGCTGACCAACTTCCGCACCATTCGCAACCGGCTTGCGCGTCTGGAGGAACTGGAAACGCTCCGCTCGAGCGATCAGTTGGCGACGTACTCGAAGAAAATGCAGTCTGCCCTGACGCGCGAGTATCGCAAGATGTATCGCAACCTGCACGGCATGCGCACGATGAGCCGCCTGCCGGAGGTGCTGGTCGTCATTGATCCGAAGAAAGAGCGAAACGCAGTGAAGGAAGCGCAGAAGCTCGGCATTACGACGGTCGCGCTAATCGATACGGATAGCGATCCGGATTCGGTCGACCTGCCGATCCCCGGCAACGACGACAGCATTCGTTCAATTGAGCTGATCGCGCAGCAATTGGCCGACGCGGTTTTGGAAGGCCGCGCGAACACGGTCGGCGAGATGGAGCGGCAGAAGTCCGAGGTGGGCGACGCGCAGCCCGTTGGCTAATTGAAACGCGGCGCTCCGATTTGTCCGCCCATACCCGCCCGATTGCCGGCACGCACAATCCGTTGGCCGCGGGCAGCCCGATCATCTAGCGAGGGAGTTTTTTCACATGGCAGAGATCACGGCGGCAGCCGTCAAGTCGTTGCGCGACAAGACCGGCTTGCCGATGATGAAGTGCAAAGAGGCATTGCAGGTTAGCGGCGGCGACGAGCAAGCCGCGATCGACTGGCTGCGCAAGGACAATATCAAGGTGCAGGCCAGCCGGTCCGGCCGCGAGACCGCTTTCGGCCGCATCGGCCTGTACACCGATTGGGACAAAGGCGTCGGCACGCTTGTCGAGCTGCAGTGCGAGAGCGCGCCGGTCGCCGCCAATGCCGAGTTCATCGCGCTGGCGAACGACCTGGCCAGACAACTCGCGACGGGCAAGGGAGCCGCCAGCGGCGAGGAGCTGCTCGATCAGCCGTCTCCGTCCAAAAGCGGCCAGACGCTGCGCGATCAATTACACGACCTGACGAACCGCATTCGCGAGGTCTTCAAGCTCGGCCGAATTGCCCGCTTGGACGGCAAAGTGGCCGGCTATGTTCATCACGCCGGCAAGACGGTGGGCGTTCTGGTCGAGGTGACCGGCGGCACGCCCGAAGCCGCCAAGGATATTGGCATGCACATTGCCGCTAGCCGCCCTCAAGTGTTGTCGAAAGAGGACCTGCCCGCCGCCGAGGTGGACAAGGAGCGTGAAATCCTCTCCGAAGCGGCGCGCAACGAGGGCAAGCCCGAAAACATCATTGCCAAGATGGTCGAGGGTCGCCTGCGCAATTTCTTTGCAGAGCGGGTCTTGCTGGAGCAGCCGTTTGTCAAAGACGACAAGCTGACGGTCGCAAAGTATGCGCAAGCCAACAACATGAAGGTGGTGCGCTACATTTACTGGGAGCTCGGCAAATAGGCGGCCAGCACGCCGGGTGCCGCGGCAAATCCGAGGGGGGGCAAGTTCGATGGCCGAGCGCAGCGCTTCTGAAGACTCCAATGGCTTTCGCCGGGTGGTGCTCAAGCTTTCCGGCGAATGCTTCGCGCACGCCGGCGAACGCGGCATCAGCATGGCCGAAGTGATCGCGATCGCGCAGCAAGTCTGCAAAGCCGCGCAAAGCGGCGTGCAGTTGGCGATCGTCATCGGCGGCGGAAATATTCTGCGCGGCGCCCAGTTCACGGCCGGCAACTCCGGAGTTCAGGAAGCCACCGCCCACTACATGGGCATGCTGGCCACGGTGATCAACGGCCTCGCGCTACAGGACGCCATCGAGTCGCTGGGCAATGAGACGCGTTTGCTCACCGCGATTCGCATGGATGGCGTCGCCGAGCCCTATATCCGCCGCCGCGCCAAACGGCACCTGGAAAAATCGCGGATCGTGATTCTCGCCGCTGGCACCGGCAGCCCGTTCGTGACGACCGACACGGCGGCCGCCCAGCGCGCCTTGGAGTTGGAGGCCGACATCCTGCTCAAGGCGACCCGCGTGGATGGCGTTTACAGCGACGACCCGGAAAAAAATCCGCATGCTCTGCTGTATAGCGAGCTGAGCTATAACTCGGTGCGCGAACAGAATCTGCGCGTCATGGATCCCACGGCGATCGCGCAGTGCATGGAACACGACATGCCGATCCTGGTTTTTAATTACAAGAAAGAGGGCAACATCGAGCGAGCGGTGAGCGGGGCGCGAGTCGGCACGCTCATCAGCAGCCAGGTTGCGGTCACCAAATAGGCGAAAGCGCCGTTCCGCAAGCGCCGCTTGCTCAGGAAATCGAACTGTTATGAGCGCCGACGACATCCTTCTCGATACCGAAGAGCGCATGGAGAAAGCGCTCGCCAAGCTCAAGCAAGACCTCGCCGGCATTCGCACCGGGCGAGCCAACCCAGGCCTGGTCGACTCGCTGCGCGTGGAGGTGTACGGCTCGCCGACGCCCATCAAGGCCATCGCCACGGTGGGCGCGCCGGAACCGACACAGATTGTCATTCGCCCCTTCGACCCCGGCACGCTCAAGGATATCGAAAAAGCGGTGCAGGCCAGCGGTCTGGGCCTCAACCCACAAAACGACGGGCGGCTGATCCGCATCAACGTGCCGCCGCTGTCGACTGAGGTGCGGCGCAAGCTGGGGGCCCGCATCCGCGAGCTGACCGAGGAGGCCAAAGTCGCGGTTCGCAATGTTCGCCGCGACGGCAACAAGACGGCCGATCAGGAGCAGAAAGACAAATTGATGACGGAGGACGAGCGGGATTCCGTCAAAGATGAGATCCAAGAGCTCACCAAGAAATTCGAGAACATGGCCACGGACTCGGCCGCCGCAAAGGAAAAGGAGGTCATGGAGGACTGAGGACACGAGTACCCGCCGCTCGTCACCGGCGGTCAACATGCTTTGGGAAGAACACCATGGCCCGCATCAGCCCGTTACTCGTTCTGGGAGCCCTGGCGTTGGTCGGCAACTCACCATTCTCACACGCGGCTGAAGGCAATTTGAATCTCGCCGCCGCGCGCGTCGCTCGTCCGCAGATCTTGGTGATCGCCCATCGCGGCGACAGCAAGGTCGCTCCGGAAAATACGCTGCCCGCCTTTGCTTCCGCGGTAAAGTGCAGCGCTGACCTTGTTGAGCTTGACTACTATCATTCGGCCGACGGCGTGCCGGTCGTCTTCCACGATGCGGATTTGGATCGAACCACCAATGCCGTCTCGCTATGGGGCGCGTCAAAGGTCAAGATCGGGGCCAAGTCGCTCGCCGAATTGAAAGAGCTCGATGCCGGAGCGTGGTTCAAGCCGGCCTTCGCCGGCACGCGCATTCCGACTTTGAATGAAGCGCTCGACACC
>DATJEN010000335.1:0-10265 GCA_035496575.1 Pirellulales bacterium
CAAGCCGAACCAGGCAGACCACCCTTGGACGAAGTCGTCCAGCTTGTAAACGGGCGCGGCAAATCGGTGATCGTGTCGCCGCCCGTCAATCCCAGCAGCATTCCGCGGTAAATGGTCATCGTGCCGAGCGTGATGACGATCGGATGCACGCGTCCGAGGATCGACAGCACGGCGTTCGTCAGTCCCAGCACGGCGCCGGTGGCCAGGCCTCCGCATACCGCCAGCGGCATCACGACTTCCGCGGCATAGGGCAGCTTGAGCAGCGAACCGCCTACTCCAGCCGATAAGGCCAAGATCGAGCCGAGCGAAATATCGATCGCGCCCGCCAGGATCACGAGAGCCGCGCCCAGCGAAAGAATCGTCAAGATCGACGCGCTCGCAAGCAGCCCGGACAGGTTTGCGAAGCTGAAGAAGGAATGGGTCGTGAGCCCCAAGGCCACAAACACGGCCGCCAACGCGCACGCAAGCGGTGCTTCGCTCGAGAAGTGCCGCGCGCGGATCGCACGACGTGGGCTTGCAATGTGCGTCTCGTTTTCAGTCGGCAAGGCAGCCGACGTGACCTGCTCGGGGGTAGCGTCGCAAGTGTTGAACTCGCGCGCGATTTGCCCTTCGCGAAACACGGCCAGGCGGTCGCTGTGCGCAAGCACTTCGGCCAGGTCGGAGCTGATCATCACGATCGCGACGCCGCTAGCGGCAAGCTTGGCGAGCAGGCGGTGAATCTCTGCCTTTGCGCCCAGGTCCACCCCGCGCGTCGGCTCGTCGAGGATCAGCACCTTGGGATTGGCCAGCAGCCAACGTGCCAGCACCACCTTTTGCTGGTTTCCTCCGGAAAGCTCGCCGACGGGCTGTTCGACGCCGCGGCATTTGATTCCGAGCGACTGTGCTTGATCGCGGGTCGCGTCCTGCTCGCGACGTACACTGGCGAGTGCCCCGCGCGAAAGCTCCCGAAGCGCAGCCAGCACCGTGTTGGCGCGCACGGACAAACCGCGAAAGAGTCCCTCGCGCAGGCGATCTTCAGGCAAATAGGCGATTCCGGCGGCAACTGCGTCGGCGGGATTGCGCGGGTTGACACGACGACCGTCCACCGTGATCGTTCCGCCTGACGTGCGAGCGAGCCCGAACACGGTTTGTGCCCACTCGGTGCGTCCGGATCCGACCAGGCCATAGAGGGCCAAGATTTCTCCGCCGCGCGCGGTGAGCGAAATATCCGAGAAACGACCGTCCGCGGAGGTGAGAGCTTGGACCACCAGCCGCTCTCGACTCGTTGGGCCGGCACTCGCACGGCGAATCGTGGCGGCGTATTCTCGCCCCACCATGTGGCGGATCAGTTCGTCACGATCGATATTCTCGCGGCGACCGGACCATACCCGGTGGCCATCGCGCAAGACGGTAATCCGGTCGGCGAGTCGAAAGACCTCCTCCTGGCGATGTGAAATGTAGACGATGGCGACGCCGTCGCGCTTGAGCCGGGCGATCTGATCGAAAAGCCAGTCCGTTTCGCGCGCGGTGAGCGCGCTCGTCGGTTCGTCGAGGATCAGCACGCGGGCCCGGCGCGTTACCGCCGCGGCAATTTGGGTCATGTGCCGCATGGCAACACTGAGCCGCCCGGCCGGCTGGCGGATGTCGACGGGTTCTCCCAAGACCGCGATCGCCGACGCGGCTTCCTTGCGCACGCGCCACCACTCGACCCAGAAGCCCCACGTGACAGGCAACCCCTGCTCGAGCGCCATGTTCTCGGCCACCGAAAGCGTCGGGAAAAGCTCGGCTTCCTGGTGCACCGTGAGGATGCCATGGCGCCGCGCCTGGATGGGGTTATCCCAACGAATCGGGCGGCCAGCGAAGCGAATATCCCCCGAATCCGCCGCGACGAGACCACTCAAGATGTTGATCAACGTGCTCTTGCCGGCGCCGTTTTCGCCGACGAGCGCGTGGACTTCGCCCGGCAGAACATCGAAAGAGACACGATCGAGCGCTCGCACGCCGGGGTAGGAGCGACTGACACCGACGAGCTCGATGAGCGGAGCGGCATCATGCACGTTCACGGCCCGCTGAAACTGGGAAAGTTTAAATGACGTGTTATGCCAGCGGCCAAAGCGGTGCAGTGTAGCGCGGCGAATCTCCGCCAGGGAATGTCGCAGGCCGGACGACGAAGTTAGCGGTTTTGCCTAGGGTGTCGGACCGGCTTCCGCGGCCGAGTTCTCAGTCTTGGCGGCGGCGGCATCGGTTGCCGCAGGCTCGGCCGCGGCGGGTGCTTCGGCCGGCTGATCGGCTGCCTCGGGTTTATTGTCTTCAGCGGCCGCCGTGGCCTGTTTGGCTTTGCCCGCTTCCGCCTTCTTGGCCGTGGCCATCCGCTCGAGCTCGCGCTTGGCAGAGTTCAAATCTTGTTGCAACTGCTTGTCGTCGGGCTTGGCAGCCAGCATTTGCTCGCGGACCTCAACGGCCCGCTCGAGATTGGCGGTGGCCTGCTGCGCGTCCTTGTCTTTTTGGCCGCGGGCGGCGTTGAGCAGGCTTTCGGCAAGCCGAGCTTGATAGTCGACATTGTTCGGTTGCTCGCGAACCAGCGCCTCCAGAATATCGCGGGCTTTGAGCCAGGCATCGAGCGACGCCTCCTTGCCATTGGGCATCTGGCTTTGGATCAGGGCAGAGCCCTTGAGCAGCGCGGAGTAATTGTCGCGAAAGGGGATTGAGGCCGGGTGCTTGTTGGAAAGATTCTCGTAGGTGCCCTTGGCGCGATTGAGGGCCACGACCAATTGCATTTGGTAGGCGCGGTCTGCGCCTTTGACCATGAACCATTCGATGGGGGTCGTCAGCTTGAGCGCACTGTCTTGCAAACTTGGGAAAGTGTTGGGATCAGCGGTTGCATCGGCGGATAGTTCGTCTAAAGCCAGGACGCCATCGAACATGGTTTTTGCGGCATCTTTCGAGCCCAGCTTAGCCTGCAGGGCCGCCAGGTGGAATCTGGCCGACGCGACCTCGGGGAGCATCTTCTTGTCAGCAGCATGCGCCTCGGAGAATGCTTTGTAGTAGTCGATTGCGGGTTGCAGGATCTCCTTCTTGGGAGGCTTGGAGTTGACCACGACCGATTCGACGAAGGTGTCCATGCCACCAGTCGCGCGGTGCAAGTCCTGGCGCACTTGATCGCGCTCCTTGGCTGCGCGAACGGCAACAATCGTAGAGCCAACCGCCAAGGTCCCCAGTACGACCACCAACAGCGAAAGCAAAATGGCAACCGTGGCCAGGCCGCGCGGGCGGACGGCGGCGCCGCGGAGACCGGGATGGCAACAGGACAAATGGAATTCACGACAAGCGCGATCCAGATTGCGTGGCATGGCGATGACTCGTGGTAGGTAGGCGGGGCGGGCAGAAGATTACCATTTTGCTGCGGGCAATCCCCGGCGTCAAATCGTGGCGTGGCTCGCGAGGTTTCGCGGAATCAGGTCATCGAAGTCACATCCATGTGCGTTTCCATAGCGAAAACGCCCGCGCTGCTATTAGTTCGCTGCGGGAGGGACCTCATTGGCCTCGAGCGGCGAGATTCGCCCGGCTTAAGGCACGTAGCCGAAACGCTAGAGTCGCTGTTGGGATACCCCTCACCGCCGGACGTCGAACACCGCCACCACCAGTTCGGCGCCGGCGTCGACGGCATCGACCAGCTCCACGCATTCGGCCTTCAGGCCCAGCTTTTCGCATTCGTCCACGAACGCGTCTGCCGGACGGCGTCCCGGGTCGGTGATCAAACCCCATCCGCCTGGGCGCAAGGTCTCGGCGAAGACGCGTGCCACCAGCGGCGGCTGTTCGCGCTCATAAAGCACGTCCGATGCCACCACCACGTCGAACGTGCCCAGGTCATCCGGCAACTTCCGCCAATCGATGAGCCGCGTGTCGAGGTCCGTAATGCCGTGCCGCTCGGCATTGGCCGAGGCGAACTCGAGCGCGTCGGCATAATAGTCGGTCGCCAGCACTTCAAATCCGGCTTGCGCCGCGGCGATGCTGACCAGTCCGATCCCGCACCCTAGTTCCAACAGCGTGCGGCCGGCGCCGCGCTCGGCTGTTAGCCGCTCGGCCAGCACGCGCGAGCTGGGCCAGCACTCGGCCCAATAGGGAATCCGGTCATCGATCGAGAATTCTTCTTCGCTGATCAGGTCATCGATGTTGCCCGGTCGCAACAGTTCGTATCGTTGGCCGCCGATCACGACCTCAGTGCTCGCCAGCTCAAAGCGGCTGCGCAGAAACTCGGGCGCGGCAAGCCGCTGTCGGCCGTCGGGCATCGCGCGCACCTACTTCTTCAGCTCGATAGGAAGCTGGTCGATCTTGGCCGCCAGAATGAAATCGTTCTCTGAGAGCCCGCCGATGGCATGCGTGTAGATCTCGATGGAGACATTCCGATAGCCGGCCAGGTGCAGATCGGGGTGATGCGCCTCCGCCTCGGCGACTTCGGCCACGCGATTAAAAAACTGGATGCCGGCCATGAAGTTCTTCACGACCCAGTCCTTCGCGATGCGCTCGCCTTCGTGCGTGAGCCGCCAGCCCGTCAGCTTGGTCAACTGAGCGCTGGCTTCACCTTCGGAATACTTGGGCACTCCGCCTTCGCACGGCACACACTTCTTGCGTACAAGCTGGTCGGGTGTTTGGGTTTGCATGAGGGCACCTTCCGATCGGCAAGAGAATGGGGGCTCGCCGCAACACAGCCACACAGCCGCTCTGCGCCTCATTATTCGGAGCGTGCCAGATGAGTCAACCGGCAGCAGGCCCTGCCTCAAAATGCGAGCGACGCGCGCGCAGCAAGCGCGAACACGGCGGCTGCAGAGCGCCAACGCGACACGCGCGGCAGGAAAAGCTCACACAAGGTGAGCGATCATTCGCGTCTTTTCGACCAACTGCACAAACACAGCCGAGTCGAACGGCTTACGCAAATAATAAGAGCCGCCGCTGGCATGCGCTCGACGAATGATATCCGGGCCTTGCGACGACGAGAGAAACATGACTTGAACTTCTTGATGGCCGATGTGCTCCTTGATCTCCTCGCACACGGTCAGCCCGCTATGTCCGGACAAGTTGACGTCAGCCACGATCAGGTCGGGCGTGGTTTCGCGGGCGACTTCCTCTGCCGCATGGGCATCCGGCACGCAGTGGCAGCGATAACCGGAGTTCTTCGCAATTTCCGCGATTTGAGCCAGCACTTCCGGCTGGTCATCGATCGCCAGGATCGTTACGGGCGAGCAACGGTGGTCTTTCATGGCTGTTCCGCTGAGTTCTGCTGGCGATCGAAGCCTGCGTCACACGTCTCATTCTTGTATTCGTGCGAACAGCCCAATTTTCTTCACTCAATTTGCCATCCTACGCAAGCGGCGTCGTTCGGCCCTCCGAGCATAATCGGCATCATCGGAAAAACCACTACTAAGCGTCGTGGGCACATGACCGAAGAGACTGATAGCAGGTGCGCACCCCACGGGCAAGTATCACCCAGAAATCAACTGAAAAGTCGGCAGATATGTTGCGGACGCGTGAGAGCAAAAGCACTACTCGCGGCCGTCGCCGTGGCCGCAGAAGTTTAGCGCCACGCGAAATCGCCGGCGTTTACGCTGGGTAAGTGCGAGACCCCCATCAAGTGCCAGTCGATGGCGCGGGCGGCCTCGCGGCCTTCGTGAATGGCCCATACCACGAGCGACTGGCCGCGGCGCATGTCGCCGGCGGCGAAGACGGACTCGCGGCTTGTGCGGTATTGGTCATCGCACTTCACGTTGCCGCGCGCGTCGAGCTCGAGTCCAAGCTGCTCGATCATGCCCTTCTTTTCGGGACCCACGAAACCCATCGCCAACAGAACGAGCTGGGCCGGCCAGATCTTCTCGGTATTGGGCATCTCGCGGCACGTCGGGCGGCCATCCGCGTCTTTGATCCATTCGACGCGTACCGTCCGCAAACCGCGCACGTGCCCGGAATCGTCAGCCAGGAACTCTTTGGTTTCGATGCTGAATTCGCGTTCGCAACCTTCCTCGTGCGAAGTGCTGGTGCGCAGGATGAGCGGCCAATAAGGCCACGGGCTGTTTGGGGGACGTTCGAGGGCGCGCGGGAATTGACCCACGTCGGGTGGAGACGGGAATAGCTCGAACTGCGTCAGGCTGGCACAGCCTTGCCGATTGGAAGTGCCGGTGCAGTCGCTGCCGGTGTCGCCGCCGCCGATGACGATGACTTGCTTGCCGGTCGCCAAAATCTGGTTCGAGACCTTGTCTCCCTGGTTGACCTTGTTCTGCTGTGGCAGGAAGTCCATGGCGAAGTGAATGCCTCCCAGCTCGCGGCCGGGGATCGCGAGGTCGCGCGGGTGCGTCGCGCCACCCGTAAGCAACAGCGCGTCGAAGTCAGCGGTCAGTTCTTCGACGGGCACATTCACGCCCACGTGAGCACCGGTGCGGAAGACGACGCCTTCGCCGCGCATCTGGTCAATGCGCCGCCAGACGCGAGATTTCTCCAGCTTGAAATCCGGGATGCCATACATCAACAGGCCGCCAGGCCGGTCCGCGCGTTCGAACACCGTCACGTGGTGGCCGGCGCGATTGAGTTGCTGGGCGGCGGCCAGGCCGGCCGGGCCGCTGCCGATGACGGCGACTTTCTTGCCGCTGCGCGTGGCCGGCGGCTGGGGCGCGATCCAACCTTCCTCGAAAGCGCGGTCCGCGATAGCCATCTCAATCTGCTTGATGGAAACGGGATCTTCGTTGATGCCCAGCACGCAGGCGGACTCGCACGGGGCGGGGCACACGCGCCCGGTGAACTCCGGGAAGTTGTTGGTGGCGTGCAGCCGGTCGCTCGCCTCGCGCCAATGCTTGCGATAGACCAGGTCGTTCCAGTCCGGAATGATGTTGCCCAGCGGGCAGCCCGTGTGGCAAAAGGGAATGCCGCAATCCATGCAACGAGCGCCTTGGGTCTGCAGCTCTTCGGCGGGCAGGACCTTCAGAAACTCGTTGTAATGCTTCAATCGCTCGGCAACCGGCTCCTTGGGAACGTAGTTGCGGCGATATTTCATGAACCCGCGGACATCACCCATTCGCCACCTTCAGCCCCTCTTGCATTGCCTGGGCCTCCTCTTGAAGCTTCTTGAGCGCAAGCTTGTAGTCAGCGGGCATGACCTTGACGAACTTTGCGGCCGCCTGCGGCCAATTGTCGAGCACCCACTGCGCACGCGTGCTGCCGGTGTACTGCGCGTGCTTGCGGACCATGGTCAACACCGTGTCCTGGTCAGCAGGATCGGAGAGCTCTTCGAGCTCGACCATTTCCTTGTTTACCAGCGGCGGAAACGTGCCATCGAGATCGAGCACGTAGGCAATGCCGCCGCTCATGCCGGCCGCGAAGTTGCGCCCGGTCTTGCCAAGAATGACGGTCCGTCCACCCGTCATGTATTCGCAGCCATGGTCGCCGACGCCTTCGACGACTGCCGACGCGCCACTATTGCGCACGCAGAATCGCTCGCCGGCCTGGCCGCGCAGGTACAGTTCTCCGCTCGTCGCGCCGTACAGCATCACGTTGCCCGCGATGATGTTGTCCTCGGGCGCGAAAGTGCTTTCACGCGGCGGATAGACGATGATCTTGCCGCCCGAGAGTCCCTTGCCGCAGTAGTCATTGACGTCGCCTTCCACGCGCGCGGTGACCCCGTGCACGGCAAACGCCATCAGGCTTTGCCCGGCGCTGCCGCGGAAGTTGAGTTGGACCGTGTCCTCGCGCTGAAAACCGCCGCGGCCATAGCGCTTGGTCACCTCGCTCGACAAAATCGTGCCGACCGTGCGATGCACGTTGCGGATCGGCAGGTCGATCTTCACCGTTTCCTGGCGCTCGAGCGCCGGCGCGCACAGATCCAACAGCAAAGTCATGTCGAGCGATTTATCGAGACCATGGTCCTGGGGTTGGGCGCAATAGGTCCGCACGTAATCCGGCACGACGGGCTTATGCAGGATCGACGAGAAGTCGAGCCCTTTGGCTTTCCAATGCGCGATGGCTTTGCGGGTATCCAGCCGATCGACCCGGCCGACCATCTCGTTGATGGTGCGGAAGCCGAGCCTGGCCATGATCTCGCGCAGCTCTTCGGCCAGCATGAAAAAGTAATTGACCACGCTTTCAGGTTTGCCGGCGAATTTTTTGCGCAGTTCAGGATCTTGCGTGGCAATGCCGACCGGGCAGGTATTGAGATGGCACTTGCGCATCATGATGCAGCCCATCGTCACCAAGGCCGCGGTCGCGATGCCCCATTCTTCGGCGCCCAGCATGGTGGCGATTGCCACATCGCGCGCGGTGCGCAGTTGCCCGTCGGTTTGCACGACAATGCGGCCGCGCAAATCATTGAGCACCAGCACCTGGTGCGTCTCGGCCAGGCCCAGCTCCCACGGCGCGCCGGCGTGCTTGATGGAGGTTTGTGGGCTGGCGCCGGTTCCGCCATCGTGACCGCTGATGAGCACCACGTCCGACTTGCCTTTCGACACGCCCGCGGCGATCGTGCCCACGCCGATTTCGGCCACGAGCTTGACCGAAATTCGGGCATCGCGATTGGCATTTTTCAGATCATGGATCAATTGCGAGAGATCTTCGATCGAATAGATGTCGTGATGCGGCGGCGGCGAGATCAGGCCAACGCCCGGGGTGCTGTAACGAATGCGGGCAATCTCTTTGTCGACTTTGTGGCCGGGAAGCTGGCCGCCCTCGCCGGGCTTCGCGCCTTGAGCCATCTTGATTTGCAGCTCGCGGGCGCTGACCAGGTATTCGCTGGTGACGCCAAAGCGGCCGCTGGCGACTTGCTTGATGGCGCTGCTGCGGCGATCACCGTTGGAGTCTGGCTGAAACCGCACCGGATCCTCGCCGCCTTCGCCGGTATTGCTCTTGCCGCCGATGCGATTCATGGCGATGGCCAGCGTTTCGTGCGCTTCGCGCGAGATCGAGCCATAGGACATGGCGCCCGTCGCGAATCGCTTCACGATCTCCTTGGCCGGCTCGACTTCCTCGAGCGGCACGCTGGCTTCCGATGTCTTGAACTCAAGCAGTCCACGCAACGTAAGCAGTTGGCGTTGCTGATTGTCGATCAGCTCGGAGAAGCGGCGGAATTCCTGGCGGCTGTTGAGCGTCGTCGATTGTTGCAGCTTGGCGATCACATCCGGGCTGAAGATGTGCGCTTCACCCTTGCGTCGCCATTGATATTGGCCGCCCACGTCGAGGTCGAGTGTTTGCGCGACTTCGGTGGTGGGATAAGCGTGCTCGTGTCGCCGCAGAGATTCCTCGCCGATCGCCTCGATTCCGACGCCTTCGATGCGCGTCGGCGTACGCGTGAAGAACTCTTCGACAAAGCTGCTATTGAGCCCGATGGCCTCGAAGATCTGAGCGCCCCGGTAGCTGTGCTGCGTCGAGATGCCCATCTTGGACATCACCTTGAGCAGTCCCTTGCCCACGGCCTTGATATAGTTCTTTTCCAGCTTGTCGGGGGTGAAGGAATCCGCCAGGTAGCCGTCGACCAGCATTTGCCTGAGCGTGCGGAAAGCGAGATAGGGGTTCACGGCTCCCGCGCCATAGCCGGTCAAGAGAGCGTAGTGGTGAACCTCGCGCGCTTCGCCGGTTTCGACCACCAGCCCGCAGCGCGTGCGGCTTCCCTCGCGCACCAGGTGATGGTGCACTCCGCTGGTCGACAGCAGCGCGGGAATGGGGACCAGGTCCGCACTCACGCCGCGGTCGGAAAGGACCAGGATCGTCACCCCGTCGGCGATGGCGCGCGACGCTTCCTGACGCAAGTCATCCATGCGGCGGCGCATGCCCTCGATGCCCTCGCTGCGCGGATAGATGGTCGATAACGTGCGGCTGCGCAAACCGGGCGCGTCGAGCTGACGGATCTGTTCGAGCTGGGCATTCGTGAGGATCGGCTGCTCCAGCCGCAACAGACGGGACTGCTCGGGCGTTTCAGTGAGCAAGTTGCCTTCAGACCCGATGGTGGTCACGAGCGAGGTGATGATCTCTTCGCGAATTGCGTCGAGCGGCGGGTTCGTGACCTGCGCAAACAGCTGCTTGAAGTAGTTATAGAGTACCTGCGGACGCTCGGACAGCACGGCAAGCGGTGTATCGGTGCCCATGCTGCCGAGTGCTTCCTCGCCCAAGGCTCCCATGGGAGCCATCAGTATCTTTAGGTCTTCAAGTGTGTAGCCAAATGCCTGTTGCCGCTGCAGAATAGTATCGTGATCGGGAGCAGCAAGCAAGTTCGGGTCCGGCGCAGGCAGATCAGATAGCTCGATTACGTTCTCACG
>DATJEN010000336.1:0-3380 GCA_035496575.1 Pirellulales bacterium
TGCTCGAGGAAGTTCATGTCGCTGATCAGGCCGACCTCGCCTGTCAGTTGGAAGTTGTTCGGCAACTGTTGCCGATGCTGCGCGAAGATCCGCCCGCGGAAGTCTTGTGGTGGTGGGATGGCGCGGCGGTCCAAGCCCAGGTTGTCCTCGCCGTGATCGAAGATGGCCCACGCATCGACAAAGCCGCTCGTGCTGTCGGGAATACCGAACAGGGTCTGGCGTTCATAGTTGAAGGTGGTGCCCGCCGCCGGTCCGCGCTTGCTCAGGTAATCGGTGCTCAAGACCCACCGCGTTCCGGCGGGATTGCGAATGCCCAGCAACTGGTAAGCGTCCCAGTCCACGAGAAGTGAGGTGCCGAAAATGCGATCGCTCTTCAGTCGGATCGAGTCGAGATAGTAGTTCGGCTGTTCCAGGTCAGTGGCCATGAAGGGCCAATAGAAGACCGGCACCTGTTCGATGTACAGGATGTTGTTGCGGCTCGTGGCGAGCTTCTGGTGGTCGATGACCGGCTCGCCGTCCGGCAGCACCTCAGGCGTCCCGGTCAGGATGTTGATGCGCGGATGCTGCACGTCAGAGTAGGTCAACAACCCGGTGCGCAGCTCATAGCCCGGCACTCCAAAGCGGCTGGACGTGAGCGAGGCGTTTTGAGCCAGGAACTGGTCGGGCCCGAGCTGCTGCACGACGTCTGCGCGCAGCCTGAGCAAGCCTTCATACTTCGGCACGGGGGTCAGTATCTCGGCCGCCAGCACGATGCCGACTTGCCGCCGCACGTCGAAGTACATGCGATTGGCATGGATCACGCGGTCTCCTTGGCGGAAAACCACGTTGCCTTCCATGTAGATTTCCAGCGGCCGGTCGCGGCTTTGCATGGTCTGGCCTTCCGCGCCGCGTTCCAAGCCGCCTTCGGTCCAGATCACCAGGTTGTCGGTGTCGACGTCGATGGAGCCGAAATTGTCGAGCCCATCCACGATGATGTTCACGCCACTTTTGACGATCGCCACCACTTCGTTGGTGGCCGGATTGACGGTGTTGATCTCTGCATCGGCGTTCACGCTGCTGCGGCCTTGCAAGCGGATGCGCACCATGCCCGGTGGCGGGCCGACGATGGCAGGTGGCGGCGCGATGGCCTCGGCGAATTGTGCCTGTTTGACCTGGTTGTCCGGCGCGCCCAGCGCCGCGGCGGCGTGCGCGTACACGGCCGGCTTGGTGGCCGGCGGCGCCGATAGCGGCATCGGCCGCACGTCGACCGGCAGGGCCGAGTAGAATCGCCCGAAGTAGGTTTTGTCCGTGAGCTTTGCGCCCGGCCGCGGGGCTCCCTGCTGTGCTCCGGGCGCGCCGTTCGGCTGGTAGTCGATCGCCACGTCACCTTCGAGCCAGGCGATCACTTTGTGCGGCGGTTCGCCGTCGGCGCCGCCGCGCTCGATCCACAGCACGGCCTCCTTCGCGCGCGCGTATGTTAATCCCTGGTGCACTAGGCAGTTGCCGCGCAACAAGTACACGTCGTAGGAACCTTCGATCCAGTGACTGCCACCATCGGCGGCGACCTCGATGCGGTCGGACAATTTGGCTGGCGGCAGCTCGACTTGCGCGCTCGCGCGGATGCTCGAGAACACGATCGCTGCCAAGAGATAACACGCGCCGCGCGCACGGCGTGCGCCTGCGCGCGAATCGAACGAAGCGCGCAGTCCTGCGACCACGTGATGAAGCAGGCCGATGTTCAGCAGACGAGTCTTCCCGAAATTTAGCCGGCGCATCCCAGAACGGGACCGGCCAACGAACCGCAAAATGAAGTGACGACAGTTCTTAAGGCTGACGTGAGCGGGCGGGATTATAAGAGCGTTCGTTCGAGCGGGTCAAGGTAAGTCAAGCCGCGCGGCACGCGCTTTAAGTCACTGCCGCGGCTTTATTTGCGGCGCGGTATCGGGCCGCTAGCATGCTCACCGCGTGCGCCGCGGCAAGCGACAGGGGAATCGCCAGCGGCGCCCGCATACGCATGTCGGTCCAGTACACGGTGTGAATCGCCATCAGCGACAGCACCAAAAGCGTGCTCCACAACAGCGGCGCTTGAAGTAATTCTTTGCGCCAAAACCATGCTCCAACCGCCGCAAGCGCAAACACAAGCGCGTACCACGCTCCGATGACAACGCGCATCGTGTGGCGCTGTTCCGTCTCCTCGGGCGTGGTCTGCCGGGGCATCAATCCCCAAAATCGCGCGAGCCGATGGACGGACGCCAGCAGGAATCCAGCGGGATCTTCCGCGATGTTCGACCACGCCTGTTCGTAGGCCCAGCGATCCGCCGCGGCTTCATCGGCCACTACGCCCACGGGCGTTTCGATGAGCGTCTGCCGCTCGCGCCACGCGGCGTACACATCCTTGGCGTCCCACGTGCCGTTCCAACCACCCTCGCGCAGAAAGTTGTAATACTCTTGGTTGTTGCCCAACAGCAGCGTGTAGCCGCCATGCGTGGTGGTCACGATGGCACTGCCAAATACGTGCGCGTTTCTGACGACCCACGGAGCAACCGTAAGCGCGAGCAGGCCCAGCAGCAGACCAGTCTGCGCCCATGCATGCGAGCGGGCTGCTCTCCAGCAAAATGCCGCCGCCACCAATAAGCACCACACGATGAGTGCCGGCCGACACAGGATGGCAAGGCCGAGCAAGACTCCAATGCCGGCCGAGCGTGGAAGCGACGGGGATTTTTGAGTTGCCACTAGCAGCATGAGCGCCAGCGCCACTAGGAAGGTCGCCAGCGTTTCGCTCATGAGCTGCACCGATTGCCCCAACAGGATCGGGTCGATCGTCACGAGTCCCGCCGCCAACAGCGCCGCGACGGGCGGTAATCCACAACCCAATCCAATGCGCCACACGCACCAGGCGGTGGCCACGCCGAGCACCACGTGCAAACATCCGTAGCCGAACGGATCGATTGGCACCGGCAACACGTCGAAAACCGAAAGCACGATAGGATAAAGCGGCGCGCGGCCCGCCGTGGGCAACATGCGTTCCTGTTGCCACAACCCCAAGGTTCCTTCGCGCGCGATATGCCAGGCAGCGTCGCCATACGCGTCAGGGTCCTTCATCAGCGAGTCGGAATTGGCCAGCATCACGCGGCCACGAACCAACAGCGCCAAGCACAGCAACGCGAGCAACATCCAGCGCGGCGGACTGCGATCCAGCAAACTAGCCGAACTCGCGCCCAAACCCCCGGCCGCACTCGTGCTCGGTTCAGCGGACATGAACGCTTGCTCCTTTCCCGACACGCAAGATCGCCCGCGTGCTCACTGGTGAAAGGAGTATAGCAACACGTTTAAACCGATGCGGGCTGCGTCGCGGCGCGTGTAGCCCTCGCACTCAAGCGATTCGTGGTTCTCGAGCGCGC
>DATJEN010000337.1:0-12029 GCA_035496575.1 Pirellulales bacterium
CGGCCTTGCGCTTGGTATAACTTTTTTCCCAGGCTTCTTTGCCGGCGCCTTCCCAGCCTTGCGTGATCGAGTCGCCCAGGAAAATCAGATCGACGTCCCCTTTCTTCACGCGCTCATTGAAGCTCGCGTCGCGATCTGTCCACCACTTGTCGGGGCGCGGCTCGGGCGTGACGGTGCTCGGCGCCTTGTCTTCGGCGCGTGCCAACGTGGCCAGAGCGAAACATGCAAAGAGCGAGGCAAGCACTAGCGGCCTGAGTTGTCGGTTCATCGAGTGACTCCCGGTTGCAAATTCGAATGCTGGTTGAGTTGCGAACAAGGTCGGCCCGCCACACGAAGGGCAGGCGATGGCTCTCAGTGGTGGATAGGATAAACGTCGCCCGCGCGCAAGAAAAGCGCCCGGGCAGGTTCACGTTCCCTCGGCTAGGGAACGAACGTCGTCAGAGTCGTGTACTGAAAGGTGCCGCTGAAGGGGAATATGCCGTAGATGCCCTTGGTAAACACCAGTTCGATGATGTTGTCCGCCCGCAAGATCTTGGACTTGGGCACGATAATCAGGTCGGCATCCCCTATCCAAATCTCGCTTCCCGGGCAGGGGGTTCGCCCGAGCAAGGCGGCGCGCAAGTCGATCATGGTCGCCACCAGCCGCCAATCGTCCACGCGCCGAAAGACCACGATTTGCGGCAGATGCGCGCCGTTGTTCCAGCTTCCCGCCATCGCAAGGGCTTGCATGACCGTGGTCGGAGCCTCGAGCTCGTACCGGCCCGGCACCTTGACTTCGCCCAACACATAGACAAAACGCGGCGCCCGCGCGGTCAAAACGGGCATGACCTCGATGCCTTCGATCGCTTCGCTGAATCGCTGCCGCAGCTCTTCGCGAAATTCATCGATGGTCAGCCCTTGCGCGGGCACCGATCCCACCGCAGGAAGCTGAATCGTGCCTTCGGGCGTCACGCGCCCAGACCGCACCTGGCCGCCGAAGCCCGAACGTCCACCGACCGTGTAGCGCAGATCTTCGAGTTGCGTGTCCACTTTGATGGGCGTGACGGTGATCGCCGGCAGCTTGTAATACTGCGTATACAGCCGTTCCAGCTCATCGCGCAATTGCGAAACGCTCATGTGTGCCGCGCGGACTTGGCCAAGCAGGGGCAGCGTAATGGTGCCGTCGGGCAAGACGATCAACGAGCGGCGCAGGTCCTTGTCGGTTGCCGATTCGACCGTGAGCTCGTCCCCCACGTTGATCTCGTAGGCGCCGGGAATTTCGTTGCGAGTCACTCGAAACACGAAATCGAGCACGTCGTCGACGCGCAAGCGATATTCAGGAACGTGCGGCAGGCGCGCGCGCCCCACGTATTCGCCTTGTGCCCATTCCTGAAAATCCAGGTTTGGCCCCAATGCCTTCCAGCCGCACTTGCCACAATCGCGGCAGGCATTGCAGTCGATCGCCGGAATCGGGTACGGGTCGGCCGGCGTGAGGACCTGACACGGTTGAACGTTTGGATCGAAATGTTCGCGCGCGGCGGCTGCCATCTTCACGGTTGCGCGGCCCAATGGGGCCGCGCCCGTCGTCCATGAGAAAGTTAAACAAATCGCGAGCCCGGCCAGCGTACCGGCCGTCGCCAGCAGGACCGGCGTGCTTCGCCTCAGTCGTTTCAGGATGGACGCGCTCAAGCGCGTTCGACCGGTTGCGTCTGGCGGGCTCGGATTTGTGTTCATGGCATTCTGGCCTTAGCGGCGCGTGCTCCAAGGCAGCCAATCGCTAATCGGCCGCTTGGCCGTGCTGACGGGCGATTCTTGTTCCGCAGGCTTGGCAGAAGCGGTTGCCACCGGCGGCTTGGGAGCATCGGAGTTCGGCAACAAACTGTCCGTCAGCGGCTTGGTCTGGGCGAACTGAGCCGGCGCCAGCCACTCGACGCGGTGATCGTTGGTGGGCACGCCCGACTGCTCGAGGCGCGTCGCCTCAAGCTCGGCGCTCGACGCTAGCGCCGTCTCGCCCAGCCGGGTGTGTACCGCCGACAGGTTGTGCCAAATCGCGGGCCGGGACGACAGCGACAAGCTCTTGAGGAACAGATCGCGGGCGTACGGCAGATTTCCATTTTCAGCGGCCAATACGCCCAGTTCGTTTGCCGTGCGGAAGTTTTGCGGCTCAGCCATCAGCGAAGCCTGGTAGTACACCATCGCGTGCGCTGTCCGCTCCAACGGGCCGGCTCCGCGATTGCCCGCCGGATCGAGCGCGGTCTTGCCTAAGCCAAAGAGCGCCATCGAACCGGTCAGCTCGCGGGCCGCGGCCGCGGCAAGCTGCTCTTGCGCGAAGCTGTAATAGCGCTGCGCAGCGGACATGGGGCTGAGCGCCGCGACGGACTCATCCTTGAGCACAGTAGAGCGGTGGCGACTGACCACCGAAGCCACATTCGACAGCGGCTTTTTCGGGTTCTGCCGCGCGAAGTCGCTTGATTCCTTGAGAGCCAACAGCCCCGCGGCCAATGCACGGCTGAAGTAATCGCTGCCGCTTTGAGCGTCGTTGGCCTGGGCAATTACCTGCAAAGCCGCAATGTATTCGGACCTGGCCGAATAGAGCGCGCCGCGCTCGGCGAGTTGCAGCCCGTGCCGCACGCGTTCGTCGGCCCGCCGCCGCAACGCATCCATTTGCGGATCGTTCGAGTTGCCCTTTGACCAAGGAAGCGACGTGTATTCGGCCGGCGGCTCAATCTCTTGCGGCGGTGTTGCGGTCTCCGTCGTTGGCGTGCTGGGCAACTCCAACGGGGCAGCCGGAGTGGCTGAGAGTTCTTCGCCGCGAGCGTGCTCGCCGATCGGCTCGCTTGCCGGGCCAATCCAGTTCAGGGTTGAGTCGGCCGTATCCGGCTCGCCGGCCGGCAGTTGTAACGGGCCTGCGTCATGCAGATCGGCAGCAGTGGGCGCGGTCTCTCGAGCGGCCAGCGACACCTTACGAGGAGAGCTAGCGCGTGGAAGGCGGTGGATCTTGCCGGTGTTCGACCCGGCGGCATCGGCCAACACGGCCGGTGGAGACGCATGTGGACGGTTGGCCTCGTCTCGGCCGCATCCCGCAGCCAGCGAGCCAGAAGCGGTCAACAACACCGCCGCGCAGCGCGTGAGCGTCCTTCGATCCATCACCCGTCCGTGAGGTTTCAATCCGTCGAACCGCCTCAAAGCTCCGTTATGAGGCGCATGCTAGTCCTGCGATCGTCCGGGCATGCTTGCTAGCAGAAGGAATTCCACTACGAACCGCGGGCGCGCAGCGAGCCAGGGCCGAGTAAGCGTCATAGCCCTTATGGGCCGTTACGTGACGCGTCGTTAGCTTCGGCACGCACAGAATTTGCGCTCTCGTCGCGCTCGAGCGTCACGAGCCGCGCGACTGGAACATCTGCGCGATGCCAAGAAGACACGAGCGCCGACACGGCCGCCGTCAGGGAGGGCCGGCTCAATTTGCGTCGCGCGCGAGCAGCCGTTCGAGGTGCAGAGCGACGCACCCCGCCAAGATGCTCGTGTTGTAGCCTCCTTCGAGCACGCTCACGATGCGACCCCCCGCGTGTGCATCGGCCACCTCGAGCACCCCATCCGTCAAGGTCGCAAAGTCTTCCGTCTCCAGTCCCAACGAACCGACCGGATCATCGCGATGAGCGTCAAAACCGGCGCTGATTATCACGAGCTGCGGCCGCATGCGATCCGCGAGTGTCTCCAGGCCTGCTTGAAACCGCTTAATAAATTCGGATCGCGGAGTGCCGAACTCGGTGGGCAGATTCAGCTTGGTGCCAAGCGCGGCGCCGGACCCCGTCTCATCCTCGTCGCCGGTGCCCGGGTAAAACGGCCAGCGGTGGATGGAAAGGAATCCTACCCGCGGGTCTTCCCAAAAGGTGGCCTGCGTGCCATTCCCGTGGTGAACGTCCCAATCGACGATCAGGACTCGATCGATCCCAAACTCGCGTACTGCCGTCTGGGCCGCGATCGCGACATTGCCCAGCAGGCAGAAGCCCATCGGGGCATCGGCAAGCGCGTGATGGCCTGGCGGTCGGACCAGGCACAAAGCCCGCTTTTCGGCGCCGGCCACGACTTGGGACACGGCATGGCAGGCGGCCCCGGCCGCGAGCGTGGCGGCCTTGAACGATTGCGAGCTGCAAACCGTGTCCTCCTCGATGCGGCCCCCACCCGAGGCGCAAAAATCTGCCAAACCGTTCAAGTACGAGCGCGAGTGCACGGTCTCAATTTGAGCGTCGCTGGCCGGTTGCCACGTGGGTCGATGGCATTGCGTGACCAGGTCGCGGCGCTCGAGCTCGCGCATCGTGTGCAGCAGCCGTTCCGCGCGTTCCGGATGGCGGCCGGTCTGGTGTTCTAGAAAGACTGGATCGTAGTACAGCAGCGTCATGGCGCATTCCCGGAAACAACGGTGTATTATTTGCGAAGCTTAGCAAGCAAGCAGTATTTGGAGGTACGAGCTCACCTTGACACTTTGCCCCAAGCGGTGGTAGGCTAGAGTTGGTTATTTTCATGAAAAGCCAAGCCTCGATTGGGCTTACGTGTGAGGGGCTCCTTTCTTTTCTGGCCCCCAGCGAATCACGACGAGTTGCCGTTCTGATGAGTGCCAAACTGAAGCACGTCACCCGGGGGGAGCTTGCGCGAGCAGGATTGCTATCGATCTGCGCGTTTTGGTCACTTTGCGCCCCTGCCCTGGCCCAAAAAGACGCCCCCAAGGGGCTCGATAAGACGGCCGTCATGGGCATTTTACGCTCGGGCACGATTCCGCCCGATCAAGCCAAGCCCTTCGAAGAGTACTTCACGAAGAGTTTTTTGCCGCAGTTCGCAACCTCAGCGCCCAATCCAACGGACAAGCTCTACCGCCTGCGCGCTCAGCTCAGGGCTTTTCAGGTCATGGGTCGCTCGGGCAAGGCTCATGACGAAGTCAACAAGCTGACCTTGGCCAAGATGAGGGAGATAGTCCTTAAGAGTCAGGACAACGCGGCCAAAGTCAATGCGATGTACGTCATCGCCGAACTGAATGAGAACGACGAGCCGGGCAAGATCAAGCCGCTCGCCGAGAACTTCAACCTGCTGTGGGGTGTCGCCCAATCGAAAGCGCGCGACGAACTCAAGGTTCCGGCACTCGTCGGCGTGGAGCGGTTCGCGGCCACGAACTCGATTCCGGCCAACAAGAAAGATGCGGTCTCGAAGTTCTTGCTCGACCTGGTGAACCAATCGACTCCGCCCGGAACTCGCACGGCCAGCGGACACGACTGGATGCGGCGGCTGGCCGGTCAGATTCTGGTTAAGCTTGGGTCGCCTGCGTCGAACGACGCCGCTTTGAAAGCATTCCAGGCGATCGCGGCTGATGTCAAAGTGCGCCCCACGCTGCGCTGCGAAATGTTGCAACTGACGGGACAACTGAAGTACGCGCCGGCCTCTAAGGCCGACTTGAAAGCGGTCGCCAATTCGATTGGCTATGACGCGATCAGCATTTGCAATCAGGAGATCGAGCAAGCGAAATCGGCTAACCGCAATCCCTCGATTCGCCTGATCATGTACGCGCTTTACAACGC
This sequence comes from Pirellulales bacterium, assembly GCA_035496575.1. Taxonomy (GTDB): domain Bacteria; phylum Planctomycetota; class Planctomycetia; order Pirellulales; family PALSA-1355; genus PALSA-1355. Next base: position 5,547 of record DATJEN010000337.1, read on the forward strand.
GCGTGAGGGGCTCAACGCGTTGCAAGCCTCGGCCGCCGAAACTCCGCACAAAAAGGCCGTTGCCGACGCGTTCAATAAGGTGAAATCGATTCACGCCGAGCTCGACGACCCGGACCTTGTCGAGGAACGGCTGGCCACCGAGGTTGGCCAGAAGTTGAAGGACCTGCAGGCTGTGTTAGGTCCGCCCATTGCCCCTAAAGAAGAAGTTGCGACGACTGATCCCAAGGGATCGCCCGAGGCTTCCGTCAAGCAGTAGGAAGCTGCTCGATACGAAGTCCCAATCTGTTTCCGGCATTCGCCCTACATTTCGAATCACTTCTCCAGGCAAAAGGATTTGCCCATGGACACGCCGTCGCACGCGAGCCGCGCGGATCGCGCCAGCCGAGTTTTCGCAGTCGCGCTTGCCGGCCTGCTGCTTTGTGCGGGATGCAAGTCGCAGCCGACGAACCCATTTCTCGCCAGGCACGAAGAGCCGCCCCCTGACGAAAACGTCGCGAAGACCGGCAAGGAACTCGCCGCGGAAGTCGAAGCGGCCATGTCGGGCACGGCCAAGTTAGCGCACGATGCCGCGGTGCAAACGGCCGCGGATGCAACCGCGCGTGGACAGGCGGTCGCGAAAGCCGCCGCGGACAGCGCGGAGAATCTGGCGACCCAGGCAAGCGCCACGGTGCAAGTGCAAGCCATCGATGGGCTTGCCACGTGGCCCATCGAGCAGGCAGGCCCTGTGCTGCTGTTGGCCTTGGCCGAGGGCCCTCCGCTCTCGCGGCGGGCCGCGGCTAAACAACTTGCCGAGCGATGGCCGCCAGCCAGGCAATTCGCGGCCGACGCGGCCCAATCGGAGCGCCAGGCCATGCTCGTGGCGCTGCGCGCGGAGTGGGTGCAGCAGTACGGCGAAATCAACGACGCCGTCGTCCGCGCGAAAGCAGGCGCCCAGGAGGTGCTGGACGACGCTCAGCAAGTCGTCGACGACGCCAACCAGGTTGCCGCGGAGGCCCGACAGGTAGCCGTGAACGCGGGCGCGGCCGCGCAGCAGATTCAAGACATGGTCGTGTCGCTCAAGCAATCCGACCTGCCGCAAGCCACACGCCGTGAAGGCACCGCCATGCTCGAGCGGCTGGCCATGGATGCCAGCGCCGGAACTCGTGCACGCGCCGCGCGCGCGATGGGCGAAGTCGCCGATCCGGCTTTCTTGCCGGTGCTAATGGGCATGCTTGCCGACCAGGTCGAGGTGCAGCGCGAAGCGCTCGCCAGCCTGGCGCTGGTGGTTGGCAGCGACGTCACGGCCGATCGGCAAAACCCGCCCGGCACAACCGATGAGCGGGTGCATCGCTGGCAGTTGTGGTATCAGGAGCATCCCGGCTATCGCAATCCACGAGCGCGGCAATAGAGGCGCGCGTGCTCGTTGGATTCAGTGCAGTGGCCTAGGCCGCCAGGTAGCCCGGGACGGTCCGTTGCGCCGGTGACCAGCGAACGGCGGCCGCGTAGGCGCCGAAAAAGAGCGCCGAAAACAAAAGGTCGCTCATTGCCGTGTTGATGAAGAACGGCAACGCAACCGTGTAGCAGCGCACGAAACCGGCATACGTGGCCGGGTACCAGCTAACCCACACGGCCAGATTCGTCAGCACATAGAACGCGACTGACGAGACGATCGAGCCCCAAATCACGCGTGGGCCGCTCAACCCCTCGCGCAACACGCTTCGCCACGCGATCGGAATCAACAGCGACGCATACACCGCCACCATCACGGTGCGCGTGTACCCGCCAATCACCTGATCGCTGATCGTCATCGTCAGCAGAGGGACGGCGAATGCCGCGGCGGCGTTGCGAAAATAAAAGCCGGCGAACAGCGAAGCGGCGGCCACGGCGCTGAAGTTTGGCGTTTCGCTGACGATCCGCACCGTCGTGGCCAGCGCCACGAGCGCGCAGAACACGGCCGCCTTCGTCACGGTCTCGGCTTTCACGTGTCATCTCCCCGAAGTTGTTTTGGCTCTCGGTTCTCGGCGTTACTCATTGTATTCGTACACCGCGAATTTCCACAAGACAGCGTCGCCCGAGTGGAGCTTGTGGATGCCGGCGCTCACCTCGCCTTGCTTGTCGTTGACCGAGTACAGCCAATTGCGGCCATCTCCCTCGTTTGCAAGGTCGGCAATCTTGGTCACCATGGCCGTGCTGCCCGATCCTTTTTGAGCAAACTTCACGCCATGCGGATGCGCGGAAGCGGCCTTGAGCGCATCGAGCACGGTCATTCCCTCGCGCCATGCCAATGCCGAAAAATGGAGCTGCGCGCCGTCGCCATAGTCGATCACCAGTTGCACGATCGAGTTCGACTTGACCGCCGGCTTATCCGCCGCGCGACCATCCGCCGCGACCAACAGCACCGCCGCCAGTGCGAGACACATTCGAATCCGAACATCTGTGCGTGGGGGCATGGCCGGTTGCCTCATCTTCATGGGCGCTAGATCAGGACGGCTTCAGAATAGCGCATGGCCGCATGCTGTCAAACAACAGACCCGCGCCATTGGCCCTTGTGGCTCGATTTTGCGAGCGGTATCACTTAGGGCAGGCAATACGACCGCATCCGCGCGGACTCGAGTCCGCTTCCATTCGAACCATCCTTTCCGCGTCACGCGCCGCCAGCCGCTGACGTAACACACCAGGTGCGACCATGGCCGATTCGAGCTACATGAAGTTGACGTTCCCCGAGCCGGACATCGCGGTTCTGACGCTGGACGATCCGCGCGGCAGCGCCAACGTGCTTTCGCAAGCGGTTCTCGAGGAGCTCGAAGGCCATCTCAATGCGCTCGAGTCCCGCAAGGATCTGGCCGGGCTAGTCATTCGCTCCGGAAAACCGGGCGTGTTCATCGTGGGCGCCGACATTCGTGAATTCCTGGCTGGCATCGGGGCTCCGCGCGAACAGATCGAAGCCATGTGCGCACGCGGACGCAAGCTCTTTGCGCGCTTGTCGCAACTTCCGTTCGTGACCGTGACCGCCATCGAGGGACAATGCGTTGGCGGCGGCGCGGAGCTGGCACTGTGGTGCGATCGCCGAGTCATGTCCACCGATTCCAAGGCCATGTTCGGATTTCCCGAAGTGAAGCTCGGGCTGTTGCCGGGCTGGGGTGGGACCGTGCGATCGCCGCGGGTCGTCGGACTGGCCAATGGCATCGAGCTGGTCACGAGCGGCGAATCGATCGACGTCGACGCCGCCAATGCCATGGGCCTGATTTCAGATCGCGTCCCGAGCGAGAAGCTGCTGCCCGCCGCGATAGCCGTCATCCGCGCGGAGCAAACCACGCGCAATTGGAAGCACGATCGGAAGCGCTGGAGCGGTCCGATCGACATCAGCGAAACGGAGCTGGGCTTTCTGGGCGCGACCGCATCGGCGCTCATTCAACAGCAGACCGCCGGACAATATCCAGCGCCGCAGGCGGCCCTCGAGCTCATGCTCGAGCAAGCCGGTGCCGATGCGGAAACGGCCGGCGCGGCCGAGTCGCGCGCCATGGCAAGTTTGTTCGGCACGCCTGTCAATCGCGCGCTGATCAACGTGTTCTTCCTCACCGATCGCAACAAGAAAGACACCGGCATCGATCGCAAGGACGTCAAGGCCGCCCCGATCAAGAGTGTGGGCGTCATCGGCGCGGGCATCATGGGCCAGGGCATCGCCGCCGCCACGCTGAAGCGCAACATTCCGGTGACGTTGGCCGATGCCGTGCCGGATATGCTCACCAAGGGCCTGCAACAGACGCTTGAAGAAGTCGCTTACGACAAAACGAAGAAAGCACCCGACGCAGGCAAGGCGGTTCGCTTCGCCGGATTGCTGAACCCAGCCACGGCCGACGCGGAGCTAGTCGCGTGCGACCTGGTGATCGAGGCGATCGTCGAAAACCCCGAGGTCAAAAAGCAGCTTTATGCGCGCCTTGAGCCGCAGTTGCCCGCCAAAGCCATTCTGGCATCGAATACCTCGACGATTCCCATCACCAAGTTGGCCGAAGGGCTCAAGCGGCCCGATCAGTTTTGCGGAATTCACTTTTTCAACCCGGTTCGCAAGATGCCACTGGTGGAAGTGATTCGCGGCGCGAAGACCAGCGACGAAACCGTCGCCACCGCCGTGGCCTACGCCAAGAACATCGGCAAGTCGCCCATCGTCGTGAACGATGGCCCGGGGTTCCTGGTAAATCGGCTGTTGGCGCCTTACTTGAATGAGGCGCTGGAGCTGGTTTCCGACGGCGCCGAATTCAAAAGCATCGAGCGGGCAGCCAAGGATTTCGGCATGCCCATGGGTCCGCTGACATTGTATGACGTGATTGGGCTCGACACGGCGTTTTATGCCGGCCGCGTGATGTACGACGCGTTCCCCGATCGCACCGGGGCTTCGCCGATTTTGCCCGCGCTGGTAAAAGCCGGACGGCTGGGGCAGAAGAATGGGCTGGGATTTTTTGCGTACAAGGACAAGAGCGGCCGCGGCACGCCCGATCCCGCCGTGGCGAAGTTGATCGAGCCTTATATTCGCAAGCGCGAAAAGTTTACCGCCGAGCAAGTCACGGCGCGGTTGTTCTTGCCGATGGTGCTCGAGGCCACGCGGATCCTGGAAGCCAAGGTGGTGCGCGACCCGCGCGACGTCGATCTGGGACTCATTTTCGGCGTAGGGTTCCCGCCCTTCAAAGGTGGGCTGCTGTTTTGGGCCGACACGCTGGGAGCCGCGAAAGTCGTCGAGTTGCTTTCCGGCTTGGAAGGCCTGGGGCCGCGCTTCCAGCCGACCTCGATGCTCGTAGAAATGGCCAAAAGCGGAGGCAAGTTCTACCCGCGCGGCTAGGCCCGCTGTCAGGTGAGACTACTCGCGCTGAGTACGGCAGTTACAATTCAACCGAGGATTCGCAGGGCCACCAGCCCTCACGTTCTAACGAGGTATTCGCGATGAAACGCGCCGTGATCGTGGATTGTGTTCGCACGCCAATTGGCCGGGCCAACAAAGAGAAGGGCGTGTTTCGCGAAGTTCGCTCCGACGACCTGGCTGTGCAAGTCGTGCAGGCGCTCGTCGAGCGGACCGGCATCGATCGCGAACAGATCGAAGACGTCGTGCTCGGCAATACCCAGCAACAGGGCGAACAGGGCCTGAACGCCGCCCGCGTGGTGGGCTTGATGGCCGGCCTGGCCACGCACACCGGCGGGACGACCGTGAATCGGCTGTGTGGATCGAGCCTGCAGGCCATCAACCAGGCCTCGCATGCGATCATGGCCGGCTTCGAGGACGTTCAAATCGTCGGCGGACTCGAGCACATGCAGCACATTCCCATGGATGCCGGCATCGATCTCAATCCCAAGCTCTTCACGCGCACCTCGAAAGGCGCGCTGGCGATGGGGGTGACGGCCGAGTTTCTTGCACAAACGCAGGGCATCTCGCGCGAGGAGCAGGACGCTTTCGCGCTGCGCAGCCACCAGCTCGCCGCCGCCGCTCAGGCCAGCGGCGAATTCAAGCGCGAAATGCTCCCCGTGTGGGGCCGCGACGAACACGGAAATCGCATCCTGGTCGACCGCGATCAGTGCGTTCGGCCGGATGCCACCATGGAAAGTCTGGCGGCGCTCAAGCCGGCGTTCATGCCGGGTTTGGGCACGGTCACCGCCGGCAACAGCTCGCCCCTAAACGATGGAGCCGCCGCACTCTTGGTCATGTCGGAAGACAAGGCCAAAGAGCTGGGTCTCAAGCCGCTGGTGCGGGTCGTGGCGACTGCCGTGGTCGGAGTCGATCCTTCGGTGATGGGCACCGGCCCGGTTCCGGCCACCAAGAAGGCTCTTAAGCGCGCCGGCCTGAAACTCTCGGACATCGAGCTCATCGAGCTGAACGAGGCGTTCGCCAGCCAGGCAATCGCCTGCATCCGCATGCTCAAGCTCGACCCGGAAAAAATCAACGTGCGCGGAGGATCGATCGCCATTGGTCATCCGCTGGGCGCGAGCGGCGCTCGCATCACCACCACGCTCGTGAACAACATGGTCGATCGGGGCGCCCAGTTTGGCCTGGCCACCATGTGCATCGGCGTGGGGCAGGGCATCGCCACCATTTTCGAGCGCGTTTAAGCCTTCGCGCTCCGAAGGGCGGAAATTGCTACTCCCGCGCTCTTGGCAGTGGTATCTTGTTGGTGCGTAGGCCAGTCTCCAGGCCATCTCGGCCAAGTTACCAACCGGATAGGCAACCATGGTTGACGCCAACTCGTCCGAAACGCTCGTTTCGATGTTCCATGACCGCGTGGCGGCCGACGGAGCCAAGCCCGCCCTGCACGTCAAGCGCGGACAGAAGATCGACTCGTACACCTGGAACCAAATCGCGGCCGACGTGCGGCGCACCGCCGCCGGCGATCCACAAGTAATAATCCGAAGTGCGCGCGAAGCTGTGCGAAAGCGGCAGCCAACTCAGCCGCAAATCGTTCGGCTCCAGCGTAAACGACTCAAGCACCGCCCGGCAGTTGAACACCAGATTGCGGTGCGACA
>DATJEN010000338.1:0-30081 GCA_035496575.1 Pirellulales bacterium
GGATTGTCGGGATACTTTTGCCAATGGATCAAGTCCGTCGAACGCGCCAGGCACGTGCTCCAGGTTCGCGGGGATTTTTCGTCCCCGCTGGCATGGTAGAACGCAAAGTAGTCCTTGCCTCGCTTGATGACCTGGTTGAGCGCGATCATGTTGCGGTCGTATTTTTCGGGTCCCGGCAAGAGCACGGGCGCATCCTGCACGTTCGTAAATACGCCCAGGTCACTTGATCTCGCCAGCCAAACGCCCGCATCCGCGCGTTCGTAGAACAAATGCCAGGTGTTGTCTTCGAACCAGGCGGTCGGCGTGCCGAATGGTCCTGGCGAAAGGGGCTCGCCGGCGTGGGTGCGAATATTCAATTTTCCGCGCAGCTCCCAATGAATGCGGTCGGTGGAGACCAGCAATTGCGCTTCATCGTTCAAACCTTCGGCGAACATGTAATAGGTGTCGCCCTGCTTGACGACCATCATGTCCTCGACCCAGTGGCTGCGGACGATTGGATTCTCCGGCCAGCGCGTCCAATGCAGGCCATCAGACGACGTGGCGTAGCCGAGCTGCTTGATGCCCTCGCGCGTGCCGTCGTAGCCGGTGTACCACAGCGAATAGGTATTCCCTTCGCGCATGATCCAGCCGCGTTCGCGAATCTTGGCGTCCCAAGCGCCAGGCCCGCCGCCTTGGAACACTGGATTGCCCGGCAGCGGGGCCCAACTGACCAGGTCGGCTGGAAAAGTCCGCGAAGTCGCAGGCTCGGCCGTCGCGGCTTGCTGAGCAGTGACCGATTTTCCGCTCGCGACCAGAAGCGCGGCCAGCAGAATGGTCCAAGCGCCTAGCCGAGGTGCCAACATGTTAGGTCCATTAGCGAAAGATAAGAGTCACTTGCGAGCATCTTAACCAGCAGCCGCCTGGTGAGCGACTTGGAATGCTCAAGGGCCTATCGTTCGGCCCGCTCGACCATGTTTCGTACGGCGGGTAAAATCGTGCCACGCGCCATTTCGGCCCCGTCCCGGCCGATCGCGGCGACAACCCCTCCTTGCTGGGCGGCGCCTGTTCCGCCACTTGCATGCCGCTCGCCATCCGCTGCTCGAACCTGGTGAAGCGATACGACGCGCGCCCTCCGGTCGATGCCGTGCGTGGGCTCGATTTGGAAGTCGAACGCGGCGAATGCTTTGGCCTGCTGGGTCCAAACGGCGCCGGCAAGACCACGACCATCGAGATTCTCGAGGGGCTGTTGCCGCCCACCTCCGGCGAGGTCGAAGTACTGGATTTCGATGGGGAAAGGCCGACGCCGAGATTCGCCAGCGAATCGGCATCTCGCTGCAAGAGACGCGGCTGTCCGAAAAGTTGACGGTGCTCGAAACGCTCACGCTTTTTCGCAGCTTTTACCGTCAAGGCCTCGAGCCGCAAACCGTACTTGGTCGGGTCTCGCTGGAAGAGAAGGCCGACGCACAGGTCGGCAAGCTTTCCGGAGGTCAGAAGCAACGCCTGGCGGTCGCCTGCGCGCTCGTCGGTGATCCCGAGCTGCTGTTTCTGGATGAGCCGACCACGGGGCTCGATCCCCAGTCGCGCCGCCAACTGTGGGAGATCATTCGCGAAATCCGCGCCGCCGGCCGCACCGTTCTGTTAACGACCCACTACATGGACGAAGCGGAGCGGTTGTGCGATCGGGTCGCCATCGTGGACGCGGGCAAGGTGATCTCGCTGGGTTCGCCGCGCGAGCTGATCGCGACGTTGGGTGTCGACCACATCATCGAATTCAGCTTGGACGGCGACTCGCGTCACGCGCGCGAGCAGCTCGCCTGGCTGGCCGACTTGCCAACGGTCAGCGAAATTCGCGATGAGAACGAACACATCAGTCTGTCGGTGGCGGAGCCGCACCTGGCATTGCCCGCCCTGCTGAGCGCACTCGACGAGCACGATTGCCGGCTTACGAGCCTGACGACTCGGCACGCCAGTCTGGAGGACGTGTTTGTGAAGCTGGCCGGACGGCACCTCGAAGATGCGGAGGTTGCCCGAGCATGAAAGATTCGCTCCGCCCGGAAGTGACCCGGCAGTATTCGCCACTTCGAGAGCTAGTGCTCGCGCGCGTGCGCGAGTTTTATCGCGAGCCGGAAGCGCTGTTTTGGGTGTACGGGTTTCCGATCTTGCTCACCATGGGCCTCGGCATCGCGTTTCGAAATCAACCGGTCGAAAAAGTGACCGTGGACGTGCAGGCCGGGCCACAAGCCCAGAAGGTTGTCGAGGCGCTCGCGGATCAAGGCAAGTTTGTGGTGCAAACGGTTGATGCCGAGCAAGGCAGGCTCGACCTGCGCAGCGGACGGGCCGAACTCGTCATCGCGCCGCAATCCACGAGTGACGGCTCGCCCCCAAGTTACGAATATTTGTTCGATCCCTCGCGGCCGCAGAGCGTGCTGGCCCGAAATTCGGTGAATGACGCGCTGGAGCGCGCGGCAGGACGCAAGGATGTTTTGCAGGTGAGCGAGCGCGAGTTCCAGGAACCCGGCGGGCGCTACATCGATTTCCTCGTGCCTGGCTTGCTCGGCATGAGCTTGATGGGCGGCGGGCTGTGGGGCGTCGGTTTTGTGACGGTGGACATGCGCATCCGCAAGCTGCTCAAGCGATTCCTGGCCACGCCGATGCGTAAGAGCGACTTCCTGGCCGGCGTCATGCTGAGCCGGCTGTTGTTCATGGTGCCCGAGGTGATCGTGCTTTTGCTGTTTGCGCGCGTGGCGTTTGGCGTCGTGATCTACGGCAGCATCCTGGCCGTGCTGTTCCTGATCCTGCTGGGCGCCGTGACGTTTGCGGGATTGGGCTTACTGGTCGCCAGCCGCGCCAAGACGCTCGAAGCGGTCTCCGGATTGATGAACCTGGTCATGCTGCCAATGTGGCTCTTGTCGGGCATCTTCTTTTCGTCCGAGCGATTCCCGACCGCGATCCGCCCGTTGATTGAGATCCTGCCGCTCACCGCGCTCATCAACGCCCTGCGCGCGGTGATGCAAGAGGGAGCCACGCTTGCCTCGCAGTTGTCCGAAGTGGGGCTGCTGGCGAGCTGGGCGGTCGTGACGTTCTTCCTTGCCTTGCGCTGGTTCCGTTGGATTTGATGCTATGACACCTTTGACTCGGACGACCGTCGGCTTGTTGGTGCTTGGCCTCGGGGTCGTTGCGCAACCGGCCATTGCCGGCCCACTCGACAAGCATCTGGACATCTACTGGATCGACGTCGAAGGTGGCGCGGCTACCTTGATCGTCACGCCTGCCGGGCAGTCGGTGCTAATTGATACCGGCAACCCCGGCCACCGCGATCCAGACCGCATCGTGCAAGTCGTCACGCGCGACGCCGGTTTGCGGCAGCTCGACCATGTCATCATCACGCATTATCACGCCGACCATTTTGGCGGCGCTGCGACGCTGGCCACCATGCTGCCGATCCGGCATCTGCACGACAACGGCGAGTTCGAGGGCCTGGTGGACCGCCCGGATCAAAGTTACTTGGATTGCAAGGCCCTCAAGCGCTCGGTCCTGTCAGCCGGAGATGTAATCGAGTTGGAGGCAGCACCCGGCGAATCCGGACTGCCCGCGGTGATCCGCTGCCTGGGCGCCCGGCAGACATTCGTCGACCCGCCGGCCAGCGCGGCGAAGAATCCCGCTTGCGAGTCGTTTGAAGCCAAGCCCCGCGATCCGACTGACAACGCCAACAGCATTGTGACGCTGCTCAGCTTCGGTCCTTTTACCTTCTTCGATGCCGGCGACCTGACCTGGAACCTGGAGAAGGAGCTGGTCTGCCCGATGAACCGGGTGGGCCACGTCGAGGTGTACCAGGCCGGCCATCACGGGATGGACGTCAGCAACAGCGCGCTTTTGATTCGCGCCCTTGAACCGCGGGTCGCGATCATCAACAACGGCGCGACCAAGGGCTGCGATCCGCGCACGCTGACAACGCTCGAGCAGTTGCCCTCGATGCAAGCCGTGTACCAGGTGCATCGCAACGTGCGCGGCGATGGCTCGCCAAATACGGACGACGCGCGGATTGCGAACGCGGAGCGCGATTGCAAGGGCGCCTTCATCAAATTGAGCGTCGAACCTGGCGGCAAGCGATACACGGTCCACGTGCCTTCGACCGGTCACTCCAAAACGTTCGAAACGCGGCAAGCAAAGTGAGCGTATGAAGAAGCTTCGCTGGGGCGTGCTCAGCACGGCCAAAATCGGGCTGGAAAAAGTAATCCCCGCCACGATGCGCAGCCCGCATTCGAGCGTCGTGGCCATCGCCTCGCGCGATGCTGCTCGCGCGCAAGCGGCGGCGTCGAAGTTGGGTATCCCGCGCGCCTACGGCTCGTACGAGGAGCTGTTGTCCGATGCCGAAGTCGATGCGATTTATAATCCCCTGCCGAACCATCTGCACGTGCCCTGGTCGATCAAGGCGCTCGAAGCCGGCAAGCACGTGCTGGTCGAAAAGCCGATCGGCTTGTCAGCCGCTGAAGGAGAAAAGCTGGTCGATGCGGCGCGAGGTTTCCCCAAACTGAAGGTGATGGAAGCCTTCATGTATCGGCACCATCCGCAGTGGCAAACCGCCAAGCGACTGGTCGACGAAGGGGGCATCGGCGAGCTGCGCGCGATCCAGTCGTTCTTCTCCTATCACAACGTCGACCCCGCAAACATTCGCAACCAGGTTGATATTGGCGGCGGCAGCCTCGCCGACATCGGTTGCTATTGCATTTCACTGTCGCGGTTTCTGTTTGCCGCCGAGCCGGTTCGGGTGTGTGGCATCGTTGAGTTTGATTCCGCCTTCAAAACCGATCGGCTCGTTTCGGGCATTTTGGATTTTGGCCGCGGGACCTCGACCTTCACCTGCGCAACGCAGCTCGCGCCCTTTCAGCGGGTGAACATCGTGGGCACGCGGGGGCGCGTCGAAATCGACATCCCCTTCAATGCCCCGCCCGATCGGCCCTGCACGATGCGGCATCAAACGCCCAAAGGCACGCGTGAGATCTCGCTTGAGACCTGCGATCAATACACCGTGCAGGCCGAGCTGTTTGCACTGGCCGTGCTGGAAGATCGCCCCGTGCCCACGCCCCTCGAAGATGCCGTGGCGAACATGCGCGTGATCGAAGCGGTGCTGGCCAGCTCACGTGCCGGCAACTGGGCAACTTAGCGGCGGCAAGATGCTCGCCAAGGCCGCCTGAAGATGTTTGGCGGCGGGAACTCTATTTGTTCGTGGTCACACCGCGCCGCTTGGCCGGTTGCAACTGCGCCGCTTGCTCCCAGGCTAACCACCAGGCCGCCGCTTGCGATGGCGCCTGGGCGATAATCCAGTGTTTGCGGCGCTGACCCGTCACGATCCATACCCGGCCTTCCGGGCGCTCGATGCACAAATCGCCCATGGCCCAACCGCCTCGACGCAATCGGTCCAACGACAAATCGACTCGTGGATATGCGAGCATGGCTGAACTCCTCGCAGACGTGCCGAGACACGCCGACCCAGTCTTGGATTAAAGGGATTTAGATGAGATCGCTTTCCGCCCCGGGGGCCGGCCAAACTGCCAAGATATGGTGCAGTCGCCAGCTTCGAACTTGTCACATGCTAATCAAGCACCTCAGGCAGTTCGAGATGCAAGGGTAAATTATTTGGAAAACGAAGAATCTGCGTGATCGCGCGTCCGCACTGGTTGTGCCAAGAAAATCTAGCTGACCAATGTTCGATGTGCCACTCACCTTTCGGGTAGGCGCGCTCGGGTTATTCCCGAAAATCCGACGATAGGCGGGTTGGTCATGCGGCGCTCGCCGCGATCTTGCGGCGGATGGCATGCGCGATGGCCTGCAGCCCACGCATGCGGGTCATTCCGAGCGCTTCGGCCAAGCCGAAGCGGTGAACGAGGTTAGCTTCCGCCGACAGCGCATCCTGTGGAGTGGCGCCCGAAAAAACCTCATCCAGCACGCTTACAAAGCCTTTGACCGTGGGCGCCTCGGGAGCGACGTCCGCATAGATTTGCACGCGCCCTTGGGGTGTTTCAACCCACAAGAAAACCGGTGTCTGGCATTCGTGAACGCGACCAATGCCCGCGTCGCGCTCGGCTTGCAAGCGCTCGGGCAGCTCGGGCAGCTTCTCAGAGAATTCGAGCAGCAGCTCGAGACGTTCGCGCGGTTCGAGCTCGGCGAATTCGGCGGCAACTTGATCGATCCGCTCGGCGACCGTCGCGCTCACGTACCGCTCCGCACGGCTTCTTTTTCGGCCGGCTTGCCCGCTCCACGCTCGATCGGCACGCCAACCGTATTGCCCCATTCGGTCCACGACCCGTCGTAATTGCGCACCTTGGGGTAGCCCAGCAAGTACTGCAGCACAAACCAGGTGTGGCTCGACCGCTCGCCAATTCGGCAATAGGCGATCACGGGCGTACGCCGTTTGAGGCCCGCTTCGCCGGCATAGATTTTTTCGAGCTCCTTGGCCGATTTGAACGTGCCGTCGTCGTTGGCGGCTCGAGACCAAGGCACATTGCAAGCGCCAGGGATGTGGCCGCCGCGCAAGGCTCCTTCCTGCGGATAGTCGGCCATGTGCAGAAGTTCGCCGGTAAATTCGCCGGGCGAACGCACGTCGACCAGCGGCTTGCCCTGCCGCTGATGCTTGAGCACCTCGTCGCGGAAGGCGCGGATCGAGTGGTCGGGCTCCTGGGCCACATAATTGGTGCGCGGATATCTTGGCTCCGGCTCCCGTGACCAGGGGCGATTATCGAGCTCCCAGCGCTTTCGGCCGCCGTTCATGACGCGGCAATCGGCGTGGCCGTAGAGCTTGAAAACCCAGAAAGCGTAGCAGCCCCACCAGTTGTTCTTGTCGCCATAAAAGACGACGGTGGTGTCGTTGGCAATTCCCTTTGACGAGCACAGCTCGGCAAAGCGATCCTTGTCGATGTAGTCGCGCACGGTCTGGTCTTGCAGATCGGTGTGCCAGTCGATCTTGACGGCTCCCGGGACGTGGCCTTGCTGATACAGCAGCACGTCTTCGTCCGATTCAACCACGCGCACGTTGGCGTCGTGTTTGTGCTCGTCGACCCAGCTCGTGCTGACCAGCACTTCGGGGTGCGAATACTCTTTGACCATCATTGGCTCCAGGGTCCAGTATGCGACACATGCCAGGCGGCCCGTCTCCATGAGACGTCTGCCCGACTTGGTTGTTAGCTTGCGGAAGCGAAGCTGAGCGCGCCTTAGGCCCCGATTGTCGCTGGAAAGAAAGCTCGGGGTGGCTCCAGGAATGATTCTAGGAGTTTGCGCCCCGCAATGAAAGGGACCGCCCGAGGGAGCTGCGCATCGGTTTGCTTGACCGGTGTTCTCGGCTGAAACACACTGATGGATCGAACGGACCAGCGTGCCACTGACCGAGCGTCCGTGAAGCCTGCACCCCCTAAGCCGCCGGGACCACTATGCGCACGATCTTCTGTTGTCTCCTGGGAGCCGCCATCATGAGCGGGCCGATGGGCAGGGCTGATGAGTCGCCTTTGAAGGCCGGCATGATTGGTCTCGATACATCGCATGCGCCCGCCTTTGCCGCCCTCTTAAACGACCCGCAAGCTGGACCCGACCTGGCCGGCGTCAAGCTGGTCGCCGCCTTCCCGGGCGGCAGCCCCGACCTGCCGGCCAGCGCCGATCGGGTGAAGGACTATACCAAGAAGCTGGCCGAGATGGGCATCGAGATTGTCTCCTCGGTCGAAGAGCTGCTGCCCAAGGTCGACGTGGTATTGCTCGAGAGCGTCGATGGTCGGCCCCACCTGGCGCAGGCTTTGCCTGTTTTACGCGCCAAAAAACCAATCTTCATCGATAAGCCCGTCGCGGGGACACTTGCCGATGCGATCGCGATTTATCAAGTGGCCGAACAGTTGGGCGTCCCCTGTTTCTCGAGCTCATCGCTCCGCTTCAGTCCCGGCATCCTGAGCATGCGAAGCGATTCTCGCGTGGGAGACGTGCTGGGCTGCGAAGCCCGCGGGCCCTGCTCGCTCGAGCCGCATCATCCCGATTTGTTCTGGTATGGCATTCATGGCGTTGAGACCTTGTTTACGATCATGGGCGCCGGCTGCGAATCGGTCTCGCGGGCTCACAGCGACGGCACGGATTTCGTCGTGGGCCGTTGGGGCGACGGCCGGATTGGAACCTTTCGTGGTTTACGAGACGGCGCGCAGGGCTACGGCGCCACGGTCTTCGGCAGCAAGGGAATCGTGCCCAGTGGCAGCTACGAAGGTTACCGGCCGTTGGCAGTTGAGATCGTGAAATTCTTTAAGAGCGGCAAGCCGCCGGTGAGTGCCAAAGAAACCTTGGAAATTTATGCCTTCATGGAAGCCGCCGACGAAAGCAAGCGGCAGGGCGGCGCCCCCGTCAGGATCGCGGACGTGATGCAAAAAGCGCAGCAGGCCGTTCAAAAAGGCCAGCTCTCGGCGCCACTCTCGGCGGCCGCCAAGCCGTAGCCGGTCGATCCGGCACGCCATTTGTGATAAGCTCATGGCAAGCCAAATCCCACGGGGAGCGAAACTTGCGCGATCAGGAGATGGCAGTGCATTCGAGGCCGCAAACCGCACGCGCCGTGCAAGCCGGCTGCCAGAAGGTCATCTCTCGCCGCCACCTGCTGCAAGTCGGCGGGCTGGGGCTGATGGGCCTCTCGCTGCCCAGGCTGCTGGCCGCCGAAGCAGCCGGCTCTACAGCGCGGGCCGATTCGTGCGTGCTGGTCTTCTTGAATGGCGGTCCCAGCCACCTCGACATGTGGGACATGAAGCCATCCGCGCCCGATGGCATTCGTGGCGAGTTCAAGCCCATTTCGACAAGCGTGCCGGGCATCCAGCTCAGCGAGCACCTGCCGAAGCTGGCGGCACACATGCACCGGGCCACGATCGTGCGCTCGATGCATCACAGCGTGAATAACGCCCACGCCGCCGCGGTTTATACCAGCCTGACCGGGCACGACCGCGGCGATAATATTCCGTCCATCGGAGGCGGTAGCCGCGAGTACCCGGCCATGGGATCGGTGCTGGGCATGTTACGCCCGCCCAAGCAAACCATCGTGCCGCACGTCTGCCTGCCTTACATCACCAAAGAGGGTGCCGGCGGACCGCCCCAGTCCGGCTTTTTTGGCGGCCTGCTCGGCCGGGCTTACGATCCCTTATTCGTGCTCAAGGATCCAAACGCCGCCGGCTTCGCCGTGCCAGAGCTCACGCTTTTGGCCGATGTCTCGCTCGAACGGCTCTCGGCGCGCCAAGAGCTGTTCCGCGCCGTCGAGGATCATTTCGACCGCGGTCCGGGCCGCGCGGCCTACGACGGCATGGATGGCTTCCGGCGCCGGGCGCTGGGATTACTCACCTCCGAAGGGACACAGCAGGCTTTGCGGATCGGCGAGGAGCCCGACAAGGTGCGCGATGTCTATGGCCGAAACATTTATGGGCAAAGCGTGCTGCTCGCGCGCCGGCTGATCGAAGCTGGCACGCGTATGGTCACCATCTCTTGGGCGCCAGACGCGAATGCGACCTGGGACACACACGGCTCCAACTTCAAGAAGTTGAAAAATACCCTGTTGCCGCAATTCGATGGCGCGGTCAGCAGCCTGGTAAATGATTTTGCCGAGCGGGGTCTGCTCGATCGCACGCTCATCGCCGTGCTCGGCGATTTTGGGCGCAGCCCGAAAATCAATGCTGCCGACGCCGGCCGCGACCATTGGAACTATTGCTATAGCTTGATGCTCATCGGCGGTGGCGTGAAGGGTGGCTTTGTGTTCGGAGCGAGCGACAAGATCGGCGCGTTTCCAGCACGCGACCCATTGGTGCCGGGCGACGTCATCGCCACGATTTATCAGTTGCTGGGAATCCCGCCGGACTACGAACTACACGATCAACTAAATCGGCCCCATCGCCTCGTGCCCGCAGGCAGCGTGGTGCCAAGCTTGCTTGCCTGAAGTCTCCTCCTCGCGTGCCACGCCGCGCTGCGTCGGCCGCACCTGGTCGATATCGAGCACCCCCACCTATGCACCGGTCCGGTACCATGCGGCGGTTTGTCGCGTTCACGTTTTGCCTGCTGCTTGGCTCTATTGTTATTTCGCTCGCCGCCGAGCCAGACCAGTTGCCCGACTATCGCAATCACAAGCGGCTTCGATATTGGCTGGACGATAAAGGCGAACACCCGGTTCAAACGCCGGCCGATTGGGCCAAACGCCGCTCTCACATTTTGCTCGGCATGCAACAGGCCATGGGCAAGCTGCCGGATCGATCCAAGCTGGGCCCGCTCGACGTGCAAATCAGGGAGCGCGCGGCTGGCCCGGGCTTCACGCGAGTGACGCTGAGCTTTGCGGCCGATGAAGGGGACCGCGTGCCGTGCTATTTGTTCCTGCCGGACGGGCTCGCTGGCCGGCGGGCGCCGGGCATGCTGGCCCTGCATCAAACCACGCTCACCGGCAAGGGACAGCCAGCCGGATTAGCCGATGGCGAGAACTTGCACTACGCGCTCGAACTGGCCAAACGTGGCTACGTGGTGCTCGCACCTGACTATCCGAGCTTCGGCGACTACCAGTACGACTTCAACGCCGATCACTACGAGTCGGGCTCGATGAAAGGCATCTTCAACCACATGCGCGCGGTCGACTTGCTCGCGAGCCGGCCCGAGGTCGATCCCGAGCGAATCGGCGCGATCGGCCACTCGCTGGGCGGACACAACGCCATGTTCGTGGGTGTGTTCGACGAGCGCATCAAGGTCATTGTGTCGAGCTGCGGTTGGACTCCCTTTCACGATTATTACGGCGGCAAAATCGAGGGTTGGACCAGCGACCGTTACGTGCCATCCATCCGCGAGCGGTATAAGCTCGATCCCGACAAAGTGCCTTTCGACATGTACGAAATCGTGGCGGCGCTTGCGCCACGCGCTTTCTTTTCCAACTCGCCGCTTAACGACAGCAACTTCGACGTCGAGGGCGTGCGCAAGGCAATTACCGAAGCGCGACCCATTTACGAGTTGCTCGGCGCCGCCGACAACCTGCAGGTCCGCTATCCCGATAGTGGGCATGATTTCCCGTCCAAGGAGCGGCACGAGGCCTATCGCTTTATCGACCGCATCTTGGAGCACACGCCGAGCGAGAATCTCGAAGCTGAGTTGCCGCGCATTCCTCCGCGCGAGCCGGCCGAATCGCTAAAAACTTTTAGCGTCCACCCGGGCTTTCACGTCGAGCCTGTCGCGACCGAGCCGCTGATCGCCAGTCCCGTGGCCGTGGCCTACGACGCCGACTCGCGAATGTACGTGGTGGAAATGCGCGACTACTCGGAGCAGGACAAAGAACGACTGGGGCGCATCCGCCGCGTGACGGATTCCGATGGTGATGGGCGCTACGACAAGGCCGAGATCTTCGCGGAAGATCTTTCCTGGCCCACCGCCATCACCTGCTACGACGGCGGAGTCTTCGTCGGCGCAGCGCCGGACATTTATTACCTGAAGGACACGGACGGCGACGGGCGGGCCGACGTAAGAAAACTGATTTACACCGGCTTTCCGCGCACGAATGTCCAAGGACTGCTCAACAGCTTTCAATGGGGGCTCGACAACCGGATTCACGGCTCGGCCAGCACCAGCGGCGGTTCCATCTATCGCGCTGATGACCCCAAGCGCAAGCCGATCTCGCTTAGCGGCCGCGACTTTTCCTTCGATCCGCGCACGCTCGAGCTGCGCGCCGAAAGCGGCGGCGCGCAGCACGGCATGACCTTCGACGATTGGGGGCGCAAGTTCGATTGCGCCAATAGCGATCACATTCAGATGGTCATGTTCGAGGACCGTTATATCGCACGCAACCCTGCCGTGTCGGCGCCGAGCGCGCGGGTCAGCATTGCCGAGGATGGGCCGCAAGCCGAAGTCTTCCGCACCAGCCCGCTCGAACCTTGGCGCATCGCGCGGACGCGGCTGCGCGTAACCGGCGCCGCGGTCGGACCGATCGAGGGCGGCGGCCGCGCCGGCGGTTACTTCACCGGAGCGACCGGCACCACGATCTATCGCGGCGACGCCTGGCCGGCCGAGTACGTAGGCCAATCGTTTACCGGTGACGTTGGCAGCAATATCGTGCACCGCAAAATTCTGGAGCCGCGCGGACTCGAATTTCGGGCCCGCCGGGCTGACCCCGGCCGCGAGTTTCTGGCGTCAAGCGACAATTGGTTCCGGCCCGCACAGTTTGCCAACGCACCGGATGGGACACTGCATGTCATCGACGTGTACCGCGAGGTGATCGAGCACCCGCTCAGCCTGCCGCCGGAAATCAAGAAGTATCTCGACCTGACAAGTGGCCGGGACCGGGGCCGCATTTACCGCATCGCGCCCGACGGCATCCGGCCAGAGCCTTTGCCGCGCTTGAGTGAGCTGAAAACCGCCGAGTTGGTAGCGCAACTGGATGAAGCCAACGGCTGGCACCGCGACACCGCGTCCCGGCTGCTTTACGAACGACAAGATCGCGCCGCGATCGAGCCGTTAAAGAAGCTCGCGCAAGCCGATCGCACCTGGCCACCCGGTCGAGTGCATGCGATCGAGGCACTCGCGGCCATGAACGCGCTGTCGAGTGACGATCTGTTGCCGCGCTTGAGTGACAAAGTTCCACAAGTGCGCGAACGAGCCGTGCGGCTGGCCGAAAAACTTGCGCCAAATTCGACACCCTTGCGCGCTAGATTGTTCGAGATGGCCAGTGACCCCGACATGCGCGTGCGTTACCAGCTCGCTTTCTCCCTGGGCGAATTTGACGATCCCGGGCGGGCCGCGGCACTGGCGGCCATTCTGACGCGCGATCCGGGCGATCGTTGGATTCGCCTGGCGGTCATGAGCTCGCTGAAGGCAGGCGCGGGCGACGTCTTCGCCAAATCGATATCGTACTATGGCTTTCATCCCGACGACGATGCTCGCCCGCTTCTGAGAGACCTGGCGCGGTACGTCGCTCGGCAGGGTGAACGGACCGAGAAAGCCAAAGTTGTTGCATCACTCGCTTCGCTGGGAGAGCGCGACACCCAACTCGCCACGGCGATTTTGCTGGGATTCGGCGAGGGACTGGGGGGTCGCGACGGAGGATTGCGGGCCCAGTTGGCGGCGCTCGGCAATGCGGGCGCCGTGAAGCTCTTCGACCGCTTGCTCAAGCAAGCGAAACAAGACGTGCTGGCCGCTGACGCAACAACCGAGCGCCGCATCGAGGCGGTCCGCACCCTGTCGCTGGGCACATTCGATGAATCCGGGCAATCACTCGTCGAGCTTGTTTCGAATCGCTATCCGCAGGAGCTGCAGTCGGCCTCGATTTCGGCGTTAGCCCGCTATAACCGCCCTGCCATCGGAAACTCGCTGCTCGACGCCTGGCCGACGTTGGGACCGCGGTCCCGGGCTGAAGTGGCCGAGGCGCTCTTCTCCCGCACGGATTGGCTGAGTGCGCTGGTCGAGCGAGCCGAGCGCGGCGAGCTTTCGTTTGCCGATCTCGACGCTGCCAGGCTGCAGCAGCTTGAAAAACATTCCGACCGGGCGCTGCGCGAGCGGGCAAAGCCACTGTTGGCCAAAGCTCGCCTCGGCCGGCGGCCCGATGTCGTGGACGCCTATCGAAGCGCTCTGAGTGGCGCAGGCGATGCTTCTCGAGGTCGAGCCGTGTTTGCTCGCGTGTGTGCGGCCTGTCATCGGCTGGAGGGCGTGGGCCACGAAATTGGCCCTAGTCTCGCCAGCTTCCGCAATCGTGGCACGGAGGCCATCCTGGTCAACGTGCTCGACCCAAATCGCGAAGTGAATCCGCAATTCGTCAATTACGTGCTGGTGACTCAGGATGGCCGGTCACTGACGGGTTTGGTCGCGAGTGAAACCGCCAATAGCGTCACCTTGAAACGTGCGGATGATGCCACCGACACCATCGAGCGAGCCGACATCGAGGAGCTGCATGCCACCGGGCTGTCAATCATGCCTGAGGGCTTGGAAAAACAAATCGACGTCGGACAGATGACCGACTTGTTGGCATATCTCATGAAGGCTTCCTGAGTAAGCCAAGGCGGTCCATGCGAGTGCAAGCCAACCAACGACTATCCAGGCGATCCTTCACCTGGTCCTGCGGCGCGGCGCTCGCCGCGTGGTGCCACGTGGCCGGCAAATCTTCGGCTGCCGATCTGCCCAAAGGTCAGTTCGTCGACGTGCACACGCACTTGGGGCAGACGTGGAACACGACGAAGCCGCTTTCGGCCGGCGCATTGCTCGAGTGGATGGATGCCAACCAGGTGGCGCAGGCTGTTGTGCTGCCGCTGGTTTCGCCCGAGTCGTCAAGTTATCCGCTCACGACCGATTTCGTGCTGGCGGAAACCCGAGAACACCGCGACCGCTTGATCCCGTTTTGTTCGGTGGATCCGCGCGCGAGCTATACCGGGGGGCAGAAGGGGCTCGTCGACATGTTGCGGCGGTATGTCGATCAGGGCGCCAAGGGCTTCGGCGAGCACAAGGTTGGCATCCCATTCGATGATCCGCGGAACATGACCATCTATGCGGCGTGCGGCGAGCTGCGATTGCCGCTTCTGTTTCACATCGACAACGAGCGCAACATGGATCGCCCTGGCCTGCCGCGGCTCGAGAACGCGCTGGCGCAGCATCCCAACTCGCAATTCATTGGGCATGGCCCAGGCTGGTGGGCATCGATCTCCGGCGAAGTGACCGAAGCCGACCTGGCCAAGTATCCTACTGGCCCGGTGAAACCGGGAGGCGCGATCGATCGCCTGATGGATAAGTATCCGAACTTGCGCGGCGATCTGTCGGCCGGCAGCGGCGCGGGCGCCATTTCGCGCGACTTGGATTTTGGACGGCAATTCATGATTCGCCGCGCGGACCGCTTGATGTTCGGCACCGATTTTCTTTCGCCCGGCCAGCCGGTGCCTCAGTTTGCGCTCGTGCGGCAGCTTCAACTGCCGGCGGAGATCGAAGCCAAAATCTTCCGCGATAATGCCCGGCGGCTGCTGGGATTGACCTGATTACTTGGAGCCCTGCGCACCGATGAACAAGCGGATCCATTACTATTGTCTGGTGTTGCTGGCCGTTATGTGGCTGCTGGTTTCCAGTGGCCGTGTGCGGGCCGAGTGGAAAGCCGGTGTCGCGAAACAGAAGATCACGCCGGCCCACTCGATGTGGCTGGCGGGCTATGGCCATCGGACGCATCCTTCCACGGGCGTGCTCAATGATCTGCACGCCGGCTGTCTCGTTCTCGAAGACGACCATGGCAGCCGCGTGGCGTTCGTCACCTTGGATCTGGTGGGTATCAGCCCTGATGTTGCCGACCCAATATTCGCAGAGCTTGAGAAGCAACATGGGTTGCCGCGCTCGCGTGTCGTGCTGGCTTGTTCGCATACCCATAGCGGGCCCGTCGTCGGCCACAACTTGCGCACGCTGCACTATGACCTGCTAAGTGCTGACCAGCAGCATTTGGTCGACAAGTACGCCGAGTCGTTGAAGCCGGCTGTCGTTTCACTGGTCGGCCGGGCGGTCAAATCTCTCGCGCCTTGTGCCGTTTCGTATGGCCAGGGCAGCGCGTCCTTCGCGGCGAACCGGCGCAACAACAAGGAGCCGGAGGTACCCCGCTTGCAAGAAGCCGGCCTGCTGGTTGGCCCTGCGGATCACGACGTGCCGGTTCTCAAGGTTACGGATCCCCTCGGTAAGTTGCGCTGCGTCTTGTTTGGCTATGCTTGCCACGCGACGGTTCTCGACGGTTACGAGTGGTCGAGCGACTATCCGGGTTTCGCCCAATCGGAACTCGAGGCCGCGCACCGCGGCGCGACAGCCTTGTTCGTGGCCGGTTGCGGCGCTGATCAAAACCCTTTGCCGCGCCGCAAAGTGGAACTTGCCAAACAATATGGCCGCGATCTTGCCGCCGCCGTCGACATGGTGCTCGCAAAAGATTTGCGCCCGATAAGTGGGCCAATCAAGGTGGGTTCTACGCAAGTCGACCTCGCGCTCGCGAGCACGCCCGATCGCGCGACGCTCGAGCAACTGGCGCGCTCGGACGATCGTTACATAGCGGCGCGAGCGCGGTTGTACCTCGACCACCTCGCGGCGGGCAAATTCATTCCCAACACCTATTCCTATCCCATCCGTGTTTGGAAGCTGGGCGATGAATTCACCTTCGTCTCCTTAGCCGGCGAAGTGGTGGTCGAATATGCCATCAAGATCAAGCAAGATCTCGGCCGCGAGCGGACGTTCGTTTCCGGTTATGGAAATGACGTGATGGCCTATATCCCGTCGCGCCGCGTGCTGTTCGAAGGAGGCTACGAAGGGGGCGGCGCCATGGTGTACTACTCATTGCCTTCGCCCTGGGCCCCCACGATCGAAGGCCGCATTCTGACCGGCTACCGCGCGGCCCTTTCCGACTCGAAGTAATCGCCGCGAGCGCGGTTCTTTGCTGCGCGCACCCCCCTCGCGTTACAATGCGCGCCGCAACGGGCGCAGGCACACTCTCGCGAACCACGGGCACCCTCATGAGAACGACTTGGACCTTTAGCTCTGCAGGTCAAATCATTTTCGGCCTGGACGCCGTCGATCAATTGGCCGATGTGTTGCGGCGATTGAAGCTGGATCGAGTGCTGGTCGTGACAGACGCAAAGCTCGTGTCAGCGGGCCTGGTCGATCGCCTGACGCGCGCAGCGCAAAAAGCCGCCACGCTCGACATCTTTGCCGGCGGTGAGCCGGAACCCTCGCTCAAAGCCGCTGACGCCGCGATCGCACACGCCCGCGAGTTTCGCCCGGGCGGGGTGATTGGATTGGGTGGCGGCAGCAATATGGATCTCGCGAAGATGACGGCCGCCGTGCTGGCCAACGGCGGCACGCCACGAGATTACCTGGGTGAGGACAAAGTGCCCGGGCCGACGTTACCCTTGGTGTGCGTTCCAACCACCTCGGGCACGGGCAGCGAGGTGTCCGCTTCCAGCGTGTTCACCGATCAGGAGAATCACCTGAAAGTCGGCGCTATGAGCAACTACTTGAGGCCGGCGGTGGCGATCGTCGACCCGCGCCTGACGGTTTCCTGCCCACGCCAGGTGACAGCAGACAGCGGCATCGACGCGCTCACGCATGCCATCGAGGCCTTCACCGCGGTGGATAATGCCGAGTTTCCTCTGCCCCCGGGCGAGATGTCGCTCTACCAAGGGCGGCACCCGCTTGGCGATTGTCTGGCGGAAAAGGCGATCAAGGTGATTGGCGAGAATTTGCCGATCGCGGTGGAACAGCCGAACAACCTCGCGGCTCGAGAAGCCATGTCGCTGGGCGCCATGCTCGCCGGCCTGGCATTTTCCAACGTCGGGGTCGCGCTGGTTCACGCGCTCGAGTATCCGATTGGTGGCGCGACGCACTGTTCGCACGGAGCGGGCAATGGCATGCTGCTGCCTTACGTCATGCGCTACAACCTGCCCGCTCGCGAGCGCGAGCTCGCGCGCGTGGCCGAGTTGCTGGGTGCGGACGTGCGTGGGCTCAGTCAGCACGATGCTGCCTTGGGGGCCGTGCAAACGGTCGAGGAACTCAATCGCAGAATCGGTATTCCCGCGCGGCTTAGCGAGCTTGGAGCGCGGCGGGAGCAGATTCCCCAGTTCGCCGAAAAGGCGCTGGGCATCGCGCGATTGATTCGCGTGAATCCACGCAAGCCCACGACCGTCGAGATGGTCGAGTTGCTGGAAAGTGCTTACTGAAAGTGTAAAACCGGACAAAACGTCCGAAGATCGAAAGGTGAGACATGAACGGCAGAGTCGATCGACGCGAATTCCTGGAGCAACTCGGGCTGGCGTCGGCGCTGGTCGCCGGGTCGAGCGCCACGGCCCGTGGGTTTTTCGCCAACGAGACGCTCGGCGTCGGATGCATCGGCACCGGCGGCCGCTGCCAGCAGCTCATGCGCGCCCTGGCCGAAGTGCCGGGCACGCGGATCACCGCGGTGTGCGACATTTGGGACAAGCACTTGGATGCCGGCAAACAGCTCGCCGCGCCCGGCGCCTTTACGACCAAGGACCATCACGAGCTGCTCGCGCGCAAGGATGTCGACGCGGTCATCATCGGCACGCCCGACCATCATCACGTGCCGATTACAATCGATGCCTGCCAGGCCGGCAAGGACGTGTATGTGGAAAAACCGCTCACGCACGATCTGTCGGAAGGCGCCGCGGTGATCGCAGCGCAAAATGCCCATCGCCGCGTCGTGCAGGTGGGCACGCAACAGCGCAGCATGCCGCAATTTCTCAAGGCGCTCGAGATCGTGAAGTCAGGCGAGCTTGGCCCGCTTCATAAAGTTCACCTGACGTGGAACCGCAACACGCCGCGCTGGGCCCGCCAGTCGTATGGTATCGATCCCAAAACCGTTGATTGGAAGCGGTTCCTGGGCCAAGCGCCGCCGCAGGATTTTGACGAATATCGCTTTCGCAATTGGCGCTGGTTCTGGGATTTTGGCGGCGGCATCTTCACGGACCTCATGGTGCACCAGATTGATATCGCGCAGTGGTTTTTGAATGTCGATCACCCGCAATCAGCCGCTTCGCTGGGCAGTTTCTTTAGCGCTCGCGACGTTTGGCAGACCCCCGACACCGTGCAGACCTTGCTCGAATATCCGGACGCGAAAGCGCAGGTGTACTTCGAGGGCACGTTTGCCAACGCTCGCAATGGTGCGATGCTCGAATTCATGGGCAGCGAAGCGACGCTATATCTGGATCGCGGCCGTTATGAGATCCATCCCGAACGCAACAAAAAGATCGCCAAGAGCGAGCTCGTGCTGGGCTCGGGTCCGCGCGGCGCGGATTTCTATGACTTACCCAAGGGCGAAGTCCTGCACCTGGCCAACTGGGTCGAGGCGATTCGCAGCCGCGTGCCGCCACGATGTCCGGCCGAAGTGGGCGTGAGCTCGGCAGCGGCCGCTCACCTGGCGAACGCGTCATTGCGCAATGGCCAGGTGGCCCGCTGGACGGGCTGACGTTGTCCCTTGATCGAATTCTTTGAGAGCTGTACTTTGGCTCGATTCGCGAGGAACAACCAGCCCTTCGTCACAACAAAATGGCCCAGGTCACTACGGAAAAGTTGATCTTCGAGCGCGGTCTCTACATCGACCAGGCGAAGGGCACGATTCATGCCGATCACTCACGCGGGGTCTTGGAACAAAGCCAGGAGGTGTTTGATCGGTATGGAGCGAGACTCGTGCTGATTGTCCGTCACGTTGATCTTGTCACTTTTGACACCCTCGATGTTCTATTACGGCCCGATGGCAATCGGTTGGCGGATGGCTTTGGTCTACCAGTTCAGATGTTTCAGCCATATCCATTCCTTCTGGCCGACGCCTCTTACGAGCTACTTGGCGCCGCATACCACTGTCGCATGATGGCAGTCCGATATGCCGAGATATGCGAGGCGCTTCAGAGTCAGATTCCGAAAACGGGAGAGGCGGTTCCGATAAAAACGCATCATGAGATTTACTTTCGTTTTGATGCGATCATGACTAAAGCTAGAAAGCTGTTGGATCGATTAGCTTGGGACATTTGGAGATTTTTCGTCAATAGGCCAGGCCGTCCGGACAATTTTGAGCAGATGCTAGACGACCGTGATATCGCTGATCGGGTGCCTAGCGACCTTCTAGATTGCTTGCGCCCGGCCTGGAACGAGCTTGGCTTACAGATCAAACATTATCGCGACAATGTCCATCATCTGCCTCGTAGTGGCGCGTGCTCCTTTAGCGGCAGCGTTGAGGCAGATGCTCATGCAATCTGCCAGTTGACCATGCCGATTCCTGATAATCCCGAAGCCAAGTGCGAAAGGTTGTTTGAGTATCAATCCGGGAAGGACGCTCTCACGTATAGCTGGGAAGCACTGGCTTACTTGGCCGATATCGGCGACACGATTGCGAACTCAATCGCATCGCGATTTCTATCTCATGGGTGCGATGATGTACACGAAGGTCGCTAACCTTGTTTTCGAGTACGGGCTGGATTGCGGGAATGTACCACATTCACTGGCAGTGACTGGTCCAGCAACTCCAAACCAGATCGCTGAAGAGGTCACAGCAAAGTATGGGGTTCGGCCCTTACTGATTAGCTACGAACGCGACAAAGACTGTACCTTGCTGCATGAACAGGACACATTGCTGACTGTCTCTGGATTGCAAGTCAATCTGGGATCGCTTGAAAAGTCTTTTATAGGCATCCACACTGAGAGCCTGCTTGCTGACCTACACTATGAGCTGGCTGGAGTGCTGTTTCACTGTATGGCGATGGTCCGACTTTACTCCGCTGCACGGCGTGATCTGTGTGTGTTTATGGAGGTAGTTCAACGAGATGATCCTATATCCCCGACTACTGATTTCAGTCTCGACTGGCGGGGATCGCCAGAAGTCTATTTCGAGTTTGATGCGGTTGTATCGAAGGCCAAGCGTGTTTTGGATCAATGGCGGCTTGTTTTGTGGGAGCTGTTCAATAAGAACAAGAAAGCAAAGGACCCACCGCGTCGGTTTTGGAAGACTTTGCAGACTCTCGCGAGCAGTATGCCAGAGCAGTTGAAGAAGGGGCTCCTAGAGGCGTGGCAAAGCTTTGGGAGCGATGTACTGGAGTATCGTGAGAACGTCCAGCACTTTGGCAAATCAAAGGGCCTTTCGTCTTGTCGATTGAAAAGAATTGGATCGACATGGGGACTGACTGTTCTCATCCCGGACGACTCGAAGGTGCAATCCGATCGGGATTACAAGTACGACAAGAAGCGAGACGCGCTCAGCTTTTGCTGGAACGTCACTAGCGCGCTCGTGCTTTTGACTGGGGAGATTATATCGGCTGCATGGGATTCTGGATCGCAGCTCAAGCTCGCGAATCCACTGTCAAAATGATTTGTCCGCATGCGCTGCGGATCCGCCCAATTTGACGCCGCGCAATGAAAGGCGACATCACTCATCGTCGGACAAGAAGGAGGGCACGCCATTGGTGAGGCACGAAAGGTGACGTCACTGACTATCGACGGCGCGGCGGGCCTGGGCTGATCGTTAGCCGGACTCCCGGCCGCGAACGGCTCAGGCGGGCCTGCGAAATCGTCAGGCAAACTAATCGAAGAGCGGCAAACTCTGTTCACCGGGATAGGTCAGCACCCCGGAATCGGACACGCTCGCGTGTGGGTTCAGCACGTGCTCCTGCCTCGAGTTTTCACCCACGATGTGCACGACCTTATTTCCGCGCGCGACCAAGGCATCGGAAATCAGAAACCGGTGGCACCGCCAGGGGACGGCCTCCGCGCACATGATGGCGGTGGGCTGGAGTTTGGCGCCCGCGACGAGCTCCTCCAGCGCGCGCAAGAACTCGTCGCTTGCCATGTGATCGGCAAAGGCGCGAAAACTAGCGTTGCGCCAGTACGCATTTTTCGAGTCGGGCGCGCCCCGCCGCCGCCCGCCCAGATCGCGGGCGTGCCGATAAGCGATTCCCGCGCGGCCGAGATCGGCTTCGAGCTGGCTTGCCGAGAAATGGGGGAACTTCCGCGAGCCAGGGAATTGCCGCACATCCACTAATTGGTGAATGCCGGCCGCGGTCAGCAGACGAATGAATTCGTCCGCGCTGCGCGTCGAATGGCCAATCGTATGTATCGTCGTCACCGCGAGTACCTGAGCTTCGCGCGAGTTCGGCGCGGGTGGTCGCCGCCTCTTGAATCGTAGGGATCGACGCGGACGCAAACAATCGAGCCGACCCTCTGCCGCCGCCCTTCATGCACGATGGCCGCTGCTTGACGCTGGAGGATACCCTCGAGTTCTTTAACCTGGTGCTGGAGCTTCGGCTCAATAAGGAGGAGATGGCGGATCTCGTGGCCTTTATGCGCGCCCTGTAGATGGCGCGTGACGGGTTGCCGTCCGATTGAAATGTCGCTCGGGCCAATCTATAACTGCCCCGCAATGACGCTCTCATTGCGGCCCAGGTAGTTTGCGATCGTGCCCGACCCGTTTTACGAAGAACAGCGTCCTCGCTGGTGGGAGCTGCCCTGGGACCGGATCGGCTTTGTGCTGGGACCCTTGGCAGCCGCGTTATGGTTTGCGTCAGGCGCAGGGAGCAGCTTGACGGTTGAAGGCGACCGTCTGTGCGGCGTGCTGCTGCTAACTATCGTGTGGTGGCTCACCGAGCCCATCCCGATTCCCGTCACCGGGCTGTTGGCGGTGGCCTTGGCCGTGGTGGCGGGTGCGGTGCCGGCGGGCGAAAAAGCTCCGGCGGCGGTCGCCCTCGAATCGTTCGGAAATCCCACGCTGTTCTTTCTGCTGGGCGGCATGTTCATCGGCCGCGCCATGAGCCGGCACGGTCTTGATCGGCGTATCGCACTATCGATTCTTGCCGCGCCGGGCGCCGCTCGAACTCCGAATCATTTGCTGGCCGCGGTGGGCGCCGCCGTGATGCTGATCTCGATGTGGATCTCGAACACGGCCGCCACGGCCATGATCTATCCGGTCACGCTGGGAGTGATCGCCGTGCTTGCGGCCGGCTTTGAAGACCCAGCCAGCTTCGAAAAATCGCCATACGCTTCCGCGCTCTTGCTCATGACCGCCTACGCCTCGAGCGTCGGCGGCATCGCCACGCCCATCGGCACGACCACGAACGTGGTCGCGATGGGCTTCTTCCGGCAAGAGGCCTACTTCGGCCGGCCGGTCGATTTTGCGCGCTGGACTGTGGTGGGCATTCCGCTCATGCTCGCTCTGGCCGCGGCTCTGTTCGCCTGGTTGCGGTTTTTGACGCCCGCTAGCAAGCTCGATTTGACGGCCGTGCGACGGCACCTGGCCCACGAACGCGCGGGTTTGGGTGGCTGGTCGGTTGGTGAGCGCAACACGCTCGTTGTTTTTCTGATTGTGGTCGTGCTGTGGGTGTTGCCGTCCACGTTGGAGCTGCTGGGCCAAGTGGACGCAAGCCGCTGGATGGTTTCACACTTTCCGGAGGAGATCGTGGCGCTGCTCGCGCCCGTCATGCTATTCCTGCTGCCGGTCAGTTGGCGCGAGCGACAGTTTTCACTGGCGGCCGACGACCTGGCCCGCATTGATTGGGGCACGCTGTTGTTGTTTGGCTCCGGTTTGTGCCTGGGAAACCTGATGGTGCGGACGGGGCTCGTCCATGCGATCGGCCAGAGCGCGTTCGATTGGCTGGGCACCGACGACGTGTGGCTGATTACGGCCGCCGCCATCGCGGGCGGAATTCTGCTGAGCGAGTTCACCAGCAATGCCGCCGCCGCCACGGCGCTCATCCCGGTGATCATGGCGATCTGCACGGAAGCCGGAGTCGACAAGATGCCGCCACTGATGGGGGTGACGTTCGCGGCCAGCTTCGGTTCCGCGCTGCCGGTGTCCACGCCCCCGAACGCCATTGTCTATGGCTCGCGCCTGCTGCCCGCGCGGCGGATGATGGTGGCGGGCGTGGGGTTTGACGTGGCGTGCGGCGTGGTGATTTGGTGCGTGCTGCGCGCCGCCTACGCGCTGGGATGGACGCCGCTGCTATTGGATTAGCGTGCCCGCTAGGCCACGCGCGCATTCACGCGACGCAGCAGTGGCCCCTGCTGCTGGCCGGGAGCAAAGCCGTTGAGCGGCCGGTAAGCGAGCTGCACGTCGATGTTTTCCCACAGCACGAGCATTTCCGCGATGCGCGTCATGGCGCGGATATCGCCATCCTGGGAAACCACGAACCCCAGCGAGCCCGGCTTGTCGTAGCAATAGCGCATCATGGCCCGATGCCGCGTGCCATATTGGGTGAGCTCACCTTGGCGGAGCAATTTTGGATTCGCGTGCGAATCGCGCGCGACATAGATATCGCTGAGCAGATTGTCGGTGCGGACTTCAACGCCAAACCCATGCGCGACCATGCGCCGGTCCAGCAGCACGAAGCCATCCACGCACGAAAGCGACGCAATAAAGCGCACCGCGCCCAGCACTTCGTTCTTATGCGCCACGAGCTCGCGGTCCAGCACCGACTCGCCGCGCACCGTGTAGGGCAGAACATCGGCGTTCGCCTCGAGCGTGTCACCGCCCGGCGGAACTCGCGGTGAAAGCTGGCTTTCCACCATTGCCCGCAGCGCCTTGAGCAGGCGGTCGTAGCGAATCTTGTACTTGACGTTCAAACCGTCGAGCGTGGTTTGCGGAGTAATCAGCAACCCGCCGCCGTGCCGGTACTGCTGGATATTCATGAGCACGCGGCAGATCGAGTTCAGCCAGCGCAAGAGCAGTTCCGCTTCCAGCGCGGCTGGCGAAATGTGCTCGGGAATCTTGCCCCGCGTGTCCTTTAAATAACTGTGCAGGTAATTCACCAGCAGCTCGTGCACGGGCCCGGACCACAGCACGTCGTGATACTCTTCGACGAGCGTATTTTGTTCCAAGCTGCCGATCAAGTTGTCGTGCTGATAGACCGAGATGTTGCCCACGCCGGTAATCGTGGCTTGGAACAAGCCTGGCCTTTCGGGCGTGTTGGCGGCATCGAAGCTGACAAAGTCGGTCAGTCGCGGTTCCTGGTCGACCATGCCCCAGATGAAAAGCTTGTTCTTCTTGTCGCGGTACACGGCGAGCGAAGAGACGGCGGGGTCGGCCGCGCGGGCCAACTTGCTTAGGGTGCGCGCGTCGAACGGCAGAGGGCGCTCGAAAGGCACATACATCCAACAGTCGGCCGGGCGACGCATGGCCGTGTGGCTCTGACGATCGGCAGGGTCGACGTAGTTGACGGTGCAAAGTATCTGTCGTCCTTCGTCCGTCTTAAGACTGGCAAAGTACAAAGTCTCGAGCAGCCGTGTGAGCACCGCTTCCGGCGGCGCATTGCCGTGTTGAATGCGCAAACGCGCGGCCACGAGCTTGGCGAGATGGGCCGGATATTGGGTCGTTCGGTCGAACATCAAAGAGCTGCCAGCAACATCAGCACTTGTGAGCGCGGAATGGGACGGCGGACTATCGGAAAACTGCCCCCCGAGGTCAACCCCGACTCCGATTGCACGCGCCACACACCTCAATTTCGCCCTGCGATTTCGGGCTTTCGTGACGGCAGTGTGGGGGTGCGGAGCACCTCGCAACGCGGTGAGCCAATTGCGTGCTGGCTGGCGCGACGGCTATGATGCTGGCGTCGTTGGCAGCCTGAAATCCTCTCCGATAGCGACCCACCCGAATGGCGACCAAAGGCGAAGCATTTGCCGGACTCTCCGTGGCGATTACCACGCCTTTTGGCGCGAGCGGGATCGACTACGAGGCGCTGCGCGAGCAGGTCGAATTTCAAATCGCGGCCGGCAC
This sequence comes from Pirellulales bacterium, assembly GCA_035496575.1. Classification (GTDB taxonomy): domain Bacteria; phylum Planctomycetota; class Planctomycetia; order Pirellulales; family PALSA-1355; genus PALSA-1355. The sequence goes on from DATJEN010000338.1 coordinate 25,208, forward strand.
GACTTGCCTGTGCCCCGTTGGCACCACGGGCGAGTGCCCGACGTTGAGCCATGACGAGCACGAGCGCGTGATCGCCTCAGTGGTCGAGTTCGCCGCCGGCCGCATCAAGGTGATGGCGGGCACGGGTTCTAACAGCACGAGCGAGGCTTTGCGGCTGACCCGTTTCGCCGAGAAGCACGGCGCCGACGCCGCTTTGGTCGTGGCCCCCTACTACAACAAACCCACTCAGCAAGGCTTCTACGAGCACTACAAGGCTCTGGCCGAATCGTGTGGGTTGCCCATCTGCGTGTACAACATTCCAGGCCGAACCGCGAAGAACATCGAGCCCGAGACGATTGCCCGAATGGGAGAGCTCGCGAACATCACGATGGTGAAGGAAGCGACGGGCTCGATGGATCAGGCCTCGCAGATTATTGCTCTCTCGAATCTGACCGTACTCAGCGGTGACGATAGTTTGACCTTGCCGCTGATGGCGATCGGCGCGCGGGGGGTGATTTCGGTTGTGGGCAACATCGTGCCGCGGGACGTAATTGCGCTTGTGAAGGCGTTTGCTTCCGGCGATTTGGCCGGGGCTCAGGCCTGGCACCGCAAGCTGTTTCCGCTGTGCCGCGACATGCTCGGGCTGGCTACGAATCCGATTCCCATCAAAGCGGCCATGCGATTGCTGGGGCGCGATAACGGCCAGTTGCGCATGCCGATGACGGCCCTCGAGCCCGAGCTGGAAGCGAAGCTGCGCGGCACCCTCACGCGCTACGGCCTGCTGTAGGCCGCGCCCCGATGCCTTTTGGCGGCGGCTGGTGCGGATTCTAGCGGCTATCTGGATGTTGACGCCGCGCGCCGACCCGCCAAATTCGTGGCTGCTCGGCCTGCGGAAACGGCGCCCGCGAGTGCGAGCGCATCTGATCGCGTGACCTATATTTGCGCGGCGCATTCATTGACCAATCGCGTGGTGCCGCATGAATAGTTTGCAACCTTGGCTCGTTTCGTTTGCTACCGCCGTCGCGTTGGCGGCCGTCGCGCTGGTGGCTTATACGGTGGGACGCCGTCCCTGGCGGTTGCGGGGCAAGTCGTTCGAGCACCACGGAGAAGTGGATCGCGCGCTGGCCGTCGCGAAGGAACTGGAATCGGTGGCCGCTCGAATCAGCTCAGCGCTAAGTTTGCATTCGCGGACGGTGGCAACTTTCGGCCGTCGGCTCAAGCGCGTGGAGCGCGCCCCCAATATGTGTTGGCACGAAGTATGCGATCACGCCGATGAGCTGCTTAAGCCCACTCTGCGCTTGTCAGCAGAGGTGTCGCATGGCTACGCGGAAATCCTGCGGCAGGTTGCCCACCTGGCGTCTTTTGCCGAGCTGCGATCGGATCCGCTGACGGGAGCGCTGAACCGCCGCGCTTTCGACGAGATCCTCGCGGCACGCATCGAAGAACGCGAGCCGTTGGCCGAACCTCTCAGCGTGGCCATGATCGACGTCGATTATTTCAAAAAGGTAAATGACCGCAACGGTCACCTGTACGGCGATCGCATGCTGCAAGAGCTCGCCACGCTACTGAAGGCGAACGTGCGAGAATGCGATTTTGTGGCGCGTTTTGGCGGCGAGGAATTCGCGGTCATCATGCCGCGGACCGATCTCGCGGCCGCCTGCCAGTTAGCTGAGCAGCTCCGCTCGGCCACCGAGGCCAACCTGCCGCTGACGATCAGCATCGGCCTGGCGAGCTGCCAGTCGGCCGACGTCCAATCGACCTTGCTGGCCAGAGCCGATCGCGCCCTGTATGCCGCCAAGCAATCCGGCCGCAACAATGTCCATCTCCATGAAGGACCCTCGGGCCGCATCGTGGGCATCCGCATGCGCGACAACAAGGGGGAGCAGCCCGAAATGCTGCGAGTTGTGTACCCGACGGCCGAGCCTGTCGAGTTCGCCGTGTGCAGCGAGGCCTGCTAGCGACCTCTCCCAGCGCGTCCTATCCAACGTCGCGACGATCCGTAGAATGTCTCACTTGAGACTTCCAGGGCTGGTCGCAACTGTATGACGTTGTCTGTAACCGAAATCGTCGCGGCGAAAGAGCGCATCGCAGGCGGGATCTACCATTCGCCCTGCCCCGAGTCGATTCCCCTCTCGGAAATCTGCCGCGCCCGAGTTTATTGCAAGCTCGAGTATCTACAGAGGACCGGCAGCTTTAAAGAGCGCGGCGCCCGCAATGCGCTGTTGTTGCTCGAGCCAAAGGCTCGCCAGCGCGGCGTGATCTCGGCGTCGGCCGGCAATCACGCCCTTGGGCTGGCATACCATGGAAGCCTGCTTGGCATTCCTGTCACGGTGGTCATGCCACGCTATGCGCCCTTGATCAAACGCACCACGTGCAAGCGGCTCGGAGCGGAGATCGTGCTGCACGGGGAAACCTTTGGCGAAGCATTCGACTCTGCCAACCAGATGGCAGCCGACCGCGGCTTGACTTACATCCATGGCTTTGACGACCCGCGCATCATCGCCGGACAAGGCACGATGGGCCTCGAGATTCTGGAGCAAGTGCCGGACGTCCAGGCGATCGTCATCCCGGTCGGCGGCGGCGGATTGGCGGCAGGCGTGGCCGTCGCCGTCAAAAGCTTGCAGCCGGCAGTCAAACTGCTGGGCGTTGAGCCTGAGCGCGCGGCGGGCTTTAGCGCCTCGCTTGCGGCCGGCCACGTGGTCAAGGCGCCCGTCAAGCCGACGCTCGCGGATGGATTGGCAGTAGGCCGAGTGGGCGCTCTGGCCTTCCAGTTGGCCGCGCCGCGATTGGAGCGCGTGGTAACCGTGAGCGAGCGCGAGCTAGCCTTGGCCATGCTGCGCCTGGCGGAGCTCGAAAAAAGCGTGGTCGAGGGAGCGGGCGCCGCGCCGCTTGCGGCGCTCATGAATGGCAAGCTGCCCGAGCTCGATGGCCTTAAGACGGTGATGATTCTCTCCGGCGGCAATGTCGATCCGCTTGTGTTCTCACGCGTGATCGAGAAAGCGCTCGTGGCCGACGGCCGGCTGTGCCGTTTCACGGCCGTGGTTACCGACCGGCCCGGCGGACTGGCGCGGCTGACGGGCATCATCGCCGAGGCCGGCGCGAGTATCCAGGAACTGGTGCACGACCGTGCTTTTTCCGGTTCCGACCTGGCGGCCGCCAACGTGCTGTGCACCGTGGAGACGGCGGATGCCGCGCATGTCAATGAGCTTTACGCCGCCTTGCGCAGCGCCGGAATCGAGGTTGTGCCGCATCGTGTTCTCAACGGCGAAATGCCAATCGGCAAATAGGCGCATCCGTGCAAGGCACTCTTTCCCCCGCAGAGATTATCGAGCGAACCGCCCAGCACGTTCGTGCTTTGTTGCCGGGCGATAGCGCGCACGATTGGTGGCACGTCGAGCGCGTGCGGCGAAATGCCCTGGCCATCGGCGCGGCGGAAAGCGCCGATGTGCACGTGGTGGAGCTGGGTGCGCTCGTGCACGATATCGCGGATTGGAAGTTCCACGACGGCAACGATGCGCTGGGGCCGAGCCGGGCCGCCCAGTGGCTGAGCGAGCTGGGCGAGAAGCCCGAAGTCATCGAGCACGTGCGGACGATCGTCACCGAAGTGTCTTTCAAGGGGGCGCACGTCGAAACCCCTGCCAGCACGCTCGAGTCGCGCGTCGTTCAGGATGCCGACCGCTTGGACGCGATTGGCGCGATCGGCATCGCGCGCGCGTTTGCCTACGGCGGACACGCTGGACGAGCCATGTACGACCCCGACATTCCACCGCAGCCGCACGCGTCGTTCGAGGACTACAAGAAAAACAGCGGGCCCACGATCAATCACTTTCACGAAAAGCTGCTGCTGCTCAAAGACCGCATGCAAACAGCGGCCGGGCGGCGCATCGCCGCCGAGCGTCACGAGTACATGCTCGCGTTCCTCGAGCGCTTCCACGCCGAATGGAATGGCAAGTGCTGAACGCAAGTGCTAACCGAAGTGCCGACAGTTTGGCCACTCACCAAATAGGATCTCTTAACCACAAATGCCGATTCACGGATTGATCTTTGATTGCGACGGAACGCTGGCCGATACCATGCCCGCGCATTACGAGGCTTGGATGGCGATTTTGGAGCGCTATGGGCTGGAAATGAGCGAAGAACGCTTTTATGCCCTGGGGGGTTGGCCCACCAAGCGCGTGGCCGAATTGCTGGTCGGCGAAAGCGGTCGGTCGCTCGACGTCGAAAAGATCTCGCGCGAGAAAGAATCGCTCTTCGAAGACATGATCCCGCGGATCGAAGCGATTCCGCAGGTGGCCGACGCGGTGCGCGAGAATCACGGCAAGCTGCCCATGGCGGTTGCAACCGGAGCGATCATGCCGATCTGCCAGCGGATCTTGCGTCAGATTCGGCTCGAGGGCTGCTTCGACACGATCGTCAGCTCCGAGGACGTGTCGCGGCACAAACCCGCGCCGGACATCTTTTTGGAGGCGGCGCGGCGGCTCAAGGTCGATCCCGCGCACTGCGTGGTGTACGAAGACACCGATCCCGGCGTGCAAGCGGCGCGCAATGCCGGAATGGAGTGCATCGACGTGCGCGAGTTTCACCTTCCCCGCCGGGTCACGTAGAATCATTCATTCCTCGCATGCCCCCCTGCCCACAATTGCCGCGCATACTTTTTCTGACTGGCCGCCGAGAACCGATCCATGTTCGATTTCAATTCCAAATACGCCGCTGGGCTGCCCTACCGCGAATTCCTGCAAGTACACGGCAGCGAGCAGCACCGCGGCCGTTGGGCTGAAGTATTCGACCGGGTGAAGCTGAGCGGCGCTCAGCGCGAGCTGTTGGTATCGTTCAAGCGCGAGAGGAAGGTGCTGTGCCTGGCCGGCGCTTGGTGCGGCGACTGCGTGAACCAATGC
>DATJEN010000339.1:0-10722 GCA_035496575.1 Pirellulales bacterium
CAGGCCGAACTCGCGCAGGCCAGCGATCGACTGGCTCAGTACCAGGCGGAGTCGGTGACCGGCAAGGAAATGCTGGAGAGCGCCAAAGATCATAATCAACAGTTGCACGCCGAGGTCAAAAAGCTGCAGTCGGAGCTCGACGTTGCACGAACTGAGTCGGCCCAGGCCCGTTCGCAACCGGGACCAGGCAGCGAAGCTACCGAATTGCGTACGCAACTTGCCCAGGCTCAAGCTCAGATTGTCCGCCTGCAACAAGCCGGCACGAGCCGAGGCGATTCATCGGTGGATGCGGCGCTCGAGGCAGAACGCTCGCAGCGTGAGGCGCTGGAGAGCGAGTTGGATCTGCTGCGTCACCGCGGGGCCGAGCTGACCGAATCCTTGGGCGAACAAAAGCGGCTGTGGAATGCGGAGCGCGAGCAATGGAACGAAGAATTGCGCCACCTTCGCCGCGCCGTCGAAAAACAGGCCGAGGTGCTGTCGCAAGTCCCTGGTCCCGCTAGTTCAGGCGCCGGGGCGCTTGCGGCTGGCGGCGAACCATCGTCTGACAAGGCAGACGTGGTGCTCGGCGCCGTGCGACAACAGTTTGAAATGCTTCAAAGAAAAAAGGTTCGCAAGCTCGCGCCCGCCAGCAAGGACGAAACAGAGTAATCAACGATGCAGCCCGTCTCGCCATTTGAGAGTTGGTTGTTCTTCCTGGGCGCCGCCGCCTTCGGGACGTTGTTTACTCATTGGCCTGAGTGGCTAAGCCATTCCGGTGAGCCAGATGAGTCGGCCGGGGTTCATCCAGGCGTGGGTAATTCCGATCAGGAGCCGGAGACTGCCGAAGACGATCCGTCGGCTGAGTCCACTGCCGAACCCGTGCAGTCCTTCTTGGACGAGATGCTCTCGCAGAGCCGCTACGCCATCTTGTTGCGGCCGCAGCTCGTCGAGAATCTCACGCCCGAACAGCTTGAGCGGACCCGCACCGCTTTTACCGACGCCATGTGTCTTGTTCCCGAGGGGGACGTGCTCATTCGTCCGGAGCGTCCGTTCACGGCCGAAGCCGAGGGATTGCACGCCGGGAAGACACTGCATCTGGCCCCGTATTTTTTAGACCGCTTTCCGGTGACGAACGCGCAATATCGGCACTTCGTCGCGGCGGGCGGCTATGAGCACATGGACATCTGGGATCGTGAGATCTGGCCGGCCGTGTTGGATTTCGTCGATCGCACAGGCCATCCTGGCCCCCGCTATTGGCGCGAGGGCAAGTTCTCGCGCGGCGAGGGCAACCAGCCCGTCGTGGGCGTGAGCTGGTACGAGGCGGCGGCCTATGCCCGCTGGGTTGGTAAACGATTGGCTACGGATGCCGAGTGGGTCAAGGCGGCAAGCTGGCCCGTCAGCATCCCAGGCCACCCGCTACTGCAGCGCAAGTATCCGTGGGGTGAGAGCATGGATCGCTCCCGCGCCAATGTCTGGGGATCGGGACCCGGCCGGCCCGTAAACGTGGACGAGTTTTCGGCCGGCGCCAGCGTGGCAGGCATTCAGCAACTGATTGGAAACGTGTGGGAATGGACAGCCGATCCACTCCCCATCGACCAGAGCCAACTGCAGCCGGGCGACAAAACCAATCTGAAGACATTGCGCGGCGGTGCCTTCGACACCTATTTTCACAACCAGGCGACGTGCCATTTCCAAAGCGCCGACTGGGCGATGGCGCGCAAGCACAACATCGGCTTCCGAGTGGCAATCAGTCTCAGCGATCTAAGCCCGGGTGACAGCCCGTCCTCCAGCAAGTCGGAGGATGAAGCATGAACCGCGGAACAGCCGTTGAGCTCGATTCGATGCGACTGGTCGGAGCCGGGGGCATCCAATGCCTGGTGTGCGATGAGTCGAACACGGCCGACGCCGAGACGTGCCACGAGTGCCATGCGCCCATGGTCCTCGCGCACCAGGCCCGCAATCCGGAGCGTGCCCCCCTGATGCTGGCGGCGCTCGGTCCGAGCGGGGTCGGCAAAACGGTCTATCTAGGGATGCTGCTGGATATGCTCTCGCGGCAGGTGGGCGATATGCAGCTCACCGCGCGGGGCGGCTTCTCGGTCAATCTGCAGCAAACCACGGTGGCGGCGCTGGCACGAAACGAATTCCCTAGCAAGACACCGAGCGAGCCCGATCGCTGGAATTGGGTGCATGGACAAATTCGCAGCGCGCGCTTCGCCGAACCGCTCGAGCTGGTACTGCCGGATCTGGCCGGAGAGGCGCTTTTTCAAGAGGTCGATCATCCGCGCTCCTACCGCATCATTCACGCACTGCTCGGCCGCTGCCAGGGCGTGCTGGTCCTGGTGGATGCCGCCAAGCTGCAGTCGGGTTCGCTCGACGAAGATTTTTTCACGATGAAGCTGCTCAGCCATTTGAGCGAAGTCACCGGCGATCGGCGAACCGGCTTATCGGCGCGTCCGGTGGCGATTGTGTTCAGCAAAGCGGACCAATGCGAAACATGCTTCGATGATCCGGCGGCTTACGCCGAACGGCACGCGCCCGGCTTATGGCGGATTTGCCAACAGCGCTTTACGAGCCATCGGTTCTTCGCGGCCGGGGTGGCGGGCGCTTGTATGACGAAACGCCTGCGCGGCGGCGCGACCCAAAGCATTCCGTTGCGGATTGAACCCCGCGGCATCGTCGAGCCGTTTGAGTGGCTGATGAAGAGTCTCTCGATTTAGATGTGCAACCAGGCGAGTCACCGTTTTTAGCGAGGTGCAGTGTGCTAATCGAGCAAGCTATTTTCACGTCAGCCGTGACCGAACGCGCCCAAGGCTATCAAATCGTGTGTCGCTCGCCGGGTCTCTCTGAGGTCGATGCAACCGAGCTGGCCGTGTGGGGACCCTCGCACGATTCGCTGCTCGAAACCGCGGGAAAGCGCACGAGCGTGAATTTTTTCCGGCTGCACAGCGGCGCCTACAGCGTGTCTCTCACCGCGGCTGCTGGCGTGGAATACAGCGGCCGCGGTGGAAAGATATACACGCATTTTCTGGTCGTTCCGCCTGAGCTGCTGGCCCGTTTCAGCAACAATCCCTTCGCGCTATTACGCGCCGCACGGGCATTGGGCGCGCTCGAGCCACGCGACAACTGGGCGGAGCCCCTCGAGCCACTCACGCTCAGTGGCCACAACGCTCCGGTTGACACGACCTTGCTGGCTCAACTCGCCCGGGTTCCCGGCCCGGCGGCCATGGCGACCTTGGTTCAGGCGGCGTTGGCGAGCGATCGACTGGCGGTGGCGTCGGCCATAGCGAGTGACCGGCTCATCGCGGGCCTCATCAACTTGCTGCCGCTCGAGTGCCGGCCCGAGTTCTCATTCAGCACGGGGCTGAAGTGTTCGCCCGGCCGCGCGGTGCGCATTTCTTGCCTGCCGGACGATACGGCCTGCTGGCGCGCGACGGCCCGCTGCGGGTCGACGCTGCTCGATCTGAACAACGTGCAGCTCGACGAACACATGTCGTGGAAAGGCTGGGCTGGCTGCGTGGCCGAGATTCTGCAGTCCGGCAAGCTGTCTCTGCTGGTCGCGGAGCTGGAACAATCGCGGCCCTGGCTCAACTGCCGCAATTTGCATCTGCTTAGCAATCAAGTTGAATCCGATCTGGAACATGGCACGCGGCCGAGCGCTCCGGCGCGCTCGACGGGCAACGAAACCTGGGGCACTTCCGCCGTGCAATCCTTCGGTTCGTATGGCTTGCACGAGCGATCGGATGCCGCGCATGGCCCGATCCATGCGTCCGGCAGCCCTTCCGCCGCGGCGGTCTTGCGGGTCGTCGATCAATTGGCCGTGCTTCTGGCCGGGCAGCCGACGGAAATCGTCGAATTGCTGGAACGAATTGACGAGCTAGTGTTTTCGGCGATCAACGGAGACGATCGGGCACTGGTCGAGCTCGAAGTGCTGTGGCCAGCGGTCGTCGACGAACTCGATGTGTACGTGATCGATCAGACGCGCGAGCAGTATCTGCGGCTCGTACTGGCGCTGTGCAGTGACTGCATCGGTGAAGAGGTGCGCAAGCCAGAGCGCGCGGTCGCCGCAATCGACGTGCTCGGCGTCCTGTTCGAGTGTTAACGCGCGACCGGGTTCGACTCGAGCATCTTCCAGAAATCGTCGAACAAGTAGTCGCTGTCGTGCGGGCCCGCCGAAGCCTCGGGGTGATACTGCACGCTGAAAGCCGGCAGCTCACGGTGGCGCACCCCCTCGATCGTGCCGTCGTTCAGGTTGCGGTGCGTGATCTCCAGCGCGCTGGGCAGGTCCTCCTCGGCGACGGCGAAGCCGTGGTTTTGCGAGGTGATCTCGACCCGGCCGGTTTGCAGATTTTGCACGGGCTGATTGGCACCCCGATGTCCGAACTTCAGCTTGAAGGTCGAGCCGCCGCAGGCCAGCGACAGGAGCTGATGCCCCAGGCAAATGCCGAACACGGGCGTCTTGCCGAGCAAACCGCGAATGGTTGAAATCGCATAATCGAGCGGTTCCGGGTCGCCGGGGCCGTTCGAGAGAAACACGCCATCGGGTTCGCGATCGAGCACTTCCGAGGCACTGGCTGTGCCCGGCAAAACCGTCACGCGGCAGCCTTGGCTGCGCAGGTGGCGCGCGATATTCCATTTCATACCGTAATCGAGGGCCACGACATGCTTTTGCGCGCGGGACGCGGCGGCCGGATGCGGGGAAAGTTTGGACCACTCGCTCAGTTCGTCGGTCCATTCGCGCGCGGCGGCCGGAGTCACCTCGCGCACCAGGTCGCGGCCCACCAGGCCCGGGCTGGCCTTGGCTTTGGCCACCAGACTGTCGTTGCTCAAGTCCGTGGTCGAGAGCACGCCCTTGAGCGCCCCGTGCTGACGGATGCGGCGGACCAAGGCCCGCGTGTCGATTCCCGAGATGCCGACGATGCCGTGCGCGACGAGGTATTCTTCGAGCGAGCTATCCGCGCGAAAATTGCTGGCCAGGCTGCTGCGATTGCGAACCACGAAACCTGCCAGATGCGGCTTCGCGCTCTCCACGTCCTCGGCATTGACGCCGTAGTTGCCGATTTCCGGGTAGGTCATCGTGACGATCTGCCCGCGGTAACTGGGGTCGGTGAGAATCTCCTGATAACCCGTCAGAGACGTGTTGAAGCAAACTTCGCCGTCGACCTCTCCCGGCGCGCCAAAAGAAGTTCCCGTGAACACAGTTCCATCTTCAAGGGCAAGCTTCGCGACTCGCATTCGTGATTCCGCGCTCCAGTGGTGAATGGTATTTACGCAGCCGCGTGCGGCGTTTGGCTTGTGCAGGTTCTGCGGGCGTCAAACGAGTGGGGGTTAAAGTTTGGGTTGCCCAGGCCCGATAGGGAGTTTACGGCTGTGGGTCTCCGGTCCAGGCGAGCAAAACTTGTCTGGCCACGGGCAGCCAAACAAAGAGGGTTCTTGCCCCGGCGAGCAAGAGCCCTCTAATTATTTGCGCACACACTCTGTTGTCGCCGCCGGCGCGTAGCAAATTTCGGCTATTATAGCCCAATGCGCGGCCATCGAATAGCCGCTCGCAGCGCGTGCCGCGCAAACTTGGAAAACGCGGCCCACGTGGCGCGTCAGAAGCCGACGGTCACCAGCTCGGTCGTCGGATCGTAGAAATCGCGCGGCAAATCAGCCGGCTTAGAGCGAGGTGATATCATGCCCGCCTGCCGCTGGAGCAAGGCGATCAGGCTCACCCCGAAAGGATAGCCCCTCACGCGACCGCCTTGAGCCAGCCGCGTCAGTCGGCGCCGCTCGCCCGCAAAACACCAGGTCAGCAACTGGTTGGCCCAGCGTGCGGGCATGCGGAAATCGGTGCCGGCCAGCCCACTGCTCTTTTGGCGGAGGCGATTCACAAATCGGGCCAGCCACACGCCGGGGTAAAGCCTGGTGTTGTAATACGACGCCATCAAAGGCGTAACCGGCAACCCCTCCCAGATCTGCTCGAAGCGATGCAGGTCGTAGCGGCGATAGTGGCCGAACGATTTGTCGTGTTCGCTCCACAGGCCTTGGTCCGCCGGAACGGTGAGCAGGAAGTATGTCCCCGGGCGGGCAGCAGCCAGCAGCTCGGAAAACAGGGCAAAATCATCGGCGACGTGCTCGAGAACGTCGGTCAGCAGGATCAAGCTGGCCCGTTCGATGATCCCAGTCAAATCGCGCGGTGCAAACCCGTGAATGAAGCGCACTTGCGGAAAGCGGGCCCGCGCCAGCCGGATGCCATGCGAGGAGGAATCGATGCCAACACAGTCATAGCGGCCGGCCAACCCGGCCAGGTTAGCGCCGGTTCCGCAGCCGACGTCGATGATGGTGGTCGCCCGAGAGGCGGGCAGAACCGATTCGATGAGCGAGCTTAAGATCTTGCGCCGCGCGACGAACCACCAGTGGCGTTCTTCGATGTCGGCGTGAAGCTCGAATTGTTCCGTTCGCATGCGACACGCCAACAACAAAGATCGAGTCGGACCGCACGAAGGCTCATGGTTGACTTCGTGGAGGGCCCGGAAAATTCTTCCCGACGATTGCAGCCGCGTCAAAACAACTCGCGGCCGCCAGAGGGCTCACAAGCAAAGAATCGGTGACGGGCGCGTCAAACTCGGAATAACGCGATCAGCGGACGGGTCCAACGGTGGCTGAGCAGGGGCTCAGCCGGCGGCCTGCGATTCGCCCGCCACGGCCCCGGAGGGACGCACGTCGGTACCCAAGCAGCGGCCGATTTGTCTGACGGCCTGCCGCAAGCGGTTTTCGTTTTCGACCAGGGCCAAGCGCAAGTAGCCTTCCCCCGCCGGGCCAAAGCCGCTGCCGGGGCTCACTGCCACGTCCCCTTCCTCGAGCAGCTTGGTCGCGAAGCTCATCGTGTCCATGCGGCTGGCCCACGGTTCGGGCACTTTGGCCCACACGAACATGCCAGCTCGCGGCGGCGTGATGTCCCAGCCGATGCGGCGCAGCCCATCGCACAGCACGTCGCGGCGGTGTTGATAGAGCATGCTTTGCGCCTCGACCGCGGCGTCGGTGTGCCGCAAGGCCATGATGGCGGCAACTTGAATCGGCGCAAACATGCCGTAATCGTAGTAAGTCTTGATCGTGCCCAGGGCGCGAACCATTTCGGCGTTCCCCGCGCAAAAGCCCACCCGCCAACCGGCCATATTGTAGCCCTTGCTCATGGTGGTGAATTCCACCCCCACGCTGCGAGCGCCGGGCGCCGACAGGAAGCTCGGCGGGGCGTAGCCCTCGAACGCGACGTCGGCGTAGGCGAAGTCGCTGATCACCATGAAGCCATACCGCCGGGCGAGCTTCACCACTTCGACGTAAAACTCGCGCTCGACGGTCACGGTCGAGGGGTTATGCGGGTAGTTGACGATCAGCAGCTTCGGTTTCGGATAGAGATGCTGGCAGGTGTAGGCGACGTTCGACAGGAACTTCTCGCTGTCGGCCACTTCCAACGCAATGACGTTGGCCGCCGCCAGCGCAACGGCATACACGTGCACGGGAAAGTAAGGCGCCGGCACAATCGCCGTGTCGCCCGGGCCGACGAGGGCCAGGCACATGTGGCTGAAGCCTTCCTTCGAGCCGAGGCAAACGATCACTTCACTCTCGGGATCCAGCCGCACGCCATATTTTTTCAGGTACTTGCTGGCGACTTCGCGACGCAGGTTGGGAATGCCCGTCGCCTTGCTATAGCCATGATTGCGAACGTCGCGGGCGGCCTCGGCCAACTTATCGATGACCAGATCCTCGGGCGGATCCGAAGGGTTGCCCATGCCCAGATCGATGACGTCGTCGCCTGCCCTGCGCTTCTGATACTTGACCGCGTTGATGTGCGCAAAGAGGTAGGGAGGCAGCCGTTTGACGCGTTCGGCCACTTCAATCTGGAAGGGCGCGGTATTGTTGGCCGGGTTGTCAGGATCGTCGCTATGACTCATGGTCCGCTCACAGAACGAAACGCGATTCTGTTCAAGATAACCGGGGCCGCGCTGGAAAGAAACCGAGGCGCGCGATGCGCTAGATGTCACGGCCTTTTGCCCGGTTCGGCGCCGTCAAAATCGGTAGGATACCCCGTGACAGACACCTGTCATCGCGGCTGAGTTCGCCTAACGTTTGTGTACCTTGGGCGTCTTGATGCCCGGGTCGATATCGAGCTCGGCCTTTTCTTCTTTCTTGGGCAGCTTGATATTGGCCGTCACGAAGTTGTCGACATGGGAGTCTTCTTTGAGATTGTCGAACATCTTGGCCATGGCGAGGCGGAGTTTCTTCTCGTGGATATCGCGGTAAACCAGATCTTTGACTTCCTCGAAGCTGGTTTTGACCGGCGTGGTGCGCCCTTCGAAGAACAAGATGATGAAATTGCCGCCAACCTGGATGATGCCCGACAAGGGATTCTCGGCATCCAGAGCAAAGGCCTCGGTTTCCAGCAGCGGCTGGCCGCCGTGCCGCTGGATGGGCGGAACCTCGCCTCGCAAACTGCGGCTGCCGGCTTCGATCGAGTATTGCTCAGCCAGATCCCCAAACGCTTTGACGTTCATGTCGTGGCGGGCTTTTTCCCAAATTTCCTGTGCCCGATGCTGGTTGTTGAGCACGATGGCGCGGCAGCGGACCTTGGGGCCATAGTTGGCTTCGTAGCCGCGCTGCAAATCCTGGTTCGTAATCGGCACCTTGTCGCCGACTAGCTTCTTCAGCGCGACCGAAGGCCACACCTCGTCGCGGACATACACGTCACGCGTGATGTTCTCGGTCTTGGCGACATGCGCAAGCCAGGCCTCGATATCGGGCTGACCGTTGGGTTTGGTTTTGCCCATTGCCGTGGCCGCGCGGCCAATCTCGGCATCGAGCTCGTCGTCTGAGATTTTCAAGTTTCGTTTGCGCAAGGCCTGGTCGAGCAAGCGTCGGTTGATGGCGCCCTCGAGCACGTCCTTGCCGTGTCGGTCGATGCATTCTTCGGCCAGCTCACGAATCAGAATCTTCTGGCCGTTAATCACCGCCGCCACGCCCGGCATTTGCTTGTTCTTGACCGGGTCGTTGTAGACATTTTCGACCTTTGCGTTTTCTTGTAGTTCCTTGAACACATCGCCGGCCGCCATGCGGAGCTTGCGATCCTTGAGCGCATCGGCCAACAACGGCTCGACCTTCGCACGATCGACGCCCTTGGCGGGCGGCATGTGCTCCTCGCATTTGACGAACACGTGCATCTCGCCGACTTTGACGACCTGCGAGACTTCGCCTTTCTTGAGAGCGAAGGCCGCCTTCTCTAGGTTGGCGTCGCCCATGCGGTGGCGAATGGGTTGGATCAAGCCATAGGCGCTCGCGCTGTTGGTGTCTTGCGAGTACTTTTTCGCCAATGCTGGAAACTCCTCCGGCTTGGCAACCGCCTGAGCGCGCACCTGCTTAGCCTTCTCCGCGCTATGGATCGCGATCAGCCGCACCTTGACCGCGGGCCCGAACTCGCTGTCGTAGGCTTCTTCAATCTCTTCCGGGGTGATTTTCAGTTGATTCTTCGCCAGCTCGCGAAGCGCCAACGTCGGCCAGATGATGTCCTTGCCGTAGCGGTCGGGCTTGATGCCGCGTTCTTTCTCCAGCATCTTGAGCCATTGATCTTTCGGCAGCGCAAACTTGCGCGCCATGCGATCGATCTCCTCTCCGATCTGCTCGTCGGTGATCACGATATTTCGTTCTTCGCATGACGAGAGGATCAGCGTTCGATTGACCATGCTTTCGAGCACTTCGGCCCCGTAGTGCAGCAGGCACTCTTTACCGAGCTCTTCGCGCGTGATCGGTTCGTTATTGACGAGGGCAGCCACGGGGTTGCGCTTGGCGACAGGCGCGCTGGGAGCCGCATTGGAAGGCGTCTTCGAGCGCTCGGTGGCCGATGCCTTCTTGACCGGCGCGGGCGGTTTTGCGTCCGCCGATTCCGCCGGCATGTACCAGCGGGCCAGCATGCACAAGCCCAGCACGGCCATGCCGCTAAAGAACCAGCCTGCGGGTTTCGCAGCGTTCATCCATCGCCGACCGCCGCTGGCGGAGTGACTGCCATCCATAGCCTTGCTCCCTGATTGTGCGCAAGGGTGCGCAAAGGTGGGCGCTTGAGCGCGAGCCTCCAATGCTCTGCGACAAGCGGCGGGATAATAGTGGCGCAAGCTGATGGGGGTCAAGGCGAATGGCCCAAATCGCCCTGGCTAACAGGGCCAGAGCCTCGCAATCGCGCGAAAGCGCGTGCATGTTCGCGACAGCTAGCGGCCGGCCTTGGCTGATTGCTCGGCCGCCTCGATTACCGAGCGTGTCGCGGCGGGGCGATTGGTGATGATGCCGTCGACCTTGGCGCCGACCAGTTCACTCACGCGCTCCGGCTTGTCGACGGTCCACACCCAGGCCTTCCAATCCCGGGCATGAATCGCGGCGATCGTGCTCGCGTCGGTGTAGCGATCTTCCCAAGCCACGATCCGAGCGCCAGTCTTCGCGATCTCGTCCAACTGCTCGGCCTTGAACGGATTGTGACCTAGCGCGGCCAACACGAGCTCGGGAGCGAGTTTGTGGCAGCCCTCGAGATAGGCCCAATCAAAGGCCTGCACCACAACCTGGTCGAGCAGCTTGCGCTCGCGGAGCAGATTGACGCAGGTGGCCGGGTCGCCTCCCTTGCGTTCGATGAGCGTCATCGAGCCGGGTTGAATGGTGTCGAGCGCTTCATTCAAGGTCGGAATGCGCGTACCGGCGAAGGCTGGCTTGAACCATGCTCCGGCATCG